>NZ_CP080414.1:0-45000 GCF_019457615.1 Shewanella zhangzhouensis
GTGGCGGTTTCACTTTGGCAACAGTGTATCGGCAGGCTGCAGGATGAGCTTTCTGCACAGCAATTCAGCATGTGGATCAGACCGTTACAGGCCGAAATGGAAGGTGACACCCTGGTGCTTTATGCGCCAAACCGCTTCGTGTTGGATTGGGTGCGCGACAAGTACATCAATTCCATCAACCAATTTTTTACCGAGCAAATGGGGGATAATGCCCCAAAACTGCGCTTTGATATCGGCAGTCGTCCCTCTGCCAAACCTCAAGCTCAGGCTCCTGCCCCTGTTAAGGCCGCTGCGCCTCAGCCCAAGCCAGGCAACAGCTTCGTCAGCCAGCCTGAACCTGCTGTCAGCAATCATCGCAGTAACATCAATCCCACCTATCAGTTTGACAACTTTGTAGAAGGTAAATCGAACCAGTTGGGTAAGGCTGCGGCATTGCAAGTGGCTGAAAATCCAGGCGGCGCTTATAACCCGCTGTTTTTGTATGGTGGTACCGGTCTGGGTAAAACCCACCTGCTGCACGCAGTGGGCAATGGCATTATTAAAAACAATCCCAATGCCAAAGTGGTGTACATGCATTCCGAGCGCTTTGTGCAGGACATGGTCAAGGCGCTGCAAAACAATGCCATCGAAGAGTTCAAGCGTTATTACCGCAGTGTCGATGCGCTCTTTATCGATGACATCCAATTTTTTGCCAACAAAGACAGATCCCAGGAAGAATTTTTCCACACCTTCAACGCGCTGCTGGAAGGCAATCATCAGATCATCCTGACGTCGGATCGCTATCCAAAAGAAATCGATGGGGTAGAAGACAGGCTCAAGTCCCGCTTCGGCTGGGGCTTAACGGTTGCCATTGAGCCGCCTGAATTGGAAACCCGGGTAGCAATTTTGATGCGCAAGGCCCAGGAGAGCGGCATCAACCTGCCCGATGAAGTGGCTTTTTTTATTGCCAAGCGTTTGCGTTCCAACGTGCGTGAGCTGGAAGGCGCCCTGAACCGGGTTATTGCCAACGCGAATTTCACCGGTCGGCCCATCACTATCGATTTTGTGCGCGAAGCACTGCGTGACCTCTTGGCTCTGCAGGAAAAATTGGTCACTATAGACAACATTCAGAAGACGGTGGCCGAATACTACAAAATCAAAATGGCTGACATGTTGTCAAAGCGTCGTTCCCGCAGTGTGGCACGCCCAAGACAAATGGCCATGGCCCTCTCCAAAGAGCTGACCAACCAAAGTTTGCCCGAGATTGGCGATGCCTTTGGTGGCCGCGACCACACGACTGTGCTGCACGCCTGTCGCAAGATCGCCCAGCTGCGCGAAGAGAGCCACGATATTAAAGAAGATTACGCCAACCTGATTCGTACCTTATCTTCCTAAAAGACAGGGATTGGACACGATGAAATTTTCTATTGATAGGGATGCGCTGTTAAAACCGTTGCAGCTGGTAAGCGGAGCGGTGGAAAGACGGCATAATCTGCCTATTCTGGCGAATCTTTTAGTGGAAGTAAGTGGTCACTCACTTAAGATGACCGGCACCGACCTGGAAGTGGAACTCGTGGGTGAAGCCACGGTTCACGGTGATGTTCAGGAAGGCCGCACCACAGTGCCCGCCAAGAAGTTACTGGATATCGTCAAGTCCCTGCCAGAGCAGACCGAAATCAAGGTCGAGCAGCAGGAAAACAAATGGTTGCTGCGCTGCGGTCGCAGCCGTTTCTCTCTGGCAACCCTGCCAGCCGAAGAATACCCCAATGTCGAGGCATTCCGCCCGGACATCGAATTTACCCTAAAGCAGGGCACCCTCAAGTCGCTTATCGACTCCACTCAGTTTTCCATGGCAAACCAGGATGTGCGTTACTACCTTAACGGCCTGTTGATTGAGACTGAGGGTAATGTACTGCGTGCCGTGGCAACCGACGGTCATCGTCTGGCGCTGAGCCATCGCATGATTGAAGCCTCATTGCCTGAGAAGCAGGTGATTGTACCCCGTAAGGGTGTGGTGGAACTGTCGCGCCTGCTCGATGCAGAAGATCAGGACATCACCCTGGCCATCGGTGAGAGCGCTATTCGTGCTACCACTGCCACAGCCGTATTCACCAGTAAGCTGGTGGACGGTCGCTTCCCCGACTATCGTCGGGTGCTGCCCAAGGGCGGTGACAAGATAGTGATAGCCAGTCGTAACCAGCTCAAACAGGCACTGCTGCGGGCGTCGATTCTGTCGAACGAAAAATTCCGTGGCGTGCGTATCCTGCTGGAAGATAGCTTGCTTAAAATCACCGCCAACAACCCCGAGCAGGAAGAAGCCGAAGAAATCATCGACGTGGATTACAACTCCACCACCCTCGAAATAGGCTTTAACGTCTCCTATTTGCTGGATGTGCTCAACAGCCTGCGCTCCGATGAAGTGCGTGTCACCCTCATCGACAGTAACTCCAGTGCCCTGATTGAAAACCACGTGGAAGAAGACTCCATGTACGTGGTCATGCCAATGAGGCTCTAAGACCGTCGTTGACGAGTCTTTGTTGGTATGAGCCTCAGTCGTCTCTCCATCGACGCATTTCGCAATATTGATTCAGCCCAGCTTGCCCCAGGCGCCGGGCTGAATCTTATTTATGGCCATAACGGCAGCGGAAAAACCAGTATCCTCGAAGCTATTTACTTTTTGGGCATGGGCCGCTCGTTCCGAAGTCATTTGTCCCAGCGGGTTATCCAGAACGATGCCGACAGTCTGACGCTGTTTGCGGTAGCCCAAGGGCAGGCCGGAGACAGTCGTATCGGTCTGCGGCGGCATCGCAGTGGCGATACCGAAGTCAAAATCGACGGCGAAAAGGTTAAGCGACTGTCGCAATTGGCGGAAGCTTTACCCATTCAGGTGATCACTCCCGAGAGCTTTTCACTGCTGTTTGAGGGCCCTTCGGCGCGGCGTCAATTTATCGATTGGGGCGCCTTCCATGCCTCCAAACAGTTTCATCTGGCATGGATGAATACACGCAGAATTTTAAAGCAAAGAAATCAGCTGCTTAGAGATGGAGCTAGTTACGAACACATCGCTTTCTGGGATAAGGAATTAATTCGCTATGCCCTTGAAGTCACAGCGATAAGAAACGATTATGTAGGCTCGTTAAATGGCGTGCTTAAGGGTATAATCGGGGAGTTTTTACCCGATGTGGATATCCGGGTTTCTTTCACCCGTGGCTGGGACAGCAAGACCGACTTTGCCGAGTTGCTCCAGACCCAGTATGCGCGGGATTTGGCCATAGGTCATACGGTCAGCGGACCCCATAAGGCAGACCTCAGATTGCGGGTTGGTAATTTGCCCGCACAGGATGCGCTGTCCCGCGGCCAACTGAAACTATTGGTGTGTGCCTTGCGCATTGCCCAGGGCAAGTTGCTCAAGCAACAAATCGATAAACACAGCATCTATTTGGTGGACGATCTGCCCTCCGAGTTGGATGCCAAGCACAGGCAGTTGTTGCTGAAGGAACTGATAGAGACGGGGGCGCAATTGTTTGTCACCGCCATCGAACCTTCAGCCATTGTGGATTCTTTGCCTGTGCCCCCCGACAGGATGTTTCATGTACAGGCCGGCCGGGTAACACAGACTAAATAAGGAAGGGGCAGGCCCCGGGGAGAGGTTATCCCCAGAGTCCTCCCGGTATGTTGACGGGAAGATGCACCCTTCCATAACCGACGAGAGAGAAATATGTCAGAGAATACTTACGATTCGTCGAGTATTAAGGTACTTAAAGGCCTTGATGCAGTACGCAAAAGACCCGGGATGTATATCGGTGACACCGACGATGGCACAGGTCTGCATCACATGGTGTTTGAGGTCGTCGACAACTCTATCGACGAAGCCCTGGCCGGGCATTGCAGCGAAATCACCATCACCATCCATGTGGATGGTTCAGTCTCGGTAAAAGACGATGGCCGTGGTATTCCGGTAGCCATTCACCCTGAAGAAGGGGTGTCTGCCGCAGAAGTGATCATGACGGTACTGCACGCCGGTGGTAAGTTCGACGACAACTCCTATAAGGTGTCTGGTGGTCTGCACGGTGTGGGTGTGTCAGTGGTAAACGCCCTGTCCAAAAAGCTGCAGCTGACCATTCGCCGTGAAGGCAAGGTACACGAGCAGTTTTATACCCATGGTGTGCCTGACGCGCCAATCAAGGTTGTTGGTGATGCCACCAAAACCGGTACCGAAGTACGTTTTTGGCCAAGCGAAGAAACCTTCTCCGACACCCTGTTCCATTTCGATATTCTCGCCAAGCGCGTTCGCGAGCTGTCGTTCCTGAACTCTGGCGTAGGTATTCGTTTGGTTGACGAGCGCGACAACAAAGACGAATTCTTCAAGTATGAAGGTGGTATCAGTGCTTTCGTTGAGTACCTGAACCGCAACAAGACTCCGGTAAACAAGGACATCTTCCACTTCGCCCAGGAGCGCGAAGACGGTATTACCGTGGAAGTGGCCATGCAGTGGAACGATGGTTTCCAGGAAAACATCTACTGCTTTACCAACAACATTCCCCAGCGTGACGGTGGTACCCACCTGGCCGGTTTCCGTGGCGCGCTGACCCGTAACCTCAACAACTACATGGAAGCTGAGGGTTACAACAAGAAGAACAAAACCAATGCCACCGGTGATGATGCCCGTGAAGGTTTGACCGCTGTCATTTCGGTGAAGGTGCCAGATCCCAAGTTCAGCTCCCAAACAAAAGACAAGCTGGTTTCCAGTGAAGTGAAGTCGGCTGTTGAGCAGACCATGGGTGAAAAGCTGGGTGATTACCTGCTGGAAAACCCCACAGACGCCAAACTGATTGTGGGCAAGATCATCGATGCGGCCCGTGCCCGTGAAGCGGCCCGTAAGGCTCGTGAAATGACCCGCCGTAAAGGCGCGTTGGACCTGGGTGGTCTGCCAGGTAAGTTGGCTGACTGTCAGGAAAAAGATCCCGGACTCTCCGAAATCTACATAGTGGAGGGTGATTCGGCCGGTGGCTCTGCCAAACAAGGCCGAAACCGTAAAAATCAGGCGATTCTGCCACTGAAGGGTAAAATCCTTAACGTAGAAAAAGCCCGTTTCGACAAGATGCTGTCTTCTCAGGAAGTGGCGACCCTTATCACCGCCCTGGGCTGTGGCATCGGCCGCGACGAGTACGATCCGGACAAGACCCGTTACCACTACATCATCATCATGACGGATGCTGACGTGGACGGTTCTCACATTCGTACCCTGCTGCTGACCTTCTTCTTCCGTCAGATGCCTGAGCTGATTGAGCGCGGTTACGTGTATATCGCCCAGCCACCACTGTACAAGGTGAAAAAGGGCAAGCACGAGCAGTACCTGAAAGACGATCCGGCCCTGACCGAGTTTTTGACCACAGGTGCACTCGACGGCGCTTCTATTCACCCATCACAGGGTGCGCCCGGCATGAGCGGTGAGCCGTTGGAAAAGCTGGTGAATCAGTACCGTGAAGTGGAAGGCATCATCGCCCGTCTGGATCTGCGTTATCCAGAGGTGCTGACCGACCGTATGCTCTACCACCCAGTGCTGAGCAACGACATGCTGGCGGATCAGGCCAAGGTGCAAGCCTGGTGTGATGCTTTTGTGGCCGATCTGGTTGAGCGTGAAAGCAGCGGCGTACTTTACAACGCCGTGGCCGAGCACGATCCGGAGCGTCAGGTGTACGTACCCAAGGTGATCCTGCGTCGCCACGGTATCGACCACGAGTACCTGTTCAGCTATGACTTCTTCCAATCCAGCGACTATCGCAAGATGGGCGCCCTGGCCAACGCACTCGATGGCCTGATTGAAGAAGGTGGTTACGTACAGCGCGGCGAGAAAGTGAAGCCAGTGACCAGCTTTATCGAAGCCCTCGACTGGCTGGTGGGCGAGTCCAAGCGCGGACTCTACATCCAGCGCTATAAGGGGCTGGGTGAGATGAACCCAGAGCAGCTGTGGGAAACCACCATGGATCCTGAGAGCCGCCGTATGCTGCAGGTGACCATTGAAGACGCCATTGCCGCCGATCAGCTGTTTACTTGTTTGATGGGTGACCAGGTTGAGCCGCGCCGCGACTTTATTGAAGCCAACGCCCTGAACGTGGCCAACCTCGACGTCTAATCGTCCGCTTCGGAACAAAAAAGGGAAAGCAGCTGCTTTCCCTTTTTTATACGCCCGATGCCACCAGGTAGAAGTATTCGCCGAATTCTGCAGATTTGTCATAGGAAGCAGCGGTGCTTCTGAATGTCCACCAGCTTTCATCCACCATTTCTTTAAAGATTTTGTCCCAACCCTTGGGTATCAACTCAAAGCCTCTTATTTCGCAGGTCTTCTTTTTACAGTTGATGGCCTGAATTTCCACGTCACCCGACTGGGCATGGGTCAGGATAAAGTCACTGATCTGTTGTTCCATTACCACGGCCCAATCATCATCTTTGGGTTCGGTTTGAAGAGTGATGAACAGCTCTGCAAGCATTCCTTGCTGTTTTGCCATCAGAGCGGCGAAAGGCGCTGGCAGGTAGCGCTCGGCATCCTCAACCGCCACTGTGTCGGCCCTTTTGTCGGGCGAATTATTCTGCATAGAGTCTTGGGCGGCATCGGTACTTGCCGTAAGAGCTTTGGTCTCGGCCGCCTCCTTATGGAGTGCTTCTTTTAAATAGTCATTTTCGCTCTGCAGTGCTGCGATGGTGAGCTGCAATGCGGCAATCGTTTCTGTGCTTTTATCACCCGCGTCGCTGCTGCCTGTGTTATCGGTGTGCGTTTGGACTGAGGCGGGCGGCTGAGCGGGATTTGGCTTTTCTGCAACTGCGGGCGGCATGAGCGGTTGTAAAGCCGTTATGGCGGCGGTCGGCTGTTTGCTGACAACATAGCCCAGAGCTACCCCTGCCATCAAACACACGCCACTCTGGAGCCAGGATTGTTTCACTATCACGGTATGCCTCCATGCATTTTAAAGCCATTCAATAAGTTAACTAGAAAATTACTTTGATAGGCTGCCGTTTTCAACAGTACCGATGTTCATGGCTGTCGCTAAAATGCGGCGCTTTGCACTTGCCCGTTAAAGTCGAAACACTCTTGTATTCGGCGCTGCTGGACCGCTGACAGGCTGTCTGGGGCGAATAAACCATATTCACTGTGCTCTGGGCTCAGGATGATATGCGGGCTTGTCAGGCGGGCGCGAAAGATGAAGGTCTGCGAGTTATAGACCGAGTGAAAATACACGCCACTGAGATAGTCGATAATGACTTGCTGCCCGAGTTCCTCCAGACATTCGCGCATCAGTGCCTGATGTATGGTTTCGCCCGGCTCCAGGGCGCCGCCTGGAAGGCCCCAATGGCGGTTGCCATAATTTGCCTTGAGCAGTAGCACCTTACCTTCGTCGTTGGTGATAACCCCATGACAGCTCAAGCGAAAGGTATCGTCGAAGGCCATCAGTGGGTGACTCCGGCGCTCTCGTGGATGTCGTTGGCCGTGGTGACGGCGGTGGCCAGCATCAACCGTAGGCCATGGATAACGGTTTCCAGCGCCATTGACGGCGTGCCCGGTAGCCGCGAGGCTTGTTCGGGTGCCAGCGGAATATGCAAAAAGCCGCCGCGGCATTCTGGGGTTTGGCTTAGCTGATGCAGCATGCCATAGAGCACATGGTTGCAGACAAAGGTGCCTGCGGTATTAGACACGGCCGCAGGGATCCCGGCTTCGCGCAGGTCGCGCACCATGGCCTTGATGGGCAGGGTGGCGAAGTAGGCCGCCGGGCCACCGGCTATCACGGGTTCATCGATGGGCTGCTGGCCGCGATTATCGGCAATTCGGGCATCGTCGATATTGATGCCAATACGCTCAAGGGTCAGCTCACTGCGTCCGCTTGCTTGGCCAACACACAGCACCAGGGCTGGCTGGTGGTAATCGATGGCTTCGGTCAGTTGCCTGAGTGCATCGTGGAACACGCAGGGCAGCTTGATGGCCTTAATCCTGTGGCGACAGATAAGCTCACCATCGAGGTTTTTTACCGCCTCCCAGGATGGGTTAATCACCTCGCCGCCAAAGGGTTCAAATCCGGTGAGCAAAATCAGTGGCACGGGTTTCATAATGGGCTCGCTCAGTCAAAAACGATGAAATACATCAGGAATATGTTGGTGGTCAGCAGTGCCAGCGCCGTGGGTATCTGCACCTTGATGACCTGATACTTGTCATCGAGGTCGAGTAAGGCCGCTGGCACTATGTTGAAATTGGCGGCCATGGGTGTCATCAGGGTGCCACAATAACCGGAGTACATGCCAATGGCCATCAGGGGCGCCGGGCTGGCGCCTTGACCCTCAATCAAAAACGGCAGGGCGATACCGGCGGTCATTACCGGGAAGGCGGCAAAGGCATTGCCCATGATCATGGTAAAGAGTGCCATCCCCACACAGTAAATCACCACCAGCCCGAATCGATTATTGGGGTCAACAAACAGACTGACCAGCGCCTTGATGCTGTCGCCGGTTTGCGCCACCACAAACACGCCACCCAGCATAGCCAACATTTGTGGCAGAATTGCGGCCCAGCCGATACTGTCCACCAATCGACGAGACTCTGCTACGGCCTTGAGTGGGTTATCGCCGGTCAGGCGCCAGCCCACCAGCAGGGCAACACCGCATGCCAGCGCCAGCGCCGCCAGGGTTTGATGTTTGGGGTCGAGCAGGAGCACTTCACCGAAACTGACCCCCGCAAGCAGCAGAGTAGCCGCAACCGTTAGCAGGGGGATAAGCAGCGCCGGCAGAAAGAGCTTATTGCCGAGTCGCTCGGCGCTGGCCGTTTTCTCGGCCGGGCTTGTTTCCTGATAATTGCCAAGGCTGACCCGGCCCATTCCCGCCAGTAAGGCGATACCAATCACCATGGTGCCCGCAATCTGGTGCGCCTGTTTGGTGCCCAGGGTATTCACCGCCAGGTCGCCAAACAGGAACAGGCTGCCGAACAGACCCCAAAACAAGGCTGTGGTCAGCCGTTTGGGATGTTGTTTGTCTCTCAGGGTCAGTATCACCAATATGGCCACCACAAGCCCAATCAGCAGGTAGATATCGTCGATGCTGATAAGGCTCATGCTTGCGCCTCCTGTTGATTGGCGTCTTCCTTCGCTTGCCATTGGGCGATATCGCGGCGAATGCCTGCTTCCAGCCTTGAGAGCCTGAACAGATGAATAATGAGCGCCGCTATGGCGGTGGGAATGGCCCACAGGCCTATGTGTAATGGCTCGACACCCGCAATGCCGTTTTCTTTGAGGAAGGCATCCATCAGCAGCACCGCGCCGAAGGCGATAAAGATATCTTCACCAAAGAACATGGCCACGTTGTCACAGGCTGCTGCGTGGGCGGCGATTTTGTCGCGTATGGGTTTGGGCAGTGGCCCGTAGGCATTGATGGCAGCGGCTTCGGCCATCGGGGCCAGCAGGGGTCTTACCGTTTGGGCGTGGCCGCCAAGGCTTAACAGCCCCAGCGCGGCGCTGGCTTCCCGCACAACAAAGTAGAGCGACAAAATGCGCGCCGTGGTGGCGCTTTTTATCGTGGCAATCCAGCCCTTAGCTCGCTCCCTAAGTCCGTGCCGCTCCAGCAGGGCTATCACCGGCAGGATCAGCAGAAAAGACGCCAGCTGGCGGCTGGAGAGAAACTTCTCGCCAAAGGTCTCCAGCAAGGCAAGGGCATCCATACCCACGGCCCAGCCGGTAATCAGCCCCGCGAGGGTAACAACCAACGAGGGGTTGAATCTCAATGCGAAGCCCAGCACCACCACGGGTATTCCAATCAGCGGCCAGTAGTTGAGGGCCAGCAGCTCATTCAGCATGGCTCGCCTCCAGCAATACCCTTATGCGTTGGGCAAACTGCAACGCTTCGGGATTATCGCCGTGCAGGCACAGGGTATCGGCCCTTAACCTAAGTGGAGTGCCATCGATACTGGTGATGCTACCCGACATTAATTCCAGCACCTGCGCCAGCGCTTCGGCTTGGTTGTGGATTACGGCGCCCGGTTTTTGCCTCGATACCAGAGTCGCGTCGGCCTCGTAGCGGCGGTCAGCAAAGGCCTCCGCCTGCACCTTAAGGCCTGCCTCACGGGCCCATTGCAGCAGTGGGCTCGCCGCCAACCCCATTAATACCAGCCCGGAGTCGACGGCCTGTATCGCCTCGATAAAGTATGTGGCCAACTCTTTGTCGAAAGCGGCCTGATTGTAGAGGGCGCCATGGGGTTTCACGTGAAACATCGCAGCATCTTCTTCATCGCAAATCTGCTTCAAGGCCTGGATTTGGGCGATAAGGCTGGTGGTCAGCTCGGTGGCATCCATGTTCATCGGCAAGCGGCCAAAGTTGGCTCTGTCGGGGAATGACGGATGGGCGCCAATCAGGCAGCCGTTTTCCATGGCAAGCTTCACCGTGGCGCGCATGCTGTTTGAGTCGCCGGCATGACCGCCACAGGCAATATTGGCGGCATCCACCAGCGCGAGTATCTCGGCATCAAAGGGATAACCTTCGCCCACATCGGCATTTAACTGAAGACTAGCCATGGGCTTCTCCGCTGCCCAGGGCACGGCCGAGGCGATTAAAATATTGTTTCCAGCGTTCACAGGCCGCCAGCGCTTCGGCGCGGTCGACCAACACAAATTGCAGTGATTGCCCTGGCCGCGCCTGGGCGAGCTTCCACAGATCGGCCTCAATTACTGTGGCCACAATTGGATAACCACCGGTGGTTTGCGCATCGTTTAACAGCACTATGGGTTGTCCCGATGGCGGCAGTTGAATGGCCCCGGGGAACACGCCCTGGGAGGCCATCTCCAGAGGCGCCTTCAGGCGCAGCGCTGGCCCCTCGAGTCTGGCACCCATACGATTGCTGCTTGGCTGCAGTTGCCACGTTGACTCTGTGAGTATTGAGGTTTCGGCGAGCAGGGGATATTGCGGCCCTGGCAACACCCTTATCTGATTGTCCCAGGGGCTTTGCATAGCGCCTACCTGATGCTTCAGCGGCCGTTCTGGCCCAAGCTCAAGTCGGTCGCCGGACCTCAGTGCTCGTCCTTCAAGACCGCCCAGACCACTGGATAAATCTGTGCTGGCCGAGCCCATAAACAGGGGCACCTGAATACCGCCGTCCACCGCCAAATAGGCTCGCATTCCCGCCTTGGGGCCGCGCAGGCTAAGTGTCTGCCCGGCTTTAATCAGGCTGCGCCAACCACTCCAGACCGGCTTGGTATCGATTCGGGCATCGAAGTCGGCACCTGTGAGTGCAATCCAGGCATCGCGGTTAAATCTAAGACTCGACTGACCCAAAGCAAACTCGAGGCCAGCAGTGTTATCCGGATTCCCCAGCAACCGGTTGGCGAGCAGCAGAGCCTGACGGTCCAGCGCGCCACTGCGGGGCAGGCCCAGATGGGCAACGCCGCTGCGGCCGAGGTCCTGCACCGTGGTTTGAATGCCTGCCAGCATCACTTCAAGCATAGTGCCCTCTCTCGACAAAAATCACTCTGTCGCCTGGTGACAGCAGGCAAGGGGAGTTGGCGGTGGCATCAAATAGCTGCGTATGAGTTCTACCTATGAGATGCCAGCCGCCTGGGGCCGTGCAGGGATAAATGCCTGTTTGAGCACCACCTATTCCGACGCTGCCGGCGGGAACCGCTTGCCTGGGTGTGGCCAGTCTGGGAGTGTGCAGTGTATTTGACAGGCCACTTAGGTAGGGAAATCCGGGTAAGAATCCGATAAAGAGGACCCGATAATTGCCTTGGGTGTGGAGACGAATGATGTCCCGGCTATTCAGTCCGTGCCGGGTGGCCAATGATTCCAGGTCGGGGCCAGCTTCGCCACCGTAACTGACAGGAATAATATGCTCGCGTCCTTTATGAATATCAGTGCTGGCGGTGCGATGAAACTCCGCCTCTAACCAGCGACACCACAGCTCGGGGTCCTGATTGTCACTCAGTCTTAACGTCAGGTTGTTCATCCCGGGCACGGTTTCCAACACGCCGTCTCGGTCCCGGCACTTATTGGCCAGCTGCCAGATACGGCTCTGGATCTGCAGACAAACCTCGGGGTCTGACGAAAGCGGCAAGCCAAGGAATACCTGATACTCACCCAAAACCGAGATTTGGGGAGAAAGAGACTGCATGGGGGATATTCCTTAAGCCAAACATCTTCTGAACCTAAAAAAAGCCCCCACCAGTGTCAATAAATTGATCCATAAATGTTGTTTTATTTGGGGTTTGTTAAGTTGGGGTTCAGCTGCACTATCCTGGGTTGCCGTCACGTATCTGTGACGAACAGGGCTGGCAATTTCTGACTGAAAGCCTAGTATTTAATCTTGAACTTCTGCCATAACCTGCCTGATAAATCGGGTTTTTCATTGGAAGGAAACTTTCCTTAATGCGGCTTTTCAGCAAGCTTTTCAATATTCGTGACAATACAGTGGTGGAGCGTCCCCGCAGCCTTTCCGGCGAAGGTATAGCCGCTAAGGCCCAAAACCGGGTTGCCGAGAAGATATCTTCAAGCCCCAACGATACCGATACGGTTGCTGCACCTACCGTGGATGTGGAGGCACTCTTTTACAGCCTGCTGTTTGCAACCAGTCATAAAGATACCGGCGGCATTGCCAATAACCTTGAAAAGCGGCTGATCGGCAACGTGGAGTCTGCACTGGCCGACCCCAAGGTGATTGCCGAAAAGGTTTTCAAACTGCCCCACGATTTGATTGAATTGGATAAACAGCTTGCCAATCCGGAGGTCGACACTGATGAGGTGATAGCGCTAATCAAGCGTGACCCGGTGCTCAGTGCAGAGGTGATCCAGCTGTGTAATGCGCCCGCATTTCATCGGGGCGCCAAGGATATAACCAGCTTACAGCAGGCGGTGGTAATTCTGGGGCGCGAACAGCTCAGGCGTTTCGTGAGTGCAGTGAAAGTTAGGGAAGTTGTTGAAATAAAGCCAATTTATTACCGTCGATTCGGCGCTGAGGTATGGCGGCATTCGCTTCAGGTTGCCTATCTGGCCGCCGAGTTGGCCAAAGAGGATCAGGATACCGCCTTTATGCTGGGGCTTATTCACGATGTGGGTAAGATAGCGATTTTTCAGATGTTGCTGGAAGCCTTCGCCAAAGCTGAACCCGGGGAACAGCCAAGATCATGGTTGTTTCGTCAGGTTATGACATCCAAGTCATTGATTTTAAGTGCTGTATTGGCACGATCCTGGCAGCTGCCACCGTTATTTTCCCGTTCTCTAGCAGCATTGGCAAATCCAGACAATATGCCCACAGAACCCCTGCCAAAAGCTATCTGGACAGCTAACTATATCAGTGAGTGTTCCATGTTGTGGCAGGCAGCCAGGCTTAAAGAGGCACAGCTGAACGATTTGCTGGTACGCATAGGCATGGACAGGAAAACCTTTGATCCCCTGCACGAAAAACTCATCCTCTTTACCCGTTGAGAAAGAATTTTAGGCATAAAAAAACGCGCCCTGAGGCGCGTTTTTCTTAACGAGCATTTGCTACTGCTGCATTACTGAAGCAGAGAAATGTCGGCGACGTGCAGGAACTGGTCACGCAGGTTACCAAGCAGTGCCAGACGGTTGTTACGAAGCGCCTGGTCATCGGCCATTACCATCACGTCTTCGAAGAACTGATCCACGCTCTCACGCAGGGCAGCCAGTTCGGTCAGCGCCTGTTGGTAGTTACCGGCAGCAAACAGCGGGGCAATCACAGGTGTGACTTCGGCAAGCTTGTCGGCCAGCGCCTTTTCAGCGGCTTCGCTCAGCAATGCAGCATTGATGCTGCTCGGCAATTCACCTTCCACCTTGGCCAGAATGTTGGACACACGCTTGTTGGCGGCGGCCAGCGCAGCGGCCTGCTCCAGGGTGCGGAAGTGGCTTACCGCCAGGATGCGGTCATCAAAATCCGCAGGGCGGGTTGGACGACGGGCCAGTACAGCGAGGATAACGTCGGTGCTGATGCCTTTGTCCTGATACCAGGCGCGGAAGCGGGCCATCAGGAACTCGAGCACTTCATCAGCAGCCTGGGCATTGCTGAGGTTGGCACCGTGCAATTCGACTGCTTTGGCAATCAAATCAACCAGATCCAGCGGCAACTTGTTCTCTACTATAATACGCAGTACACCAATGGCGGCACGGCGCAGCGCGAACGGGTCGGCAGCGCCTTTAGGCGCCTGACCGATACCGAAGATGCCAGACAGGGTGTCGAGCTTTTCAGCCAGTGCCACGGCGCAGGAAACACCGGCGCTAGGCACGCTGTCGCCACTGAACTTGGGCTTGTATTGCTCTTCCAGTGCCACAGCAACGGCTTCGGCCTCACCGTCGAGACGCGCATAGTGCATGCCCATGGTGCCCTGGGTGTCGGTGAATTCCATCACCATGTTGGTCATCAGGTCGCACTTTGACAGGAGACCTGCTCGGGCGGCGTCTTCGCTGCTGGCGCCAATTTGACCGGCGATAAAGCCGGCGAGGGCAGAGATGCGCTCGGCACGGTCTTTCAGGGTGCCCAGTTGCTTCTGGAATACTACGGTATCCAGGCTCGCCAGGCGGCTAGCAAGAGTGTGCTTCTTGTCGGTGTTGAAGAAGAACTCGGCGTCGGCCAGACGTGGGCGAACCACCTTCTCGTTACCGGAGATGATTTGCGCTGGATCTTTGGACTCGATATTGGCCACAAAAATGAAGTTTGGCAGCAGCTTGCCATCGTTTGAGAACACCGGGAAGTACTTCTGGTCGCCCTTCATGGTGTACACCAGAGCTTCGGCAGGCACGGCCAGGAACTTGTCTTCGAAGTGGGCAGTGAGTACCACGGGCCACTCAACCAGCGAGGCCACTTCTTCCAGCAGGCCTTCTTCGATGTCGGCGTTGCCACCAATCTCGGCAGCGGCCTTTTCGGCATCAATCTTGATAAGGGCTTTACGGGCCTGATAGTCGGCGATGACTTTGCCGCGCTCTTTCAGAGCAGCCAGGTAGTTGTCCGCATGATCAAGGCTGAAGCTGGACTCGCCCATAAAGCGGTGGCCGCGGATGATACGGTCAGACTGGATGCCCAGCACCTCACCGGCAATCAGTTCGCTGCCAAGCAGCAGGGTAACTGTGTGCACGGGGCGGATAAACTGAGTGCTGTTGCTACCCCAACGCATTGGTTTGGGGATAGGCAGCTTGTCCAGTGCGCGCTGGGTCATGGCAGGCACCAGTGCTGCTGTTGGCTCACCGGCGACATGGGCACGATAAACCAGCCATTCACCTTTTTCAGTGGCCAGACGCTCGGCTTCGGCTACGGTAATACCGTTACCACGGGCCCAGCCTTCCGCGGCCTTGGTGGGGTTACCTTCGGCATCGAAAGCGGACTGCACGGCAGGGCCGCGCTTTTCAACGACTTTATCTTCCTGAGCGGTGGCCAGACCCTTAACGTACAGGGCCAGACGACGTGGAGCGGCATACCATTCTATAGATTCAAATGGCAGTTCGGCCTTGGTCAGTTCTTCGCTGAAGTTGGCCTGAAAGGATTCGGCCAGGGTGCGGAGCGCTTTCGGTGGCAGCTCTTCGGTACCGATTTCGATGAGCAGGTTTTCGAATTTCATTTAATCTTCCTCTTATTTGCACATCGGGAAGCCGAGGGCTTCACGGGCCTTGTAGTAGGCTTCGGCAACTGCCTTGGCCATGGTGCGCACACGCAGAATGTAGCGCTGACGCTCGGTCACAGAGATAGCGTGACGAGCATCCAGCAGGTTGAACGCGTGTGAGGCCTTCATGACTTGCTCGTAAGCGGGCAGAGGCAGAGGAGTTTCCAATGACAACAAATGCTGACAGGCTTTTTCGCATTGGTCGAACATGCCGAACAGGAAGTCCACGTCGGCGTGCTCAAAGTTATAGGTAGATTGTTCTACTTCGTTCTGGTGGAACACATCGCCGTAGGTGATGCGACCCATAGGGCCATCGGTCCATACCAGATCGTAAACGCTGTCTACGCCCTGGATGTACATGGCCAGACGCTCGAGACCATAGGTGATTTCACCGGTCACTGGGCTGCATTCGATACCGCCCACTTGCTGGAAGTAGGTGAACTGAGTCACTTCCATGCCGTTGAGCCACACTTCCCAGCCCAGACCCCAGGCGCCCAGTGTTGGCGATTCCCAGTTGTCTTCCACGAAGCGAATGTCGTGGATTTGGGTGTCGATACCCAGGGCTTGCAGCGAGCCTAAGTAGAGTTCCTGAATGTTGTCAGGGGATGGCTTCAATACGACCTGGAACTGGTAGTAGTGTTGCAAGCGGTTCGGGTTTTCACCGTAGCGACCATCGGTTGGGCGGCGTGAAGGCTGCACATAGGCGCTGCTCATTGGCTCGGGACCGAGGGCGCGCAGGAAGGTCTGAGGGTGGAAGGTGCCGGCACCGACTTCCATATCCAGTGGTTGGACAATGGCACAGCCTTGCTGAGCCCAGTAATCCTGCAGGGTCAAAATAAAGCCCTGGAATGTCTTTACGTCGTATTTCGTCGTCATGTCTACTGCTGTCAGCTGAAAATAGAAAATGGGTTCGATTATACCTTGTAGATCTGTGCTTATGTAGGCTATTTTTTAGCGAATTTTGGGCTAAAACACAGGGAAAGATGATGGCAGACAGTAGGAATCGGTGCGCTTGGGTAGGGAACGATAGCCTGTATCAGCAGTATCACGACGAGGTTTGGGGCAGGCCGGTATACGATGCCAGGGAACTCTTCGCCAAGTTATGTCTCGATGGGCAGCAGGCAGGTCTTTCCTGGATCACCATCTTAAAGAAGCAGGCAAATTACGAAGCCGCCTTTGCCAACTTTGAACCTGCCATCATTGCCAATTTCGATGAGGCCAAGGTGGAGGAGTTAATGCAAAATCCCGGGATTGTGCGTAACCGTGCCAAGGTCAACTCCATCATACGTAATGCCCGTGCGTACCTTAACTACGTGGAAGCAGGCAATGATTTTGCGGCTTTCTTATGGAGTTTTGTTGGCGATAAACCCATAGTGAATCACTTTGGCGCTATTTCCGAGGTGCCTGCGCAGACGCCAGAATCAGAGGCCATGTCCAAGGCGCTCAAGAAGCTTGGTTTCAACTTTGTTGGGCCAACCATTTGCTATGCTTTTATGCAGGCCGTCGGCATGGTGAATGACCACACGGTTGATTGCCATTGCTACCAAAAGTATTGATGTTGGAAGCGACTGGCCAGCCCATAAAAAAGGTGTTCCACGTGGAACACCTTTTTTGTTTTCAGAAATCATCTGCTGAGAGGAAGAGGAGATGATTTTGGGAACACAGGTTAGATTTCTTCGAAGAAGAAAGGCTGACGCTGGCGCTTGTCACCGTTAAGCTGATTCATGGATTCGGCATCATAGAGTTTGCCGTTAACCATGGTGTGGGTCACTTTATCGGTTACACGGATATCGGCCAGTGGGTCGCCATCGATAACGATGAGGTCAGCCAGCTTACCTTCACTGATTGAACCTAATTGATGATCCATGGCAAAGGTCTTGGCTGGGTAGATGGTTGCTGTCTTCAGCACTTCCATGTTGCTCATGCCGCCTTGGGCAAACATCCACATTTCCCAGTGCGCTGCCAAGCCTTCACGCTGACCGTGAGCACCTATGTTGGGATGTACGCCAACATTGTTCAGCTCGTTGGCCACACGGGCGACATTGAAGTGGTTGTAATGGCCTTCTGGCGCCGTAGGGCGACGCATAGAGCGGGCCTTGAGCAGATCCCCCGGTACGAACTTGGACAAACGTGGGTGAGCCCATACATCTGTCTTATCGTACCAATAGTTTTCACCTGAAATACCACCATAGGCAACGACGAGTGTTGGGGTATAGCTAACCTTGGTCTGACTCCAAAACTGTTTAATGTCGTTGTAGATGGCGCCCGCTGGCAGAGAGTGTTCTACCGTAGTGTGGCCATCGGCAATCATGGTGAGGTTATGTTGCAGCAAACTGCCGCCCTCAGGCACAACCATCATTTCCAATTCGCGTGCGGCGGCTATCACCTGCTGACGCTGGTTACGGCGCGGTTGGTTGTAGCTTTTCACGCTGAATGCACCAACTTTCTTCAGGCGTTCCAGGTGGAACTTGGCATCATCAACAGAATCGATATGGCTGGTGTAACCGGGCAGGTTAGCGCCGTAAAGAATAGTGCCGGTTGAGAAGATACGCGGGCCAACAATCTTACCGGCCTTTTGCTGCTCGGACGCGGCAAAAATTTCAGTAGTATCGTTTGATGGGTCATGGATGCTGGTTACACCCAGTGACAGGCCTGCATAAAGATTCCAGTTCTGCTGAGGAATGATTTCATCTTCACCTTGAGCACCGTGTGCGTGGGCATCAAATAGACCCGGCATAATCGTCTTGCCACTGATATCGATAACTTCAGCTGACGCTGGGATGGTTACTGTATCTTTACTGCCTACAGCTGAAATTTTGTTATCTGTTATTATCACCACTCCATTATCGAACACCTGGTCGTTGTCCATGGTAATCACTTTGCCGCCGACAAAGGCAATGGTTCCACGTGGAACATCGGCCTTCTGTTCGAAGCTAATATTGGTGATCGTTGGCTGAGGTTTTGATGCTGCATCTGCCTTGGCGCTATAGCTGCTATCGATTGGCATTTGATACAGTTCGGGGCCAAGGGTCCAGTACAGCTGATTGCTCTTGCTGTTCCAGCTTAAGCTTTCACCGGCGCGAACACTCAGCTGCGTTACAGGCAGATTGCTGGCCTTGGGGCCAATCTCAATGGTCTCACCGTGTTTGGCAAACGGGGTTACCCAAACTTTAAAACGCTCGGCAAACGCCAGTTGTTCACCATCGGGGGAAATGCGGAATTCGGTCGCATGCTTGCTGGTGTAGTGAGTGCGCTTTTCAAAACCATCCAGATTGATAGAGGAGAACTGTGGAGTCTCGCCACTTTCCATAAAGTACACCCGGCCACTATCGGCACCAAACTGTGGCTGGAAGCCTAGCGCGCTGATGCGGGTGTTTTCTTTAGTTTTCAAACTGGCTTTGTAAATACCAGGATCCTTTGACCAGGTCGTTGGGGTGATGTAACCACCGCTGGCTTTGCGGTAAACCAGCAGCTCACCATTGGGCGAGAATACAGGTTCAACATACTTGCCTGGCACCTGAGTTATCTTGGTGGTCTTACGATTACCGAGGCTAATTACCTGTACCGTGCCCTGATCCCTATCGGTCCAGGTGGTAAAGGCCAATTGCCTGCCATCCCGTGACCAGGTCGGGTACAGCTCAGAAATGCCGTCATCCAGTTTGGTTAAACGGCTGACTTTACCTTCGGGTAAGGATTTAACCCAAAGCTTACCCAGTGCCTCATACACCACATGCTTACCGTCAGGTGAAACTTGGGCCATGCGCAGCATTTTTACATCGAAGGTATTGTGATCAAGGTTTTGGGTGTATCGAACCGAGGGTTGCACATCCAGCTGTGTCTTCACGTGGAAGGGCACTTCGGTGATTTTTTTGCTGGATACGTTCAGACGTTGGATCTTGCCCTTGGCCCAAAACAGAATATCGTTACTGTTTTTATCCCAGGCCATGGTGGGGTAAACACCGTGAATAGCCCAGGTTTCCTGCATGTCACGGTCGAGTTCGCCGTACAGCTTATCTTTCGCGCCCGAAGCCAGGTCCAATGAATAGAGAGTGGATTGAAATCCATCGCGCTTGATAAAGGCGAGCTTTTTGCCATCTGGGCTGGGTGTAGGCCGGATTGCACCACCGGTACCTTCAATCAGCACTTCAATCTCACCGGTTTGGGTGTCATAGCGCTTAATTTTGTAGATACCGGCCACGGAATCTTTGGAATAGTGGAAGGTCTTTCCGGGCGTAGCGTCCTGACTGAAATAGATATAACGGCCATCGGGTGAGTAAGCAGGTTCACCCAGGTCTTTCTGATCATTGGGGCGCTCGGTTAGCTGAACACCTTCACCGCCACTGATGTGATACAGCCAGACTTCACCGGCACCCAGACTGCGACTGGCGGTAAAGTGCTTTCGACCCACCAGATACTGGGAATCAGGGCTCCAGGCTGGGCTGTTAATCAGGCGGAAAGTTTCTTTGGTGACTGCGCGTGGGTTTTTACCATCGGCATCCATTACCCAGAGGTTGTCACCACCGTCCTGATCCGAGGTAAACGCAATGTACTTGCCATCAGGGCTGTAAACTGGCTGCATCTGCCAGGCAATACCACTGGCGAGTACTTCAGCTTCACCACCCTTGGCTGGGATGCGGTAGATGTCACCCAGCAGGTCAAAAACTATGTACTTACCATCCGGGCTCAGGCTCAGGTTCATCCAGGTGCCTTCGTTTACATCGACACTGACTTTTTCCAGCGGAGCATTGGTCGGGGCGTTTACTTGCCAGGTTTCGGCGTCGCCGGCGGCATAGGCTGCAGGAGCAAAAGCCAATGCCACCGCAATCATGGTTGGGTGGAGACGGGTCTTGAACATCTGGGTTTCCTAATCGTTATAGTTATTGAGATAAAGACTGAATAATGCAGGCTAGTCCTTAGCGCACGTCAGGTTGTTATCTCATAAATCCAGGATCAGGAAAACCTCATTTCTGTTTCAAATAATAATCTTCAAGGACTCTACTAGAGGCCCTTTTTAATCAGGTATCGATAGGGTGTTACTGACGTATCACTGGCGACCAGGGTATGGTCCATAAACTCGCAAAAGCTCGGAATGTCGCGAGTGGTGGCAGGATCGTCTGCAATAATCAGCAGGGTTTCACCGTCTGCCATGTGGCGCACTGTTTTGCGTACCATCATCACAGGTTCTGGACAACGCAGTCCCAGAGCATCGAGTTGCTTATCGGCTTCGGCAAAAATATTGGTCATAAGAGATCTTGAAAAGAGAGCAATGGTCATTGGGGCAAATTTTACTCCACTCACTGTGGCAACGCCAAGCCAACACTGGATTATGCGGTATCGTGCAAAGTCGATGTTCCACGTGGAACGACTGACGTTAGTGGGAAAAGATTTTTCAACTTTTCGGACAGTGTTCATAATCTCAGCGATTTGGCACCTAAAACGTTCAATCTCACCCCGTACGCAATTCCATGAATAAGCAAATAACCATTTGATAGTTGCAGACTTAAGTTCGATGGCTAGTGTTGCTCGCCATACAAGCAATACACATTTCTGCAGACTATGGAGTAGTGATAAGGCAATGTCGTTTAAAAAGGGGATTTGGTATGGGCTGCTGTGCATTGGCTTATTGCCGTTGGTCATTGCAGGGGTAGTATCGGAGCAGCTTGCCGAGCGGGCTTTGAAAGCTCAGGTATATAACAAGCTGGAAGCTGTGAGGCAGCTGAAGGAAAACCAGCTGACAGAATACTTTGCCGATAATAGAGCCGATCTTAAGATGCTGGCTGCTGCCATAGCCGACATGGTGAGTTTCAGTGATGGCTCCTCTCTTAGACATATTACCCATGCGCATGAGGACTACTTCACCCAAATGGTGAAGGAATATGGCTACTATGACCTGTTTGTCATTGCACCGGATGGCGACTTGGCTTACAGCCATGCAAAAGAATCCGACTATGGAACGAATCTGGTTTCCGGGCCTTACAAAGACACCAACCTCGCGGATCTCTTCAGGAACATATTAGCAAGCCAAAATATTGAAATGGTTGACTTTATGCCATATACCCCCAGTGGGGGACAACCGGCAGCCTTCATTGGGATGCCGGTTGTTTATCATGGGCGCCTAATCGCCGTGGTAGCGCTTCAGCTCTCGATTGACCGCATCAATCAATTAATGAGTCAAAGAGCCGGTATGGGGGATACGGGAGAAAGCTATCTGGTTGGCAGCGACTTTCGTATGCGCTCGGACTCGTTTCTGGACCCAGTGCGCCGCTCGGTCATTGCCAGTTTTGCCGGTTCAGTGGAAGCGAATGGCATCAACACAGTGGCATCCAGAAAAGGCCTGAACGGTGAAAGCGGCATGGAAGTCATAGCCGACTATCAGGGGAATTTGGTGCTGTCGGCATACCGGCCAATCAGCCCCGATTTGGCAGGCAAAATTCGCTGGGCCTTGATTGTGGAAATCGATGAGGCAGAAGCGCTGGAATCTGTTGTGGCTATTAAAAATAGCCTGTGGATAGTTTTGGGGATTTCTGTGCTGGTGGTGGTTGGTTTTGCTAGGCTGATCCTGCGTTCCGTATTACGTCCTTTAGGGGGCGAACCAGCCATTATGCAACAAATTTCAGAACGTGTGGCCGGGGGGGACTTGGCCATCGACTTTTGCCATGCCGAGAAGACAGGTGTGTATCTCGCCATGGAAACCATGTCTCACAATCTTCGAGAGCTGGTCTCACGGATTGTGGGTATTACCGAGCAGCTTTCTGCAGCATCAGAACAAACCCGGGTCGCGAGTGAAGAAACCAATCAGAGTCTGTTTCATCAGCAAGCAAATATTGAACGTGTATCGACATCGATAAATGAAATGACGGCCACCATCGCTGACGTGGCACACAATGCACGACAGGTAGCTGACTCGACTCAGGCGGCGTACGGGTTGTCGCAAATCGCCGACACTCAGGTAAGAAGTAATATAGCTACCATCAATAGTCTGGCTTCTGCGATTACTGAAGCAACCGATGTTATTCGCAACGTGGAACTGCAAAGCCAGGGAATTAGCAAGGTGCTGGAGGTCATCCGTGGCATCGCAGACCAGACCAATTTGCTCGCCCTGAACGCCGCGATTGAGGCGGCCCGAGCGGGAGAACAGGGGCGTGGTTTTGCCGTTGTGGCTGACGAAGTGCGGCAACTGGCACAAAAGACAGCGCAATCGACCCGTGATATCGAAGTGATGATTGCTTTGCTGCAGCAGGGCACACAAAATGCCGTTGGGGTAATGGGGGAAAGTACAGGGCATCTTCAGCAAACGGTCGACAGCGCCGAAGGTACCGCCGAAGCCATACGTAACACTCACATAGAGATAGAGTCTATCGCTGCCAATGCGGAGCAAATTGCCACAGCGGCATCTCAGCAAACGTTGGCGGCAGAGGATATCAGTCAAAGTCTTGCTGTGATAAGCGATGCTGCGGCTGTGAATGCAGCCAGTTCGGAGCAGACGGCCGTTGCCTCCACACAACTCAGTGAGCTTGCCCTGGATTTAAAGAGCATTACTGGCCGCTTTAAAATCTGACGCTGTTTCACGTGAAACAAAAAGCCGACCCAAAGGTCGGCTCTTTACTTACTGCGTTTGGGCGGTGTTACACACGCTCAAACACAGTGGCAATGCCTTGGCCCAAACCGATACACATGGTTGCCAGACCCAGAGTGGCGTCCTTATGTTCCATCAGGTTGATAAGGGTTGTGGAGATACGGGCACCGGAGCAGCCCAGTGGGTGACCCAGGGCGATAGCACCACCATTGAGGTTAACCTTATCGTCCACCACATCCATTAGCCCCAAGTCTTTCACGCAAGGCAGAGACTGAGCAGCAAAGGCTTCGTTCAGCTCAATCACATCCATATCCTGAATGCTGAGACCTGCACGGGCCAGTGCCTTCTGGGTGGCAGGCACAGGGCCATAACCCATGATGGCGGCGTCACAGCCGGCCACGGCCATGGAACGCACCCGGGCACGAATAGTCAGGCCCAGGGCGCGGGCCTTTTCTTCTTCCATCACCAGCATGGCAGCGGCGCCGTCAGACAGTGCAGAAGAGGTACCTGCGGTTACTGTACCATTGGCTGGGTCAAACACGGGGCGCAGACCGGCCAGGGACTCGAGTGTGGTTTCCGGACGGATAACCTCGTCGTAATCCACCTTGATAAGGGCACCGTTGGCATCGTGGCCTTCGATGGCATAAATCTCGTTGGCAAAGCGGCCTTCAACCGAGGCCGCATGGGCACGCTGGTGTGAGCGCACGGCAAACTGGTCCTGCATTTCACGGCTGATACCGTGCAGTTTACCCAGCATTTCGGCAGTCAGGCCCATCATGCCAGAGGCCTTGGCCACATTGGCGGCGAGGCCAGGGTGGAAGTCCACACCGTGGTTCATGGGCACATGACCCATGTGCTCAACACCACCGATGATGAAGGTATCACCCATGCCGGTCATGATGGCACGGGATGCCTGATGCAGAGCTTCCATGGAAGAGCCGCACAGGCGGTTAACGGTCACGGCACCGGCCGTTTTAGGCACGCCAGCCAACAGCGAGGCGTTGCGGGCTATGTTAAAGCCCTGCTCAAGTGTTTGCTGCACACAGCCCCAAATCACATCTTCAATGGTGTTTGGGTCAACACCGGGGTTACGCAGTAACAGGGCTTTCATCAGCTCGGCCGACAGGGTCTCGGCGCGAACATTACGGAATACACCACCCTTGGAACGGCCCATGGGAGTACGGATGCAATCTACGATAACGGCTTGTTTCATTTTGATAATCCTTCCCTAATCAGGCCTTTGGATAGTAGCTGCCATTGTTACTGGCAAGTTCGCGCATGGCGTCGGTAACCTGATACAGGCCGCCCAGGTGGGCATATTTATCGGCCAGTGCCACAAAGTTGGCCACGCCCATGGTATCCAGATAGCGGAATACACCACCGCGGAATGGAGGGAAGCCAAGGCCATACACCAGACCCATATCGGCTTCGGCCGGGCTGGCAACAATACCTTCTTCGAGGCAGCGTACCGTTTCGATGATCATGGGGATCATGGTGCGGGCAATAATTTCTTCGGCGTCGAAGGCTTTTTGAGCACCAAAGGCTTCGGCAAGCATGGTGTAAGAGGCAGGATCCACGTCTTTCTTTGGCTTGCCGCGTTTATCGATACTGTACTGGTAGAACCCCTTACCGTTCTTCTGACCGAGGCGACCAGCTTCGTACATCACATCGATGGCATCTTTACCTGACTTGCCCATGCGGTCCGGGAAGCCTTCTGCCATCACGGCCTGAGCATGATGGCCAGTGTCCAGACCAACAACGTCCAGCAGGTAGGCAGGACCCATTGGCCAGCCAAATTGTTTTTCCATCACCTTGTCGATGGCTGCGAAGTCGCCACCATCGGCCAACAAGCCATTGAAGCCGGCAAAGTAAGGGAAGAGTACACGGTTTACGAAGAAGCCCGGGCAGTCGTTTACCACGATGGGGGTTTTGCCCATCTTGCTGGCATAAGCCACCACGGAAGCGACAGTTTCTTCGCTGGTGTCTTTACCGCGAATGACCTCAACCAGCGGCATCTTGTGTACCGGGTTAAAGAAGTGCATGCCGCAGAAGCGGGCAGGGTTTTTGAGGCTCTTGGCCAGTAAATCGATGGAAATGGTAGAGGTGTTGGAAGCGATGATGGCATCCTCGGCCACTACATTTTCCACATCGGCCAGCACCATGGCCTTAACCTTGGGATTTTCCACCACGGCTTCCACAACGACGTTGACGTCTTTGACAGGGGCGTAGTCCAGAGCCGGGGTGATGTTATTGAGCACCCTGGCCATCTTGTCTGGGGTTGAGCGGCCGCGGGCAACCTGAGCACTCAGCAGTTTGGCAGCTTCGTTCAGACCCAAATCCAATGCGGCCTGATTGATGTCTTTCATGACGATAGGGGTGCCTTTGCTGGCGCTTTGGTAGGCAATACCACCACCCATGATTCCGGCGCCCAATACGGCGGCGTGCTTGATATCCTTCGCCAGTTTGGAGGCTTTTTTCGCCTTGCCTTTTACCAACTGGTCGTTGAGGAAAATACCGATAAGCGCAGTGGCAACATCGGTTTTTGCCAGCTTGATAAAGGCGTTGTGCTCGACGACCAGGGCCTCGGCGCGGCTCATACCGGCTGCTTGTTCAACCACGGACACGGCGGCCATGGGCGCAGGGTAGTGCTTGCCGGCAACGGCATACACCATGCCTTTGGCGGTGGTGAAAGACATCATGGCTTCGAGTTTGGGCAGTGTCAGCGGCGCCTGTTTACGGGCGCGGCGGGCCTGCCAGTCGAGCTTGCCGGCGAGGGCGTCGTTGAGCATCTGAATGGCAGCCGCTTCCAGATTTTCTGGGGCAACTACGGCATCGATTGCACCCAGTTTAAGGGCATCTTCGGGGCGCTGATCTTTACCTGTGGTGATCCACTCCAGTGCGTTATCGGCACCAATCAGGCGTGGCAGGCGTACGGTACCGCCAAAACCGGGGATAAGGCCGAGTTTGGTTTCTGGCAGACCTATCTTGGCGCTGGTATCGGCAACACGGAAATCGGTGGCCAGAATCGCTTCACAGCCGCCGCCCAGGGCGAAGCCCTTGATGGCCGACACGGTTGGGAAAGGCAAGTCTTCCAGCTTGTTGAATACTACGTTGGCCTGGGCTATCCACTCCATCAGCTTGGCGTCTTCTTCGGCGAAGAGGGCCAAAAACTCGGTGATGTCGGCGCCAACGATAAAGGTGTCTTTCCCTGAGGTCAGGACAGCGGCCTTGGCATCAGAGTCTTTGAGAACATCGAGTGCGGCATTGAGGGAGGCGAGGGTTTCACGATCGAACTTGTTTACCGAGCCGGGAGCGTTGAAACACAGCCGGGCAATCTTGTCATCGGTCAGTTCGACCTGGATTGTAGGACTTTGGTAGATCATGTGCTTGCTTTCCTTTTGGTCAGGAATCCATCTGGCGACGGACTCTCCTTATCACAGCAAATGCGGCCATCATTTGACCATTTGTTTGCCAGTGTGCGTCCAAAAAACAAAAATTACAACACCCAATTAAAACGATCGTTTAATTGTTTGGCGGCTAGGGCGCTTTTTGGCCTTTGTGATACACTGCACAGCACACAGAATAGTTCGCCAAGACGGTGTTTGGGATGTGGTTTTTCAAAAGTTCCGTCAGGTGTCGTACATCGCAGACAGGATAATTCACATGGAAAATTTGGCCCCGCTGTACGTCAATCACATCAATGAGCAAAACCGTCGGGTAGCCGATGTGCTGGCCCGTGAGCAACTCGAAGGTCTGGCCATTCACTCGGGTCAATACCACCGTCAGTTTTTGGATGATATTAACTATCCCTTCAAGGCCAATCCGCATTTCAAGGCCTGGCTGCCGGTGTTGGACAATCCCAACTGCTGGATATTAACCAATGGCCGTGACAAGCCTGTGCTGGTGTTTTATCGCCCGGTGGATTTCTGGCATAAGGTCAGTGATGTGCCCGAAAGTTTCTGGACCGAGCATTTCGAGATCAAGCTGCTGACCAAGGCAGAGAAGGTGGCGGAGCTACTGCCGAAAAATCTCGATGCCTGGGCTTACATTGGTGAGCATCTGGACGTGGCCGACGTGCTGGGCTTCAAGAATCGAAATCCCGATGGGGTGATGAACTACTTCCATTGGCACAGAAGCTTCAAGACCGACTATGAGCTGGCCTGTATGCGTGAAGCCAACCGCATCGCTGTGATAGGCCACAACGCCGCGCGGGAGGCCTTCTATAAGGGCGCCAGCGAGTTTGAAATACAGCAGCAATATTTGTCGGCCATCGGCCAGGGTGAGAACGACGTGCCTTACGGCAACATCATTGCCCTGAATCAGAATGCGGCCATCCTGCATTACACTGCGCTGGAACACGGGGCTCCGGCGAACCGGCATTCGTTTTTAATTGACGCCGGCGCCTCTTTTAATGGCTATGCCGCAGACATTACCCGCACCTATGCCTTTGAAAAAAATGTGTTTGATGAACTTATTAAGGCAATAGACAAGATGCAGCGTGAGCTGGTGGACATGATGCGCCCCGGTGTGCGTTTTACCGAGCTGCATCTGGCGACTCATAGCAAGCTGGCGCAACTGCTGCTGGAGTTTGGTATCGCCAAGGGGGATGCCAGCGACTTGGTGGAGCAGGGGGTGACCAGCGCATTCTTCCCCCATGGGCTTGGCCATATGCTGGGCCTGCAGGTGCATGATGTGGCCGGGTTTGCCCACGATGAGCGCGGCACCCATTTGGCGGCACCGGAGCGCCATCCCTTCCTGCGCTGTACCCGTATTCTCGCGCCACGCCATGTGCTCACCATAGAGCCCGGCTTTTACATCATCGACAGTTTGTTGGCCGAACTGAAGGCCGATGGCCGGGCAGAAGCCGTGAACTGGGACATGGTTGATACCCTGCGCCCCTTCGGCGGGATACGTATCGAGGATAACGTGATTGTGCATCAGGAACGCAACGAGAACATGACCCGGGATCTGGGGCTTAACTGACAGTGGCCGAGAAGTACCTCATTCCAGCAGGTGAGCTGGTATTTGAAGAAGAAATCAAAGCCAGCCAATTTATTACCCTGCTGGACCACTGCGACTCAGAAGCAAGGCTGAAGTCAGTACTCACTGACGTGAAAATGCGCTACCCAGGTGCCAGTCATTATTGTTGGGCCTATGTTGCCGCCGCACCTGACAACAGTGTTGCCATTGGGTCAAGTGACGATGGTGAACCCGCCGGCAGTGCCGGCAGGCCCATGTTGGCTACTTTGCAAGGCTCAGGGCTGGGTGAAGTGATGGCCATTGTTGTGCGCTATTACGGCGGTACCAAGTTGGGTGTGGGCGGCTTGGTGCGGGCCTATACCTCGGGTATCAAAAAGGCGTTACCCACCCTGGAAACCCGCTTAAAGGAACTTAAGTATCCCTCGTCTCTCCGCTGTGATTATGCCCAGCTTGCGGATATCGAATACCTGCTTGGCAAGTACGGCGCCGATATAAGCCGTCGGGACTTTTCCGGTGCTGTAAACCTTGAGTTTGTTTTGGCAAAAGACAAGCTCACGCCCCTCAATCAGGATTTGGCGACCCTTAGCGCCGGGCAAATTCAGGTGGCATTTACTGAAACCGAATAAAATGCCCGCATCAAATGCGATTATATTTTGATGACCGTGAATGAGTGCCTGTAACGGGGAATTGTGCGACAATCCCCCAATTACTCAAAAAGCGCCCGGCATCAAGGGAATACCAGAACCGCCCCATGCAATACAGAACAATAATAAGGATCACCGGCCTGTTGATGGGGTTGTTTTCCATCACCATGTTGCCACCGGCGCTGGTCGCTATCTATTACAAAGATGGCGGTGGTACTGCATTTATTCAGGCCTTTGTGGTGAGCCTGATCCTGGGCTTTATTTTTTGGTATCCCAATCGCAAGCATAAGTCGGAGCTGCGCACCCGAGAAGGTTTCTTGATCGTGGTGCTGTTCTGGACAGTACTGGGGTCTATCGGTGCACTGCCATTTATCTTCTCATCCACGCCGGATTTAAGCTGGACTGACTCCTTCTTTGAGTCGTTTTCAGCGCTCACCACCACAGGGGCGACCGTGATTGTGGGGCTGGACAGCCTGCCCAAGGCGATTCTGTTTTATCGGCACTTGCTGCAGTGGCTGGGTGGAATGGGGATCATCGTGCTCGCCGTAGCCATCTTGCCGGTGCTTGGTATTGGTGGCATGCAGCTGTACCGTGCCGAAATTCCCGGCCCGGTGAAAGACAGCAAGATGACCCCACGCATCGCTGAGACAGCCAAGGCGCTTTGGTACATTTACCTGCTGCTGACCATAGCCTGTGCCACTGCCTACTGGGCTGCCGGTATGTCGGTATTCGATGCTATTTGCCACTCGTTTTCCACTATCGCCATCGGTGGCTTCTCCACCCATGATGCCAGTATGGGGTATTTCGATAGCCCGGCCATCAATATGATTTGCGTCGTGTTTTTGATCATTGCCGCAGTGAATTTCAGTGTGCACTTTGCCGCCATTAGCCGCAGAGGCATTAACCTCAGAGTGTATTTCCGAGACACCGAATTCAAGATTTTGGTCGCTATTCAGCTACTCTTGACTGCCATCTGTTTTGCGACGCTTTACCATTCAGGGATTTACGACTCGCCAGAAGAAACCTTCGATTATGCGCTGTTTCAGGCGGTGTCTATTTCCACTACCGCAGGCTTCGGCACCGAGAGTTTCCACCTGTGGCCGCTGTTTTTGCCCATGCTGCTGATTTTCTCCAGTTTTATTGGCGGCTGTGGTGGATCTACTGCAGGCGGTATCAAGGTTATCCGGGTCGTACTTCTGCTACTGCAGGGTAGCCGTGAGTTGAAACGCCTTATCCACCCCAGAGCCATGTTTTCTATCCGTATCGGTAAAACCGCGCTGCCGGACCGGGTCGTGGATGCTGTGTGGGGTTTCTTCTCGGCGTACGCCCTGGTGTTCGTTATCTGTATGCTGATTTTGATGGCCATGGGACTGGATGACATTACCGCTTTCAGTGCCACGGCGGCCTGCCTGAATAACCTGGGCCCGGGGCTTGGCGAAGTGGCCAGTAACTATGCCAGCATAGGCGATGGTGCCAAGTGGGTACTGGTGGTGGCCATGCTGTTTGGCCGGTTGGAAATTTTTACTTTGTTGGTGCTCTTTACCCCCACTTTCTGGAGAACCTGATGACCCATACTCTGATCCTCTATTCCACCGTCGACGGCCAGACCCGCAAGATTTGTGAGCGTATCAAGGCGCGCTGTGAGGCGGCCGGAGAGAAGGTCACAATGGCGGATATCGCAGAGGCAGATGTCCTGCTTGCGGCGGCGGATAAGATATTGGTGGGGGCCAGCATACGCTATGGCAAACACAGGCCGGCACTGTTTGAGTTTGCCGCCAGGCATGGGGCTGCACTTGGCAGTAAGATAAACGGATTTTTCACCGTGAACGTGGTTGCCCGCAAGAGTGAAAAAAATACCCCAGAGACCAACCCCTATATGCAAAAGTTTTTGCAGCTGTCCCAATGGCAGCCACAGCAGTTGGGGGTATTTGCCGGTAAGATTGATTATCCCCGCTACGGCCTGTTTGACCGTACCATGATCCGCTTCATCATGTGGATCACCAAGGGCCCCACAGATATCAAGGGCACCTTCGAGTTTACCGACTGGGACAAGGTGGATGACTTTGCCGACACTTTTGCCGCCCGCAAAGCACCATAAAACCAAAGCACCTTAAACGCTGCAGTAGCGCTGGTGCAGAATTGAGATAATCTCAGTGACCTGTTCGTTTTTGAGCTTGTAGTAGACCAGCTGCGAGCTCTTGCGGGTATCCACCAGATCTTCCGCCCTGAGCACGGCCAGATGCTGAGACAGCGCAGATTGGCTCAAGGGGACGATTTCATTGAGCTCGGTAACACTCATTTCATTGTCCAGCAGCAGACACAGGATCATCAGCCGATAAGGATTGGCAATGGCTTTGAGCCACTTGGCTGCGGATTCTGCGTTACCTACCATGGCATTTACATCAATATTCGGTTGCATTTACGGCTCTCAGCGACACTTTTGATTAGATGATTCTAATTGAGTGTCGCTGCCAAGGCAATTTCCTGCGCCATAAGTGTGACCCCTTTGGCAATTGCGTATTTATGATGCCCGTTTGTGAGCCAGGAAGGCGACAGCCTGGGGTTGGCTTGCCACAATGGTGCCATTGCCCAACCTGGAGCCAGAGAAATGTCACAGACTCAGCAGCGTCAACATTTGCTTATTTATTTCTCCCGCGGTGGTCACACCCGAAAGATTTCTGAGGCGATTGCGGCCCGGCTTGAAGCCTGTGGGCATGGTTGTACTTTGATGTCGGTAAGCGATGCGCTGCAAAATCCTCCGGAATGGGACGCCTTTGACGTGGTCGCACTGGGGGCCTGTGTCCTCTATGGCTCGTATGACAAGTCAGTGTTTGAGTTGGTCGACCGATTTGGTGGGGTGCTCAGCAGCAAGGTATCCAGCTTTTATTGCGTCAACGTGGTGGCTCGTAATCCGGAAAAACGCATCCCGGAAAACAACAAGTATCTGCAGAAATTTCTCGCCTTATCGCCTTGGCAGCCTGGGGATTTGAAAATCATTGCGGGGAAGGTCGATTATCCGGCCTGGCCCTGGTACGACGCTTTGATGATCCGTCTTATCATGAAGATGACCAACGGCCCGACCGACCCCAAGGCGGTGATAGACTACACCGATTGGCAGGATGTCGACGCCTATGCCGACCATTTGGCAACGCTGAGTTGAGCTTGTCAGTAGTGCCAGAATTTGGGGTGGAAGAGCACGGCAACCGTGAGGATCTCAAGCCGCCCCAATAACATACCCAACGATAGAGCCCATTTGGCACTCTCTGGCAAGCTGGCAAAGTTGCCCGCGGGGCCTATCACCGGGCCAAGCCCCGGCCCCACATTAGTAACCGCTGTGATGGCGCCGGTGAGGCTCGACATGGGGTCGACACCCACGGCCACCAAAAACACCGCCAGCGCTACCGTCACCCCCATAAACAGCAGGATAAAGGTCACCAGCGAGCGAATGATGTCTTCGCTGATGGGGCGATTGTTGTAACGCTCGCGGAAAATCCCTGCAGGATGAATTTGCTGCTTTAACTGCTCGCGCATGATGGCGCCGGCGATTTGAAAGCGGAAGATTTTGATCCCGCCAGAAGTGGAGCCGGAGCAGGCACCCACAAACATCAAAAACAAAAACGCCACATTGGCCAGCGGTCCCCAACTGCCATAATCGGTCAGGCCATAGCCGGTAGTCGTCACCACAGAGACCACGTTAAAGCTGGTCAGGCGCAGGGCATCGATAAAGGCGAGGTCCTTCACATCGGCAAGCCAGGCGCCAAGGGTGACACTGACCAAAGCCACAAACAGCAAAAAGCCTTTCACCTGGGCATCATTCCATACCTTCAGGCTGCGGCCACGCAGCATCTGCACGAAGATAAGTAAAGGCAATCCGCCCGCCAGCATAAAGCTGGTGCCTACCCAGTGGGCTGCCGGGCTGAAATGCGCCATGGATTCATCGGACGTGGAATAGCCACCGGTGGAGAGGGTAGTCATGGCGTGGTTGATGGCCTCAAACCAGTCCATACCAGCGAGATGGTATCCCAGGCCGCACAGTATGGTCAGCAGTATGTATACCAGGAATAAATTCTTGGCCATGTCCTGGGTACGCGGCGTGGACTTGTCGCTCCAGTCCGATGACTCTGTGCGAAACAGCCGCATGCCACCCACGTTTAAAAAAGGCAGTACGGCCACCGCCATCACGATAAAGCCAATTCCCCCCAGCCATTGCAGCAATGAGCGCCAAATCAGGATACTGCGGTCCATGTTATCCAGGCCCGACAGCACGGTGGAGCCCGTGGTGGTGATACCCGACATGGTTTCGAAGAAGGCATCTGTGTAGTTGATGCCGTGGTAGAGGGTAAAAGGCATGGCCGCAAACAGGCTGACCACCAACCAGGTGATGCTGGTCAGCAAAAACATGTCGCGAATATTGAGTTTGATATTTTTCTGCTGGCCGCTGCTGATACAAAAACTGGCGGCAGCGCCGGTCACCAGAGAGGAAATCATAAAGGCGCCGGAGGTCTCATCCCCATGCAACAAAGCAAACAGCAGGGGGATGAGCATAAAGCCCGCCAACATCGACAAAAAGGTGCCGAGGATAAAGAGCAGCGGCCTTAGGTTCAGCATGGTTAGAAGAAGAAAGCGCTGGGTTGGAACAGCCGTTCGACCTCGCCGATAAATTTCTTGTTTACCAGGAAGAGGATCACATGGTCGCCCTGTTCGATAACGGTTTTATCGTGGGCCATCAGAACTTCGTCATTACGGACAATGGCGCCAATGGTGGTGCCCGGCGGCAAGCGGATTTCGCCGATTTGTTTACCCACTACCTTGGATGTGCTGGGGTCGCCGTGGGCAATCGCCTCGATAGCCTCGGCGGCGCCTCGGCGCAGGGAGTATACGTTACAGATATCGCCCTGGCGGATATGGGTCAACAGTGCAGAAATGGTGGCTTGCTGCGGTGAAATGGCGATATCGATATTGGCTTCCTGGACAATATCCACATAGGCTTCACGCTGGATCAGTACCATGACTTTTTTGGCACCCATGCGTTTTGCCAGCAGCGCCGACATGATGTTGGCCTCATCGTCGTTGGTCACCGCAATAAAGACGTCGGTCTGATCGATGTGCTCTTCGAGCAGCAGCTCCTGATCCGAGGCATCGCCGCAAAAAACCGTGGTATTTTGCAGCTTCTCAGACAGGGCCTCGGCACGCTCTGCCTTGTGCTCAATCAGCTTTACCGAGTGATTGCGCTCCAGCTTTTTCGCCAGACCCAGACCGATATTCCCGCCACCGGCAATCATGATGTTGCGATAGCTGTTATCGAGCTTTTGCATTTCACTCATTACGGCGCGGATGTGGCGACTGTCGGCCACAAAGAAGACTTCGTCGTCGGCTTCGATAATGGTGGTACCCCGGGGCATGATGGGCCGACCCTGACGGAAAATGGCCGCCACCCGGGTATCAATATTGGGCATGTGTTCCCGCAGTGCGGCAAGGGCATTCCCCACCAGTGGACCACCGTAGTAAGCCCTCACTGCCACCAGGCTCAGCTTGCCTTCGGCAAACTCCAGTACCTGCAGGGCTCCCGGATATTCAACCAATCGCTGAATATAAGAGGTAACCAATTGCTCCGGAGCTATCAGCTCGTCAATCACAAAGCCGCCGCGGGTGCGGTTGTCGGAGTTTTTGGTTTCACTGTCGATAAACAGCCGCTCCTGCATGTGCAGGTACTGTTCAGACCGGATACGGGCAATTTTGGTGGGGGTGCCAAACAGGGTGTAGGCAATTTGGCAGGCTGACATATTGCATTCGTCGCTGTTGGTTACGGCAATCAGCATGTCGGCATCTTCGGCGCCGGCCTCGCGCAGCACGTCCGGGTGAGCACCATGGCCGACGACTACCCGCAAGTCGTACTTGTCCTGCAGGCTGCGCAGCTTGTTTTTATCGCTGTCGACTATGGTGATGTCGTTGTTTTCACCCACCAGGTTTTCTGCCAGGGTTCCCCCGACTTGACCTGCGCCCAAGATGATAATTTTCATGGCGTTTGCCTAAATCCCTAAACCAGCGCTTTTTTCAGGCGGGCGTAATAAAACCCGTCCATGTCGTCCTGTCCCGGCAGGATTTGCCAGCCAATATCGTTACTGTTTGCCTGATTGGGCAGGGTTTCCAGGGTCGCATCTGGGGTGCGTTCAAGGAAGGCCTTGATCTGCTCGCGGTTTTCTTCAGGCAAAATGGAACAGGTTGCGTACAGCAGTGTGCCACCAGGCTTGAGCCACTGCCAGCAGTTGTCGAGAATTTGCTGCTGAAGTTTGGCAAGCTCGGCAATGTCGTTGTTCTGTCTGAGCCATTTGATGTCCGGATGGCGGCGGATCACCCCGGTAGCAGAGCAGGGCGCATCCAGCAGGATGCGGTCAAACTTGCCACCCTGCCACCAATTGCCGATATCACCGGCATCGCCATGGATGACTTTGGCATTGAGCTTGAGGCGTTCCAGGTTTTGTGAAACACGTTCGAGACGTTTCTCGTCGAAATCCACAGCGACCAGCTCGATATCGGCCAGCTCCAGCAGATGGCAGCTCTTACCGCCGGGTGCGGCGCAGGCATCGAGTACCAGCTCACCGTTCTGGGGCGCCAGCAGGCTTGCGGCCCACTGGGCTGCGCCGTCCTGCACCGAACTTGCGCCTTCGGCAAAATTGGGCAGGCGAGCAACGTCAGTGGCAAATTCGAGGCAAATGGCATCTTCCCCCTGACCCGCAGCGGCGCTTATTTCTGCATCGGTAAGCGCCTGCAGATAGGCATCGCGGCTCTGGTGGCGGCGGTTGTTTCTAAGCCACATTGGGGGCCGCTGGTGTGATGCCTCGATAATGCCTTCCCAGTTATCTGGGTAGGCGTCTTTCAGGCGGCGGATTATCCAGGCCGGAAAGTTGTACTTTAAGGTGTCGTTGGACTCATCCAGCGGCGGCACCTGACGCTGAATGTTGCGCAGTACCCCGTTGACCACCTTGACCAGGCTCTCAAAACCGAGGGCGCGGCAGCCTTCGGCGGTTTCGGAAATGGCGGCGTGGGCCGGCACCCGGGTGAAGTAAAGCTGATAGGCACCCACCAACAGCAGCTGGTGGATAACGCGCTGTTTGCCCTTGAGGGGTTTTTGCATATAGCCGCTGATCAGCTTGTCGAGCTGGGGCAGGTGGCGCATGACGCCATAGCAAATCTCGGCCATCAGTGCCTTGTCTTTGCCATCACGCAGCAGTTGTTGCTGGGCTGGCAGGGCAACCGAGAGCGACACGCCGCGCTCCAGTACGTCGAAAATCGCCTTGGCGGCGAGGGCTCGGATATTCATTACTCGCTTGCCTCTGGGCTTGCCAGCTGGGTGCCGGGAGCGAACCAGTCGCCGCGGCTATTGAGGATATCGGCCACGTCCATGGGCTTTTTACCGGGCAGCTGCATTTTGTGAATACGCAGCACGCCATCGGTAGTTGCGATATCTATGCCTTGTTTGCCTGCGGCAACTATGGTGCCGGGCGTTTTGGGGCCGGATTCAGCCAGCACACTTGTCTGCCATACCTTGATGGTCTGCCCCTGATGCTCGAAGTAGCTCACCGGCCAGGGGTTAAAGGCGCGTACCTCCTGCCACAGATTTTTAGCGGGCTTGGCAAAATCGAGACGGGCCTCTTCTTTGCTGAGCTTCTCGGCGTAGTTGGCCTGTGCTTCGTCCTGCTTTTCGGCGCTCAAGGTGCCTTCACTGAGCGCTGCAAGGGCATCCAATAGTGCCGCAGGGCCTTGCTCTGCCAGCTTTTCATAGAGGCTGGCAGAGGTGTCATCATCTTCGATGGGCAGGCGGGTTTTGAGCAGCATATCGCCGGTATCCAGACCCACATCCATTTGCATGATGGTCACGCCGGTCTCGGTATCACCGGCCCACAGGGCGCGTTGGATGGGCGCTGCACCGCGCCAGCGCGGCAGAATGGAGCCGTGAACATTGATGCAGCCGAGGCGTGGGGTATCCAGCACCACCTTGGGCAGGATTAGGCCATAAGCCACCACCACCATGATGTCGGCACCGAGGGCCGCCAGTTCCTGCTGCGCGTCTTCTTTACGCAACGATTTAGGTTGAAACACGGGGACCCCATGTTCCAGAGCCAATGACTTGACCGGGCTTGGGGTTAATTTATGGCCCCTTCCTGCTGGTCGGTCTGGTTGGGTGTAGACGGCGATGACTTCATGCTCAGACGTCAGCAGTGCCTGCAGGTGGCGGGCAGCAAAATCCGGCGTACCGGCAAAGATGATTTTCAGTGGCTTCAAAACGGTTCCTGAATCTTATTTGTCGTTACGGGCGGCTTTTTCCAGCTTTTGGCGAATACGCTGACGCTTCAGGGGAGAAAGATAGTCAACAAAGAGCTTGCCGACGAGATGATCCATCTCATGTTGCAGGCAAATGGCGAACAGGCCATCGGCCTCTACAGTAAATTCATTGCCATTGCGGTCAAGCGCCTTCACTGTGATGAACTCGGCGCGGTCAACCTTGGCATAGACGCCAGGCACCGACAGGCAGCCTTCCTCGTTGCAGAAGTCACCGCTCTTGGCCACGATTTCAGGGTTAATGAATACCTTGGGGCGCTCAACCTCGTCTTGCAGATCCATCACAATCAGGCGTTGATGGAAATCGACCTGAGTCGCGGCCAAACCAATTCCATTTTCTTCGTACATGGTTTCAAACATGTCGTCGATTTGCGATTGGAGAGCGGGTGTAAATTCCGTCACCGGCTTGGCAACTGTCCTTAATCTTTCGTCGGGAAAACGTAAAACTTTTAATAGAGGCATACTTAAACTCTTAACAAGTCTGTCAAATCCGTGCCAGTTGGTTATACTGACTTTGCTATTGGGTCAATTTTAATCCGTAGCGACAATCAATAACAGTAAAAGCTCGCCTAACGAGCCAAACAACATGGATGCTCCCATGAAAAGGTTAATTCTAGTCGCGTTAATCTCTCTAACCAGTTCGTTTGCCATGGCTGATACCCTGACGCTTAAGCCAGGCCATCCGGACACCTACGTTGTCGTAAAAGGAGATACCCTCTGGGATATTTCTGCGAAGTTTTTAAACGACCCCTGGCGTTGGCCAAAGCTTTGGAATGCCAACCCACAAATTGCCAATCCCCATCTGATTTACCCCGGGGATCGTCTGACATTGGTCTTTATTGATGGTCAGCCGCGTTTGGTGGTCAAGCCGCAGGTTCGTAAGAGCCCAGAAGGGCGCGTCATGCCAAAAGGTGGAGCCATTCCAGCGGTCAATCTGGAACTTATCCAGCCTTATCTGAGCCAAAACCGAGTAGTTGACGATGAATGGTATGCCCAGCAGCCCATGATTCTTGGTGGCGAGAGTCCGTCACGTTTCCATATCGAGCGTGACGTGATTTATGTGCAGGCCGAACTGCCCATTGGTATGAAGGTTGCCGCATACGAGGCTGGTCGAATCTTTACCGACAAAACCACCGAAGAGACACTGGGCCGTGAGGTTATTCTAACGGCGAGTGGCCGTGTGGTTGAGTCTGGCCCCATTTCCAAAATCCAAATCAGTACTAACCTGCGTGAAACCCGTCCTGGCAATCGTGTGCTGCCTATTGAAGATGAAGCCTTGATGTCAGCGTACTTTATGCCCAAGCCTGCCGATGTCACCGATGCCTATGTGCTTGGTACCGAAAAAGACATTCGCGAAGTGGGTAAGTTGGATGTGGTGTATATCAGCAAGGGTGAGACCGATGGTGTAGAGCCCGGCGATGTGTTTGCCATTCATCGCGACGGTGAAACCGTGGTGATTGATAAAAATGGCACACCTGTCCCAAGCATAGACCGCAGTGCCTATGGTAACCTCATGGCTAAATTTGGCAGCGACAGCGCCATGAAGTTGCCCGATGTGTATCATGGCAATCTCATGGTGTTCAAAGTGTTCGATAAAGTGAGTATGGGTCTTATCATGATCAACAACCGTCCGGTGCGCACTGATGACAAATTGTCGGTGCCTGCGGAAACCGGGTTAGCGGGGGAATAAATCGCAGCCAGTCTGGTCGACTGGTTAATTGTCGGTGCTGTTTCCGGGTTGGGACCGACCCGGATCCGCCAATTGCTCCAACACATGGATGTGGACGAGTTAAGACAAAGGCTGGAAACGGAAAAAGACTCCCTGCCTTTGTCCCCCTCTCTGCGGTCCGGCCTGATTGTGGATTACCGCTTGGTGGATGCGGCTCTTGCATGGCAAGACGCATCCACTGACCACCACCTTATCTGTTTTGATGACTCACGTTATCCTCCATTACTTAAAACCATCACAGACCCACCCATATTTCTTTTTGTAAGAGGCCAGGCTGAGGCTTTATTGCGACCTTCTGTTGCCATGGTGGGCAGCCGGGCTGCAAGTTACAGCGGGCTTCAAACGGCCAGAATGCTGGCGTCCGGACTGGCAGGTTATGGGTTTGCCGTTGTCAGCGGCTTGGCGGCCGGCATCGATGGCGCCAGTCATCAGGGGGCATTGACCGCCAGCGGTGTGACCCATGCGGTGCTTGGCACGGGGATAGATGAAATCTACCCGAAAAAGCATGCCCGTCTGGCAAATGAAATTTTGGAGAGAGGTTGCATAGTCAGTGAATTCTGGCCGGGCACACCGGTGTTTGCCGGTAACTTCCCTAAACGAAACCGTATTGTCACGGGAATGGCCCTGGGGACTCTGGTGGTTGAGGCTGCCAGAAAGAGCGGCTCGTTAATTTCCGCCAGACTGGCGATGGAGCAAGGCCGGGAGGTTTTCGCCGTGCCCGGCAGCGTATTGGATGAACGACATCAAGGATGTCATGATTTGTTGCGACAGGGGGTAAAACTTGTTTGCGACGCTGCCGATATAGTGGAGGAACTTGGCAGTATGTTGAGTTGCCAGCTTGATATGTTGCCCCAAAGCCCCCATATCGAAGCTGAAAGTGGTCAGGAGTTGCCTTACCCAGAGCTCTTGGCTAGTGTAGAGTATGAGACCACACCCGTAGACAGGTTGGTGGAACATAGTGGTAAACCGATAGATCTTGTGCTGGAACAAATACTTGAGTTGGAGTTACAAGGTTGGGTTGCTGCAGTACCCGGTGGTTACGTCAGAGTGAAGAGGAATTAGCCATGTTTGACATCCTCATGTACCTATTCGAGAACTATGTTCAGAATGACCTGGAAGTTGACATGCTGGTGGACGAAGACCAGCTTAAAAAAGAACTGGCTTTGGCCGGGTTTCGCCAAACAGAAATTATCAAAGCATTGAATTGGCTGGAGCATCTGGCCGATCTTCGCGATAGTGAACAACCTTATTTGTGCCACCACGAGCAGCACTCATTTCGGGTGTATACGCCAGAAGAGATGGAGCGCCTGGACGTGGAATGTCGCGGCTTTCTCATGTTTCTCGAACAGATAAAGGTTCTCAATGTCGAAGCCCGTGAGATGGTGATAGACAGGGTGATGGATTTGGATGAATCCAGCCTCACATTGGACGATCTCAAATGGGTGATCATGATGGTGCTCTTTAATGCACCAGGCCAGGAAATGGCATACAACCAGATGGAAAATATGATGTTTGACGAGCAGCCTGGCCGTTTACATTCCTGAGCCGCCAGCCCTCGCAAATAGAAGAAAGGAGACCAAGAGGTCTCCTTTCTTATTGGGCATTTGGCCTGCACCGCAGTACGTGATTCAGGTGACCAGGCAGGATTAGAAATGGAAATGTACGCCCGCCTTGCCCTCAGCCTGCGCCAAGTGTAGTGGCATCAAGTAGTCACGATAAGCATAGCGGTTAAGTTTGTGAGGTAGCGTTGGGGAGTCCTTTTCCTTGGCATCGGTATGGGATATTTGCTCATCCAGCCAGGTCTCAAAACGGCTTTGCTCTTCGCTGGCAATTTGGCTTAGCAGGGCATCATAACCTTCAAAATAATCTGTCTTTAATAAGCGCGATAAATTAACCAACACTTCTGGGCGCTGCTCTGCCAGATAGCGAATGGCGAGATAGCTCCAGCGGTAGGTTCTGTCCAGCCCATCCTTGTATTCGGTGGCGAAGATATCGGCCATGGCGGGGGCTTCTGCGCGTTTTTCCCGCGCGAGCGTGAGGGCTTCTGGATTGTCATTATTCCTGGAGACATATTCCGCCAGCCCCTCGGCCCACCACACCATCTTGCCCGGGAAGTGGCCAAAACCGCCGTACTTTACGAATCGGCCGTCGAGATAATGCACGTACTCGTGATTGAGGTTCCAGATGGCAAACTCTGGGGCAATCCACCATTGACGGAAGGCAAAAAAGCTCGCCTGGTTACCGGGTTTGGATGGTGTGCCCTCGATATACATACCGCCATTGTCTGTGCCTATATCAAACAGCAGTTGGCCGTAGGCATTGTATTGACTCCAGTTTTTAAAGGCTACGACCTGTAGGGCCTGATTGACATCATTGGCAGTGGGTTCCCGGTCTGTTTTTAGCAGAGAGTGGAAACTGTCTTCCTGAGAAATCAGCTTGGCGCAGCTTTCGGCAAACTCGGCCTCGGTCAAATCCTGAGACAGGATATACAGTCTGTCTGAACACCCATGCCGTTGGGGCAGTACCTGAGTACGCTCAGGGATCACGCAGAGGTCATCCTGCTCGCAGGCTTCTTTGCCAGCAAAGCGGTTGACGTGGTAACCCAGGGTGTAGGCGGTTTTGGCCGCTTCGCCACGGTTTCTGACATCAGCAATGGCAATACGTTTTACCGCCTCATCCAGCAGAGTTTCCTCCGGCGTGACCTCGCCATTTTCGCCAGCGGGCAGCGCCAGATGATAGAGTGCCAGCGCCCAATAGGCATTCATTCGCGGCCAGTCATCTTCGCCGCTGATGGCGGCATCGCTGCTGGCAAAGTTCAGCAGTACTGTGCTCGCATCTGATTCAAGCAGGGCTTTGGTGAGGCTACTATCCGGGTGTTTACGGCTTTCAAACAGTAAAAAACCGTAGGCTCTGAGGGTTTCCCACAGGGCATAGTCCCGTTCAATCGATGCAGGTTCAGCGGCCAATTGCTTCAGCTGCGATGCCAGCCGGTCAAGAAAAGGCGCAATTTCGTCGCCGCGATCTTTATCGGCGAGGAAACGGTAACCCACCACGGCAACCTGTTCGCGAGTGCTGGCAGAAGCGGTCAGCGCTACTTGCGCCAAAATTGCAGCAAGGCGTGAGGCTTGTTTTGCACCCATGACATCGGCATCACCGAAATAGCTGTAGGCGCGAAGATAGACCAGCAGCTTTTCATGGTCGGTTTCGGGCCTTTCGAGCAGCGCCAGTGCCAGATTGAAGTTGGCCTTGCTGTAGAGTTCGCGGTCTGCTGCCAGTTTATGTTCAATGTTGGCAAGTCTGGGGGTGAGTGTGTCGAACACTACGGTTGATTTAGGGGATTGGACGCAGCCGGTCATGGCCAACATCAGGCAGATGGCAAGGGATTTTAGGTTCACATTCAGTCTTTCTTGTTATTTTGGATACAATATAACATTGTGAATATGAGTTTTCATCCCTACCATGATTTAGCCTTCACCGTGAAGTTAGCTATGGCTTGGTGATAACAGGGGCTTGTCGCCAAGACGCTGGCTTAATCGGGCTCGTTGGCTTTCAGCAAGGCCTGCCAATTGCTAAAATGGTGGCAGTTTGCAGTAGAGGTCGCCATGTCCAAGATAGATCACAGCCTGTTCAGTGCCCACGAGCACGCCCTGGAGCGAGAGTTTGAGCTCTGCCCCGAGTGTGGCAGCGAGCTGTCGGTGCGTCACAGCAAACATGGCAGCTTTGTTGGCTGCAACAATTACCCCACTTGCCAATACACCCGACCTTTGGTGCAGCACGAATCCATCGAAACCCAGGTGATTGAAGGTTCCGTTTGTCCTGAGTGTGGCCACGAACTCGCGGTTAAGTCCGGTCGCTTTGGTATTTTCATCGGCTGTACTCAATACCCGTTGTGCCACCATATCGAGAAGCCCGATCAGGCCCCGCCGGAAGAGGCGGTTGCCTGCCCAGTATGCAAAACCGGCGTGATGGAGCACAGAACCAATCGCTATGGTAAAGGTTTTTACGCATGTTCCTGTTATCCCAAGTGCAAATTTCTGGTGAACTATCCACCGGTGGCTGAGCGCTGTCCTGATTGTGGCTTCGGTCTCTTGGTGCAGCGTAAAGGTGCCAGCGGTACGCGGCTCGAATGCCCCAATAAACCGTGCAAATACAAACGGCCTCTTTGACCCGGCCGCATTTCTTTAAGCTTGTCCGCAGTGTCGTTATACTGAGCATCCAGCCTGATAGTCAGGGCCATTGGCGCGAATTTTTTAATCTTCGAGATGACGTTAATGTTGCAGGTAAACCCTTCTCAAATCAGTGGCATCATCGAAAGTGGTGGCGTTGTGGCCTATCCCACCGAGGCCGTATATGGTTTGGGATGCGATCCGGACAACGATACTGCTATACAAAAGCTTTTGGCAGTTAAGCAGCGCCCTTGGGAAAAAGGCCTTATTCTGATAGCCAGCAGCTTTGACCAGCTCAAGCCCTATATTGACTTAAGTCGGGTGACCGAAGCTCAGTTACAGGCCGCATTTGATAAATGGCCGGGCCCTTTTACCTTTGTTATTCCCGCGAAAGCCGATGTATCGCCCATGCTCAGGGGCTGCTTTGATACCATTGCCGTGCGGGTGACGGCCCATGAGGGCGTACGTGCCATGTGTGACGCCTGCCAAAAGCCGCTGGTATCCACCAGTGCCAACCTGGCAGGAGAACAACCAGCCCTGACATTGGCTGAAGTTCAAACTCAGCTGGGTGATAAAATCGACGCCGTGGTGTTGGGACAGCTCGGGCAATCTGGTCAGCCATCCACCATTATCGATATTCAAACCGGACATATTTTCAGACAAGGATAAGAAGGAAAACAGCATGGGACTTCCCAACGCCGATGAGGTAAAAGCGTTTTTAATGCAGCTGCAGGCTAACATCTGCGCTGGCCTGGAAAGGCTGGATGGTCAGGCGTGCTTTGCGACCGACAGCTGGCAGCGCGCCGAAGGCGGCGGAGGCGTTAGCCGGGTGCTGACCGATGGGGCTGTATTTGAGCAGGCCGGGGTAAACTTCTCCCATGTGATGGGTGCCTCCATGCCTGTGTCTGCCACGGCACACAGACCCGAGTTGGCGGGCCGCAGCTTTGAGGCGATGGGTGTTTCTTTGGTTATCCACCCGAAAAACCCTTATATCCCAACCACTCATGCCAATGTGCGCTTCTTTATTGCCCGTAAAGAGGGTGCCGACCCCGTATGGTGGTTTGGTGGTGGTTTCGATTTAACGCCCTATTATCCGTTCGAGTCAGACGTCAAAGAATGGCACCAAAGCGCCAAAGACCTGTGTAAGCCTTTCGGCGATGAGGTGTATCCCAAGTACAAAGAATGGTGCGATAAGTACTTCTTCCTGCCGCATCGCGGTGAAACCCGAGGTGTGGGTGGTCTGTTCTTCGATGATCTCAACCACTGGGAATTTGATAAGTGCTTTGACTATATGCAAGCGGTGGGTAATGGATTCCTTAAGGCTTATGCACCTATTGTTGAGCGTCGTAAAGACACGGCTTATGGCGAGCGTGAGCGTGATTTTCAGCTTTATCGCCGTGGCCGCTATGTGGAATTTAACCTGGTGTATGACCGCGGCACCCTGTTTGGGCTGCAAACCGGTGGTCGCACCGAATCGATTCTGATGTCGATGCCACCGCTGGTGCGTTGGCAGTATGCCTACAGTCCTGAAGCAGGGACTCCTGAGGCAGAGCTGTACGAGCGTTTCCTCAAGCCCCAGGACTGGCTGGCTGATTAATGGTCAACGGTCTTTAAAAATGGCTTATTGATTGCGCATGTGGTCTGCCAGGGTCGCAATAGCCTGGTAGATCACCTCGCGGTGCTGTTCATTAGCCACTTCCTGTTCCAGCGCATGCTGCATGCACAGCAGCCACTGATCCCGCATTTGCTCATCTATGGCGAAGGGCATGTGTCTGGCACGCAGTGCAGGATGGCCATACTTTTGCTGAAACAGCTGAGGTCCGCCTAGCCAGCCGCTCAAAAATTCATACAGCTTTTGTTCTGATTGCTCGATTGGCCCCGGGTGCATTGCCAGCAGCTTTTGGGTGTCTTCACCCTGCTGCATTCGGGCGTAAAACTGCTTTGCGATGGCACGTAT
>NZ_CP080414.1:50000-265000 GCF_019457615.1 Shewanella zhangzhouensis
TGTTAAGGCTAGGGGGTCATCCCGACTTACCAACCCTTTGCAAACTCCGAATACCAAAGAGTGCTATCCGGGAGACAGACGGCGGGTGCTAACGTCCGTCGTCAAAAGGGAAACAACCCAGACCGTCAGCTAAGGTCCCAAAGTAATTGCTAAGTGGGAAACGATGTGGGAAGGCTTAGACAGCTAGGATGTTGGCTTAGAAGCAGCCATCATTTAAAGAAAGCGTAATAGCTCACTAGTCGAGTCGGCCTGCGCGGAAGATGTAACGGGGCTAAGCAATTCACCGAAGCTACGGGTGTGCACGATAACGTGTACGCGGTAGAGGAGCGTTCTGTAAGCCGTTGAAGGTGAAGGGGTAACCCACACTGGAGGTATCAGAAGTGCGAATGCTGACATGAGTAACGATAAAGGGGGTGAAAAACCCCCTCGCCGAAAGACCAAGGGTTCCTGTCCAACGTTAATCGGGGCAGGGTGAGTCGACCCCTAAGGCGAGGCCGAAAGGCGTAGTCGATGGGAAACGGGTTAATATTCCCGTACTTCTGCTAACTGCGATGGAGAGACGGAGAAGGCTAGGCCAGCACGGCGTTGGTTGTCCGTGTTTAAGGTGGTAGGTAGTGTGCTTAGGCAAATCCGGGCACATATATACCGAGAGCTGATGACGAGTCACTACGGTGACGAAGTGGTTGATGCCATGCTTCCAGGAAAATCTTCTAAGCTTCAGGTTAGCAGGAATCGTACCCCAAACCGACACAGGTGGTCGGGTAGAGAATACCAAGGCGCTTGAGAGAACTCGGCTGAAGGAACTAGGCAAAATGGTACCGTAACTTCGGGAGAAGGTACGCTGCTGTTGGTGACGGGACTTGCTCCCCGAGCTGACGGCAGTCGCAGATACCAGGTGGCTGCAACTGTTTATCAAAAACACAGCACTGTGCAAACTCGCAAGAGGAAGTATACGGTGTGACGCCTGCCCGGTGCCGGAAGGTTAATTGATTGGGTTATCGCAAGAGAAGCTCATGATCGAAGCCCCGGTAAACGGCGGCCGTAACTATAACGGTCCTAAGGTAGCGAAATTCCTTGTCGGGTAAGTTCCGACCTGCACGAATGGCGTAATGATGGCCACGCTGTCTCCAGCCGAGACTCAGTGAAGTTGAAATTGCGGTGAAGATGCCGTATACCCGCGGCTAGACGGAAAGACCCCGTGAACCTTTACTATAGCTTGGCACTGAACATTGACCCTACATGTGTAGGATAGGTGGGAGACTTTGAAGCGGGAACGCCAGTTCTCGTGGAGTCAACCTTGAAATACCACCCTTGTAGTGTTGGTGTTCTAACCTCGGTCCATGAATCTGGACTAGGGACAGTGCCTGGTGGGTAGTTTGACTGGGGCGGTCTCCTCCCAAAGAGTAACGGAGGAGCACGAAGGTTGGCTAAACACGGTCGGACATCGTGTGGTTAGTGTAATGGCACAAGCCAGCTTAACTGCGAGACAGACACGTCGAGCAGGTACGAAAGTAGGTCATAGTGATCCGGTGGTTCTGCATGGAAGGGCCATCGCTCAACGGATAAAAGGTACTCCGGGGATAACAGGCTGATACCGCCCAAGAGTTCATATCGACGGCGGTGTTTGGCACCTCGATGTCGGCTCATCACATCCTGGGGCTGAAGTCGGTCCCAAGGGTATGGCTGTTCGCCATTTAAAGTGGTACGCGAGCTGGGTTCAGAACGTCGTGAGACAGTTCGGTCCCTATCTGCCGTGGGCGTTGGAAGATTGAGGGGGGTTGCTCCTAGTACGAGAGGACCGGAGTGAACGAACCGCTGGTGTTCGGGTTGTCATGCCAATGGCATTGCCCGGTAGCTACGTTCGGAATCGATAACCGCTGAAAGCATCTAAGCGGGAAGCGAGCCCCAAGATGAGTCTTCCCTTGGACCTTGAGTCCACTGAAGAGCCGTCCGAGACCAGGACGTTGATAGGCAGGGTGTGTAAGCGTTGTGAGGCGTTGAGCTAACCTGTACTAATGACTCGTGCGGCTTAACCATACAACCCAGATGGGTTTCAGATGGTGTAGATAGTCTTGAAGAGACCAGACTTGATTGAAGTGATAACTCAAACAGCTTTCTAAATTGCATGTTCTTGCTGAGAAGCGGGGACATAACGAATTTGCTTGGTGACAATAGCGCTCTGGTCCCACCTGATCCCATTCCGAACTCAGTAGTGAAACGGAGCAGCGCCGATGGTAGTGTGGGGTCTCCCCATGTGAGAGTAGGTCATTGCCAAGCGCCTAATAAGTCGAAGAGGCCACCCAATAGGGTGGCCTTTTTGCTTTTGTTTTACCGCTCGATTATTTCAATTGCGTGCGGCAGTTGGCACTATTGCGGTTCAGAACTGAGTGAATTGACTTTCAGCGGTATAATCGGAGAAACGGAAGTGGAATGTCGTTTGGGTTGTGGTGCTTGCTGTATCGCCCCCTCTATCAGTAGCCCCATTCCGGGGATGCCGGATGGCAAGCCCCCAGGTGTGCGTTGTGTGCAGCTAAGCGATGACAACCTGTGCCTTATCTTCGGCCACGCCGACAGGCCTGACGTCTGTAGTGACTTTAGAGCCACGACAGATGTCTGTGGCAGCAACAATGCCGAAGCACTTTGGATTATTACTTCCCTTGAGACACAAACCAGCTGATTGTAGGTGAGCTAAATGCAACTGACCCGCTATACGGATTTTGGGATTCGCACCCTGATGTATATGGCTGTTCAACCTGAGAGGACTGCCCTGTTCCGGATTGCCGAGATCACTGAAGTATTTGATTTGTCGCCCAACCATGTATCCAAAATTATTCATCATCTGGGTAAGGCCGGTTATTTGCAGACTGTCAGGGGCAAGGCTGGCGGTTTTCGGCTTGCCAAGCCCGCCGCTGAGATAAACCTTGGTGCATTGGTGCGGGAGTTGGAGAATTCATTAGCCCCGATCAATTGCAGCAAACCCGTTTGCAGATTGTTGCCAGCGTGCCAGTTGAAGGGAGTATTGGCCAATGCGGTGCAGGCGTATCTGGCGGTGCTTGATCAGTACCAGTTGGCGGATATAGTGACCAACAGGGAAGAACTGTTGGCGTTGTTGCCGGACTCGACTATTTCAGTCTTACAGCTGGGCTAGTCCCTTGCTGTTGCGCCAGGCGATATGGCAGTAGCTCAGACGTCGGAACCAGAGTGATCCCTTCATCCCTGAGTCTGTGAAGGTTGGCTTTGAGGAACTTTACCGTTGCAGGATGAGGGTGCGCGATAGCCACCACAAATCCCTGCTCATGAGCCTGCTCCATCATAAGTTTGAATTGCTTTTCCAGGCCGCGTTTACTGGTGTCGTTATCAAGAAACACGTGGCGTTTGAGCAATGGCACACCCATCTGTTCGGCTTTGGCCCCGGCTTTGCTGTACCTGGTCGTTAAACTGTCGACAAAGTACAAATTGTTGTGCTTCAGCCTTTCCATCACCCACAACATATGGCTGTCGAGCTGGGTAAGCATGCTGCCCATGTGATTGTTTGCCCCCTTGGCAAAGGGAATTCTCACCATGGCATCATCCACTTTGCGTTTTATCTCCTGTTCATCCATATCACTGGTAAGCCCGCCCTGACCCAAAGGTCTGGCATTCAATGATTGCATGGGGAGGTGGAGCATGATCTCGTGGCCCCTTTGATGTCCTTTGCTGGCAAGTTTGACGCCGAGGGGGCTCGATGGAATTACGGAAAGGGTGATATCTTTTGGAAGTGACAGGACATCCTCATCGGTATGACGATAACCGATATCGTCGATGATGATAGCCAGCTGTGCCCCTTGGGCTGTAAACATCCCTGCTGCAAGCAGCAAACCAATCAAATAGCGCACTAAGTTATCGTTATTATGTAGTTATTTTTGGTTTTCAATCCAGGCGATGGCCGATGCCAAAGTCTGATCTTCAAGTTGTGTTTTACGTTGTTCTGAGTCGATTATAGGCATATCAGCGGCATCTTTAACAGTATTCTGAGCGGCAATTTTAATATCAGGCTCTATCCCTTTGGCATGAATATCATGGCCTTTTGGGGTGTTGTAATGGGCAATAGTCAGCTTTATCGCACTGTCCATGTTGAGGGTGGGGATAAGACTTTGTACCGTGCCTTTGCCAAAGCTTGTCTCACCGATAAGCAGAGCTCTGCCATTTTCCTGCAGCGCAGCAGCCAATACTTCCGAAGCCGAGGCAGAACCCTTATTAATAAGCACCATCATGGGCACATTGGTCATCAGGGTTTGTGGCGAGGCGAAGTAGTCAGAATTAGCATCGAAGTAACGCCCTGAGGTTGAGACTATGCGCCCCTTTGCCAGAAACAAGTCCGCAATTCTGATGGCTTGATCCAACAAACCACCCGGATTATTGCGTAAATCAAGGATAAGTCCCTTGGGGGATTTCCATTGGCTGAGCTGTTTTACCAAGTCCTCTGTGGTGTTGTCCTGGAAGCTGGTGAGTCGTACGTAGGCAATTTCACCCTCTAACCAACGTCCCTGCACTGAAGCAACTGAAATGGTCGCAGGCCTGAGCGTGACCTGGTAGCTGAGTCTGTCACTGTGCTCCAATGTCAGTGTGATCGGCAGGTCATTCAGGCTGTGGTAGCGGATTTCGGCCAGCACGGCATTGAGGTCCATCTCAGCCACCTGGTGCGAATTGACAGCGATAATGGTATCGCCAGCGATAATTCCGGCTTTGTCAGCGGGGGAGTCGGAAAAAGGCGACACAATACGGATGAGGTTATCGTCAGAAGCAATTTCGAAGCCGTAGCCGAAATATTCCCCCCGATTAGTATCGCGGATATTGATAAGGTCCTGATGAGACAGATAGCCCGAATAGGGGTCGAGCTTTTTGAACATGCCCTCAATGGCGCCTTCGATGAGCTCATCCCTGCTTATCTGATTTACATAATAGGTCTCAATGGTATCCATAATGTCTACCAGCAAGGGGTAGTCATATTGGCTGAGCACCGAGCGGGCGTTTTCCTGCCCGGAGAGACTGACAGAAATGCCCAGCGCCAAACCGAAGACCGTAGCGCCGATATAACGGATGAACTGCTTCATAAAGGCCCCCCTGTTCAGTGGGAGCCTGATATCAACGCCTGCAGTAGTTTGCCGGGTCGACAGCCTGCCCCTTGTGCCTTATTTCAAAGTATAGGCCAGGCTGAGTTTGACCACCGGAACGTCCTACCAGTGCAATGGTTTCGCCGCTGCTGACGGTGTCGCCAGGGCTTTTAAGCAGTGCTTGTGCATGGCCATACAGGCTCATATAGCCCTGACCGTGATCAAGTACCAGCACCATACCAAAACCTTTGAGCCAGTCGGCGTAGATGACTTTGCCATCTGAAATCGCGGTAATGCTCTGGCCTTCCGGCGCAGACAGCAGCACGCCTTTCCACTTAATTTGTCCTGAACGGGGATTGCCAAAGGCTTCGCTTAATCGCCCCTTGGTTGGCCAGTTTAACTTGCCTCGCTGGTCACCCAAGCCTATGAGTTTGGGACTTGCCTTAACTGCTTTCACGGCCTGTTCCAATACCCGTTTAAGGCTGGCTTCTTCTATCTGTAGCTGTTCCAGTTCGGCGCCGCGAGAGCTTAAGGTTTTTTGCAGCTCTTTCAGTGTTGCCTGGCGCTGTGCCTGCTCTGATTCCAGCTTTTTCACCTGAGCTTGCTGCTCAATTGCCAGCTGACTGAGCTTTTCTTGCTCATCAAGCTGCTGCGCATGGTTTTGTCTCAGCTCATCCATGGTCTGCTTCAGTTCATTGATGGCCTTGATGCGGGCGTTATTGAGGTACTGGTAATAGGCCAACATCCGCTCTATGGTGGCAGGGTTTTGCTGGCTCAGCAGCATCTTGGTGTAATCGTGGTTTCCGGCAAGGTAGGCACTTGCCAGTTGTTTGGAGAGGGTTTCCTGTTGAGTCGCCTTCTGGGCGTTCAGCGCTTTGCTGCGGCTCTTGAGGCCTTCTAGTTTACCATCAACTTCGTTGAGGCTCGCCTGGGTGAGAGCCATGGCCTTGGCGACTTTAGCAATGGCCTGCTCATCCTCTTTAAGCAGACCCTGCAATTTTTCCCGCTGTTTACTGGTGTCCTTGAGTGCACTTTGCTGTTTTTCTATCTGACTTTGCAGTGATTTAAGCTCGGCCTGACGCCGCGCCAGATCATCGGCCTGGAGCGGCGGTGATAGCAAAAGAAAGCCAGCGATAACGCCGGCTTTCCACAGTAAGTGCTGTGACAAATGGCTTACTCTTTGATGGTAATGAGCACACGTCCGGTCATTTCTGCCGGAATGTCCTGTCCCATGAGGTTCAGCATGGTGGGTGCAATGTCGCTCAGACGACCACCTTCGGCGATGCTGGCATTCCGTCCCACATAAATAAAGGGTACCAGTTCGCTGGTGTGGGCGGTATGTGCCTGACCCGTCGATGGGTCACTCATCTGCTCGGCGTTACCGTGGTCGGCAGTGATAAGACATTCACCACCCACTTTGGCCAGCGCGTCTACCACGCGGCCAATACAGGTATCTACGGCTTCACAGGCTTTAACGGCGGCGTCAAAGTTACCTGTGTGTCCGACCATGTCACCATTGGGATAGTTACAGATGATGACATCATACTTAGCAGATTCAATCGCTTCCACCAATTTATCCGTCAGCTCTGTTGAACTCATCTCGGGTTGCAAGTCATAGGTTGCGACCTTGGGCGAATTAATAAGGATACGGTCTTCGCCTTCGAATGGCTGTTCTTTGCCGCCATTGAAGAAGAAGGTGACGTGGGCATATTTCTCGGTTTCGGAGATGCGCAGCTGCGTCTTGCCGCTGTTTTGCAGTACTTCACCCAGAGTGTTCACCAGGTCTTCCGACGGGAAGGCGATATCGCCCTGAATGTCGCCGGCGTATTCCGTCAGCATCACAAAGTGCGTTTTTGGCGTTACGGCACGCTCGAATCCGGCAAAGGCGGGATCGGTAAAGCTGCGGCTGATTTGACGGGCACGGTCAGCACGGAAGTTCATGAAAATCAGCGCATCATTGTCGTTCAGGCTCACGCTGTCGCCGGCGTCATCCACAATCGCAGTGGGCGCGACAAACTCATCGTTCTCGTCACGGCTGTAAGCCGCTTCCAGCGCATCGACGGCATTGGTGGCCGTGTGCTTGCCCTTGCCTTGAGTGATGAGGTCGTAGGCCTGCACAACGCGATCCCAACGATTGTCTCTGTCCATGGCAAAGTAGCGGCCAACGATAGAGGCAATGCGGCCCACGTTCAGTGAGGTAAACAGCTCAGAGAAGTGCGCCAGGCTGCCTTTTGCGCTGCGTGGTGGTGTATCCCGGCCATCGAGGAAGGCATGCAGATACACCTTGGTGGCACCGCGCTTGGCTGCCATGCGGATCATGGCTTCAATGTGTTCTTCGTGGCTGTGAACGCCACCGGGTGACAGCAGCCCCATGATATGGACGGCACCATTGGCGGCGATGGCGGCATCCACGGCCTTGCACAGGGCAGGGTTATGGTCAAACTCGCCGTCTTCAATGGCCTTGCTGATGCGGGTCAGTTCCTGATACACAATTCGGCCTGAACCCAGGTTGATGTGACCTACTTCAGAGTTACCCATCTGGCCATCGGGCAGGCCCACGTCGTGGCCGGAACCAGAGATCAAGCCGTTGGGGTAGTTAGCTTTCAGGTTATCCAGCACCGGAGTGTTGGCGTGGAAAATGGCATTGCTTTCCTGATCTTCACGATAGCCCCAGCCATCGAGGATCAGTAATGCCAGAGGACGTTTGGCTGTCATCTTGGAGTTAACCTCAAAATTGATAATTGGAAGAAGTGTTGGAATCGGAAAATTGTTCAAATATTACTACGACAGTCCCCGGGGGACAAAGGCATTTGCCCCGATTGCGACCATCGGCGGATTTTGTGAAAGAGGCGGGCTTATTGACTGACTGCCGGGGCGATTTGCTGCATTCTGGTGTCTTGATGGTATACTCTCTGCCCACATTGTTTCAGGTATCCTTACAGACGGAATATCATGCAAGAATACATCGAGTTTTTCAGGGCAAACCCCATGCTCAGCCTGGCTTGGCTGGGTCTGTTTTTAGCTGTGGTCATTACAACAGTTAAGTCTATGACTTCCAAGGTGAAGCACATCAGCACTCAGGAGCTGGTTCAGCTGGTCAATAAACAAAACGCCAAGGTGGTAGACGTTCGCGGCAAAGAAGAATTCCGCAAAGGTCATATCGTCGATGCGATGAACATCAGCATGTCAGAAATCAAAAATAATCAGATTTCTGCCCTTGAAAGCGCCAAGAAGAGCCCCATTATATTGGTATGCAACGCTGGCATGACGTCTGCTCAGGCGGCACAGTTACTGGTTGCCCAAGGTTTTGAGCAGGTATACAGCCTCAAAGGCGGTATGGGTGACTGGCAAGCGGCCAACCTGCCGGTGAAAAAGCGCTAAGCACAGCACCACAGGTTGATTTTGGAGCGACACTGACGTCGCTCTCGCGGGTACATCAGTTACCCTTTTAGTCGGCAAAGGCTTTTGAAGTTTTTTTAGCTGGCAAGATCTGAACCGGGACGGTACTGAGATCCTTTGCGGCCTCAAAAGCCCAGCCCATAACTATATGGCTTCAATGAAAAGCCGACTTAACAAATTGATTGATAGGTAGGAAATTATGGCTGAAGTAGCAAATAACGAACAACAAGCCCCACAGTTCAACATTCAACGTATTTACACCAAGGACGTGTCTTTTGAGACACCAAACAGCCCAGCCGTATTCCAGAAAGAGTGGAATCCAGAAGTGAAGCTGGATCTGGATACCCGCAGCACCAAGCTGGCTGATGACATCTTTGAAGTGGTTCTGTCTCTGACTGTGACTGCCAAAAACGGCGATGAAACTGCCTTCCTGTGTGAAGTTCAGCAAGCCGGTATTTTCCACATCGGTGGTTTGACCGAGCCGCAGCTGGCCCATTCTCTGGGCGCATACTGCCCCAACATCCTGTTCCCATATGCCCGTGAGTCTGTGGCCAGCATGGTTTCTCGCGGTACCTTCCCTCAGCTGAACCTGGCGCCGGTAAACTTTGATGCTCTGTTTGCCCAGTACGTGCAACAGCGTGCCGCTGCCGCTCAGCAGACTGAAGAAGTCAACGCGTAACAAGCGATGAAAGACACTGCCGATATTACGGTACTGGGGGCGGGCTCTTATGGCACCGCCCTTGCCATTTCTTTGGCCAGTAACGGACACAAAACCTTGCTTTGGGGCCATGACCCAGAGCATATCGACACCCTGAGCCGTGAGCGCTGTAACGCCGCCTTCCTGCCCGGAATAAGCTTCCCCGATTGTTTGGTGATGGAAGCCGATTTAGGCAAGGCGCTGGCCGCATCGCGCAACGTGTTGGTGGTGGTTCCGAGCCATGTGTTTGGGGATGTGCTGCGTCAGGCCAAGTCATTGCTCCGTACCGATGCCCGTATCGTATGGGCCACCAAAGGCCTTGAGCCCGAAACCGGTCGTTTGCTGCAGGATGTCGCCCGAGATGCATTGGGCGATGCCTTCCCGCTGGCGGTGCTGTCCGGCCCCACTTTTGCCAAAGAGCTGGCCGCCGGATTGCCAACGGCAATATCGGTTGCCGGCACAGATGCCGGCTTTACCGCTGATTTGGTGGAGCTGCTCCACAGCCCCAAACGTCTTCGTGTGTATGCCAACGATGATTTTATCGGCCTGCAACTGGGCGGTGCGGTGAAAAACGTGATTGCCATCGGCGCCGGTATGAGTGATGGCATTGGCTTTGGTGCCAACGCCCGTACCGCACTCATCACCCGTGGCTTGGTTGAGCTAAGTCGCCTCGGCGAGGCTCTGGGGGCCCAGCAGGCTACCTTTATGGGGATGGCCGGCCTTGGGGATCTGGTGCTGACCTGTACCGATAACCAGTCGCGCAACCGTCGCTTTGGTTTAGCTCTGGGTAAGGGCTGTGACGTGAATACTGCCCAAACCGAGATCGGTCAGGTGGTTGAGGGTTATCGCAACACCAAGGAAGTGTTCACTCTGGCGAAGCGTCTGGGTGTAGAGATGCCAATCACCGAGCAAATCTACGCGGTACTTTATCAGGGTAAATCCCCGCTGGATGCCGCCAAAGAATTGTTGGCCCGAGAGAAAAAATCCGAGACCGCTGCGGCCGATTAAAAGCCGTACTGAGCCCGAAAAAGGATGCTAGAATTGGCGTCCTTTTTTTATGTCCGGGAGTAACAGGCGGATGTCAGACTGCAAGCATCATCAGGTCATCATTATCGGCGCGGGTGCCGCGGGGCTTATGTGTGCCCTGACGGCGGGTTACCGTGGACGGGATGTGCTGCTGCTGGACAACGCCAAACAGCTGGGACGTAAAATTCTTATCAGTGGTGGTGGGCGCTGTAACTTCACCAATCTGCAAACCCAACCATCGGCATACCTCTGCACCAACCCACACTTTGTAAAATCGGCGCTGGCGCGTTTCACCCAGTGGGACTTTATTGCCATGGTGGAGCGCCATGGTATCGCCTACCACGAAAAGACCCTTGGCCAGCTGTTTTGCGATGAGTCGGCCAAAGAGATAGTGGAGATGTTGACCACCGAATGTGACTGGGCAGGCGTGAAGATTCAGCTGCGTACCGAGGTGCTTAATGTAAGCAAAAAGGAAACCGGCTTCGAACTGCACACCAGTGAAGGTAACTACAGCTGCGAGTCTTTGGTAATTGCCACCGGTGGCTTGTCCATGCCAAAGCTTGGTGCAACCCCCTTTGGTTTCAAGCTGGCGCAGCAATTTGGTTTGCGGGTGCTGCCTACCACAGCCGGCTTGGTGCCCTTTACTCTTCAGCCGGAAGACAAGAGCCACTTTGAGTGTCTGGCCGGGGTGAGTTTGCCGGTGACTGTTACCTCGGCTTCTGGTCAGTCGTTCTCAGAGGCGCTGCTTTTCACCCACAGAGGGATTTCCGGTCCTGCCATATTGCAGATCTCTTCATACTGGAAGCCGGGTGAAGCTGTCTACATAGATTTGTTGCCCGGACTGAATTTTGTCGATTGGTACAAAACAATTAGTGTTGAATCGCCTAAATTGTCAATTAAGAATGCGCTATCCCGCTTGCTGCCGAAACGGCTTGTTGAACGGCTACAGGAGATTGGAGCCATCCCGGATAAGGCACTGAACCAGCTTTCCAAGGCAGAAGTGGAGGCCATGGCCGACTATTTTGCCAACTGGTCCATCGCTCCCGGTGGCACAGAGGGTTATCGCACCGCCGAAGTGACTCTGGGGGGCGTCTGTACCGACGAGCTCTCTTCCAAAACGCTGGAAGCCAAGGCATGTAAGGGACTCTATTTCATTGGTGAAGTGGTAGATGTTACCGGCTGGCTCGGCGGCTACAATTTCCAATGGGCATGGAGCTCAGGTCATGCCGCAGGGGAGGCCGTTTAACGGTTTTTCCTTCTTTCTGTGTCGGCCATTAGTAAGTAGCGAAGCCTCTGATTCTTTTGTTAAGGCTTCCCGTTGTCTATGTATAGTCATCTCGGTGTGAAGGTGCTCTTGCTTAATGGACCCCGACCCCTTAATTGCTTCAGCCACGAGTCATTGAGCAAACCAGTCAAAACAGCTAAGCGGTTTTGCGATTCTTTCCTTTCCCTGAATCTATCCATTTGATTTAAAAATTTAAATTTGCGCCGCACACAACATCTGCAGGTGCGGTGACGGATACCTTAAGTGCGACTCATCGTTTCCAGAAATGTACGGCCTATGGGTTCTGCCCCAGCCTGGTCTGTTTTCATTTAACTCATCTTCTGGGTACTGGCGTTATGCGATTACCTATATAGCCATGCTTTCGCTGTGGTTTTGCGTCCTGAATTGGCATTTTCCCAATAAAATAAAGGCGTTTACCCATTGGGAGCTTTTTCTGCTGCTACACTTTTTCAGACAGGGAGTAACAGGGATGCAGCTCAGGAGCACACAGTTGAGATGATGGAACCTTACACCGTACTCGTCGTTGACGATGTTAAAACCAACCTGATGATAATGGGCCAGAGCCTCAAAGGACTTTACCAAATTCGTGAGGCAAGCAGCGGCGCCCAATGTCTGAAACTTGCCCGCAGCGAGCCTCAGCCTGATCTGATACTGCTGGACGTGATAATGCCTGACCTTGATGGTTATGAGGTTTGCAAGGCATTAAAGAGTGACCCAGCGACCACTGATATCCCCATTATTTTCGTGACAGGCAAAGATTCGGATGCTGATGAACAGCTTGGTCTTGAGCTCGGTGCCGTGGATTACATCACCAAGCCAATCAGGCCAGCCATTGTCCGCGCCCGGGTTTATACCCACATACAGCTTAAGCAGCAGCGAGACAGGCTGCAATCGATGGCAATGCACGACCAACTCACCGGGTTATATAACCGTCATTTTTTGATTGAATGCGCATCCCAGCGTTTAGCCAAGGTGGCGCGCCATCGCAATCCCATGACTGTGGTCTTGATGGATGTGGACCATTTCAAGCGGGTAAATGATAGCTATGGACACTATATGGGCGATAAGGTCCTCATTGCTGTTGCCCGATTGCTGGCGACCAATACTCGCAAAGAAGATGTGGTTGCCCGTCTGGGTGGCGAAGAGTTCGTGATACTGATGGACTGCAGCCTCGACAGCGCGGCCGCCAAGATAGAGCATTTGCGAAGCCTGTTGGAGGCGCTGGAACCAGAAGGTATTCAGGTAACGGGTAGTTTTGGCCTGGTAGAGGCGAGCCCCTATAACGCCGATTTCTCTCATCTGCTGGTGTTGGCCGATGACGGTGTGTACCGCGCCAAAACCCAGGGCCGAAATTGTGTTGTGTGTTGCCGGGCTGAGGCGTCGCTCCTGCGGAGCAAGGTGTCGACTGATTAACGGGGTGCCGAGGCATGGGAAGAATTTGTCTGTTGCTGATGATCTCTTTGCTGTCACTCGGGTGCAGTGAGCCCAAGGAGAAAATCATCATCGCTATTAATCCCTGGCCGGGATACGAGGTGCTTTACCTGGCTCAGCAACAAGGCTTTTATGAAGCAGCGGGGCTGAATGTGGGATTTGTCCAGGTGGCGACTCTGTCTGATGCCCAGCGAGCCTATTTGTCCGGCAGGGTCGCTGGCTTTACCAGCACTATGATTGAGGCGGTTCAGGTGGAGGCGTTTGGTGGAAAGCCGGTCAAGGTAGTGTTGGCGGCAGACTACTCTGACGGTGGCGATGTGATACTCGCCAAAACAGAGTATGGCGACATTCCTTCGCTGAAAGGTAAAACCATAGGCTGTGAGGTGAGCTCACTGGGTATTTTTATCCTCGCACGGGCCCTGGCTGCCAACGGCCTGACGTTGGATGATGTCAAGGTAATGAATGTGGAGCAAGGCGACGGTCCCCGCCACTTGCAACTTGGCCTGATTGACGCAATGGTCACTTATCCGCCTTATTCGCTGGCTGCCATGAAGCAAGAGGGGGTGCATCAGGTGTTTTCCACGAAGGAAATTCCCGGCGAGATCCTCGATACACTGTCGATTTCCGCTGAAGCACTTGCCCGTCACCCAGACTTTGTTCCCAAGCTCAGAGCGGTATGGCAGCAGGCGCTGGATTATGTTCGTGAGCATCCTACCGAAGCGGTTGCCATCATGGCACGGCGAGAGGGCATCCCCCCCGACGAATTCAGGCAGGTACTCGGTGATATCCACTTGTTGGATTTCACAGAAAATCAGGCGCTTTTCAATGACATTGCCGGATTGGAAAACATGGCAAGATCCGTGTGCACTACGTTAAGGAGGATTGATGTGCTGGAGAGTGACTGTAGCCACGTAATTGGAATGTTTGACGTTTCCGGGAGCCATTGATGAAGTGGCTTGGTGGGGGCAAGAGTCTGGGCTACAAGCTGAATATGGCTACGGCGTTGCTTGCCATAGGCGTGTGCGTGCTGGTGGGACTCTATTATCAAAACGATGTACGTGAACGAATTCGGGAAGTTGCCCGTCACGAGATGGCCGATTTGGTCAATAGTTTGAATCTGGCGCTTGAAACCAAAGCCAATCGCGGCGATGTGCAGCGTGTAATGGGCGCATTATCAACCAAGGAGTCCATTCGCCGTCTCAGTCTCATCGAAGGCGAAAAAATTACCGCCGATAATCAGGCTGAGTACATTGGCCGTACAGTGGCCGAGGCCTTTGGCAGTCAGGTTCAACAACTCATCAGTAACACACGCACTAAAAACAGCGACGATCCCTTTTTGGAAAAAGACGGTGTGATCCACCAAACCGCACTCCTGTACCTTATTTCTCCGGAACGCCAGCGACTGAGACCTTTTGTGCTTTATGTCGCTTATGATCCTGCCGCCCTTGAACAGGCGGCGCAAAAAGGGTTGATGGAGTTCATTCTGATCCAGTCGTTAGGCTTTATGTTGTTGCTGTTAATCAACACCTTGGTGCAACAGAAGGTAGTCCTTGGGCCCATTAACGCCATTCGACGTCAGATAGAAGCCGATCCCCAAGCGGAACTCGTGCTCAAATCCGACGATGAATTGGGACTCTTGGTTGAAAGCTATAACGCCTCTGCTCGCCAGCGCATAGCGCAGGCCAAAGAGCTTGAAGATTCACGACGGTATATCGATACCGTTATCAATGTAATTCCGGTGCAACTGGCCTATGTGGATGCCATGCGCTGCTACCGTTTTATCAATCGTCGCTATTTGGTTTGGCTTGGCAAGAGTGAGTCGGAGGTTTTAGGTCGCTCAGTGGCAGAGGTGCTACCCCCTATGGTTGAAGATTTGATAGTGCCTTATCAAATGAAGGCACTGCAGGGGAATCAACAAGTTTTCGACGCTGAAGTTGACGACAAATATTTCCAGGCCACCTACGTCCCGGACGTGACCTCGGACGGTGACGTCGTAGGTTTTTTTGCCTGTGTGGAAGACCTGACCCTCATCAAAGCCAATGAGCGAAAAATTGAGTCTTATGCGTTGGAGTTGGAACATAAAAACGCAGACCTGGTGGAGGCCAGAGAAAAGGCTGAAGCTGCGTCCCGAATAAAAGCCGATTTTCTTGCCTGCATGAGCCATGAAATTCGCACACCCATGAACGGCGTGCTTGGGATCCTCTCTTTGCTGGAGAAAACCGAGCTGTCTATCCAGCAAAAACATTATCTGGATGTGGCTTCCACCTGTGCGGAATCGTTATTGACCCTGCTCAACGATATTCTCGACTTTTCAAAAATTGAGTCAGGCAAGTTTGAAATCGAAGAGGTGCCATTCGATCTCATTCAATTACTGGATGATTTTGTTCAACCTTTTGCCATTCGCGCCGAAGCCAAAGGGTTGAAGCTGCTGCTGGACATTTCTGGTGTCCATCTACGCTGGGTGCGGGGTGACCCAGGCAGAATAAGGCAGGTATTGGTCAATTTGGTGAGTAATGCCATTAAGTTTACTGAGGTCGGCTGGATAGCGGTGCGGGTTCAGGCGTCTGAAGATACCGCAAACGGCGTGTCTCTGATGGTGAGCATTGAAGACACCGGAATCGGCATCTCCAAAGACAAGCAGGAGGCGCTGTTTTCGCCCTTCACGCAGGCTGATTCTACGACTACTCGCCACTTCGGCGGCACAGGGCTTGGGCTTTCAATTGCCAAACGGCTGTGTGAGCTTATGGATGGCGGTATCCGGGTCATCAGTGCCGAAGATGCCGGCAGTACCTTCAAGTTCCACTTACGGCTCAAGTCCGAGGCAGCGTCAGGTGTTGAGTGGCCGCCTGCGCTGAATTGCCGCGCCCCGTTGCTTGCGGGTGAGCTTGGTGCCTCCGAGCGAATGTTGTTCGAATTACTCGATTCATGGCAGTTAAGGCCGGTACTTCTGGAATCCAATACGCATCTGGAACAGGCGCCGGCACTGGGGGCTGCGGATTGGCTCATTTATTCGGTACCAGAGCATCTGGTGTCCATCACGGAAGAGCTGCAAAAGACGGCGGCATTCGCCACCGAAAAAGGGCTTAAGTTTTTAGCCATCATTTCCCACAGGCAACAAATTGGATTGGCCCCGGCAATTTTAAGCAGCTGTCACTATCTGTGCCGGCCTATGCAGGCACTTAAACTGGTGGACATATTAAGCGATCGTGATGGTAACGAGGTCGCACGGCCTGATGCTACAGTAGGCCTGTTTTCAGACTCGGCCCAGATACTGCTGGTGGAAGATAACAAAGTTAATCAAATGGTTGCGCTTGGCATGCTCAGAAACCTGGGACTGAAGCATGTGGAGGTGGCCACCAACGGGTTGCAGGCACTTGCGGCACTGCAACATCGGCAATACGACCTTATTTTGATGGATTGTCTGATGCCGGAAATGGATGGCTATCAGGCGACCCAGGCAATTCGAAAAGGTGAGGCAGGACAGAAGTTTAAAGATATCAAAATTGTGGCTATGACAGCCAATGCCATGAAGGGCGATCGGGAAACCTGCCTTGAGGCAGGTATGAATGACTATATCGCCAAACCATTGCACCAGGCAGAGATAGCCAGAGTGCTCGAGCGTTATATTCCCCTGGACAGCGCATCCTGTGCACCGTCCAGCCCTCTGTCGGCAGACACCATACTGTTTGACCGCCACTGCGCCCTTGAGCTGATGTCCGGTGATGGTGAGCTGCTGGGCGACATACTCAAGGTATTTGCCGAAGAAATGGCGGTGTACCTCGAGGCCTTTGAGAACGCCATGGGCCGCAGGGACTTCGCAGCGGTGCGCACCGCGGTACACGCCATCAAGGGCGCTGCGGGCAATCTGTGTATGTCGCCGCTGGCCGATGTTGCCAAAGACATGGAAATGGCCGCCCGCAGCCTGGATTGGGCGTACCTTGACGCGCATCAGGCGGAATTTGTCGATGTATTGCAGCGTACTCTGGAACAAAGCCAATCGCAGACAGCATAATTTGACCCTGGTCGTCTTATTTGGCCAAGAAACTTGGGTGTGCTGCCGAATATGCTATTTTAGGCAACTGTTAAGTTGCCGTACCGGCAGCCATTTCTCGCCAGAAGGAAGCTCACATGGCCAAAGCCAAAATCGGGATTGTTACCGTCAGTGACCGCGCCAGCGCAGGCATTTACGAAGACCTGTCGGGTCAAGCCATTATCGAAACCCTCAATGCCTACCTGACCAGCGAATGGGAAAGCCTGTATCGCGTGATACCGGATGAGCAGGCCGACATAGAGGCGACCCTGATTGATTTGGCAGACAATGAAGGTTGCTGCCTGATTGTCACCACAGGTGGAACCGGCCCCGCCAAACGCGATGTGACACCGGAGGCCACCGAGGCCGTTTGTCATCGTATGATGCCGGGTTTTGGTGAGCTGATGCGGGCAGAGTCGCTGAAATTTGTACCCACCGCCATTCTGTCACGGCAAACGGCAGGTCTGCGGGATGATACCCTGATCGTGAATCTGCCCGGCAAGCCCAAGTCCATTCGTGAATGCCTGGATGCGGTGTTTCCGGCTATTCCTTACTGTATCGACTTGATGGACGGCCCTTTCCTGGAATGCGATGAGTCAGTTATTAAGCCATTCCGCCCTAAAAAGTAGGCGATTGGGGCAAATGAACGCCGCCATGGTCAGGAGAGTCGCATGCATGCTGCTGGCCATGGTGGTTATCGGCTGCAGCTCTCGCCCCGAGCAAGAGACGCCCGTGGCGGCCCAGGTAAGCCAGCCGTTGTCTCAGGCGCGGCTGCTGGCGTTCTACAGTGAATGGCAGGGCGTGCCTTACCGTCTTGGCGGCATGAATAAGCGTGGTGTCGATTGCTCCGCTTTCAGCTTTTTGGTTTATCGTGACCTTGCCGGACTGAGTTTGCCCCGCACGGTAGAAGATCAACTGGCCCTGGGGCGCAGGGTATCAGAGGATGAGATCCAAAGTGGCGACCTGGTGTTTTTCAAAACCGGCTGGACACTGTGGCACGTTGGGGTTTCTTTGGGGGACAGGCGCTTTGTGCATGCATCGACCAGTCAGGGCGTGATAATTTCCACCCTCGATAACGGCTACTGGCAGCAAAAATTCCGTCAGATACGGCGTTATGATTGAGGGGAACCCACACCAGACCAATCCCTTGGTCCCGGGAGCGATATCAGGGCTGCGGAAAGCGGCAACCAATGGCGAACGCCACCAGATCGCTCGGCGTTTCGGCGAGTAGATTCAGCGGCGTAGAGGAAATTATCAGCGGATGTTCGCTGTTCAGTTGGATGTCTCCGATGTTGACCTGGCCACGGCGCAGGAACACACCGTAAACACTCGCGCCCTCTTCGGCAGCCTGATGCCAGCGCTGATGTTCAGCCAGTTGTTGCCGGCTTGCCAATTTCAACCTTCCCTTGGGCACAAACAGGTTAAAGTCTTCCACTACTGCCGTTGTCAGTTCGGCATGCACACTCAAACCACCATCGAAGTCCCAGGGACTGCTATCGGCGTGCTGAACCCGGGCTTCGGACAGGGCGCTGCCGCTTAACTTCATGGCACCGTCCAGTACAAGCAGCAGGCGATCGTAACCACTGAAATCACTGAATTGACCGGATTGTTCAACCCGGGCGCAGCTCAGGCGGAATTCAAAGTCCCGGGCAGCCAAACTGCTGCCTTTGGGATGGATAAGCAGCTGAGTCGTGCTGCCACCGGCCCAGTCATTGGTTACGAAATCTTTGGCTGCCACCAGATGTATTGGCATTGGGCTTCCTTCAACTGCATGTCTTAGAGGAATTTTTGAACGTACCAACAGCTGGCGTGAATGTCGAGCCCCTGCTTCCTGGCCCATTCCAGCCCGTGACGGACCAGTTTTTCGGCCAGACCTTGCCCCCTGAGCTCAGGAGGAACGAAGGTGCGATTGAAGTCGATACTGTCACCCTGGCGGTGATACTCCAGCCTGGCTTCCACGCCGTTGGCCGCTAATAAAAATACCTGATTGGTTTTATCGTGGATCACAGCATCCATGTTATGCCTTGTTATTACGCTCACGCTTGCGTTGTTCTTTGTAAGTTTTGGCGGAGTCAGGCAGTGGGCTGACCTTGCCGGTTTCGAGCCATTTTTTCAGGCGTCCGGCATCGCCGAGGTGGGTTTGTTTACCGAAAGAGTCGAGCACCACAAAGGCCACATCCCGTTTGGCCATCCTGGTCAGCATCACCAGGCAGTGTCCGGCGGCATCGGTAAAACCGGTTTTGGTTAAGCGAATGTCCCAGTTGTCTTTATTGACCAGTCGGTTGGTGTTGTAAAACGCCAAACTGTATCTGGGCTTGCCAAAGGTTACCGACTTACTCGGTGTCGAAGACAGCTGGCCCAGCAGAGGGTAATCCTGCGCGGCCTTGAGCAGCTTCACCAGGTCGGCGGCAGTAGACACGTTGTGTACCGACAATCCAGTGGGCTCTACAAAACGGGTATTGGTCATGCCCAGCGCCTTGGCCTTGGTATTCATCGCCTTCACGAAGGCCTGATATCCGCCGGGATAATGGTGGGCAAGGGTAGTGGCGGCTCGGTTTTCCGACGACATCAGGGTCAGCAACATGGCTTCTTTTCGGCTCAGGGTGCTGCCAAGACGGATGCGGGAAACGACGTTTTTCATCTCGGGATTGTCTTTGACTTCAACCGCGATTTTTTCCCCGAGCGGCAGCTTGGCATCCAGGGTCACCATGGCAGTCATCAGCTTGGAGATCGAGGCAATGGGAACAACCTGATGGGGGTTACTGGCATAGAGCACTTCGTTGGTTTTGGTATCGACCAGGAGTGCACTGTATGAAGCCAGTTCCTGAGTGGGTTTGGCGTCTGATTTTACCGCACCCTGTGCACTGGCGGCCGAGAGCAGGCCGAGCATCAGCAGAGGGCTGATGTACTTGAACAATTTGGATTTCATGCGCAATGCCAATAATAAAGTGATTGTTTGCTTGCCGTCTGCGCGGCAATACCTCAAGTGTAATCAAGGGTGAGACAATCACAAGCCATCAAGGTTCGCTTTTTGAAAGATTTTTTAGCGTTGCCAGCATTTCTGACGGCATATCGGCTTTGCGTCCCAACTTGAAATCAAACATCACCGCAATGGAGCTGCCGGTGGTGGTGATAGCCTGCTGTGCCTCGCTGAATACCTCGTAGTGCAAGGTAAAGCGATCCGGGTGTATATCGGTCACGCGCACACCCACATGCAACACGTCCGGATAGGTCACGGGCCGTTTGTATCTGGCCTGGTTTTCGCTGATCACGGGGCCAAGACCGTGGCGATACATGCTTTCCAGCGGGAAGTGTTGTTCAAAAAAACCGATGCGGGCAGTTTCGAAGTAGCGGAAATAGGCCACGTTGTTCACGTGTTGCAGGGCATCCATTTCGCCCCAGGCAACGGTGATTTTGCTGATGTGGCTGCAGAGGTCTGAGACTGATTTCATAATTCAAACGATTGTTTAACAGAATTCGAGCTTAACAGGGGTCTGCCCGGTGCTCAAGAGCAACAAAAACGCCCCGCAGTGCGGGGCGCTTTCAGGAGCATAAACTCACTCGAAATTGAGTTCGCTGAAGCTCTGAATAATCCGGTACTTACCGGTGCGCTGAGAGGGTTCGCGCACCATTTGGCAGGTGATCATGCCAGCGGCTTCGGCGGCTTTCAGCTCTTCCACCACATCGGAAACAAAGAGGATCTGTCTTGGTGTCAGGCTGATAGTGTTAACAATGTTGGCATAGGCCTGCTTGTCGAGCTTGTTGCCGGTGCGGGTATCGAAGTGACCGTTGAACAGCTCGGTCAGATCGCCGCTGTCACTGTGGCTAAACAGCAGCTTTTGAGCATCCACAGAGCCTGAAGAAAAGCTGTAGACCCGCAAACCCTGGGCGCGATAGATTTTTATGGCATCGATAAAGTCAGGGTAAATGTGTCCCTTGAACTCATCGTTGGCATAACCTTGCTTCCAAATCAGGCCCTGGAGGGTTTTCAGCGGCGTGACCTTACGGTCTTCGGCAATCCACTGCACCAAAATCTCGGCCACCCGCTCGATGTCGGCATCGGCTTCGAGGGCGATATCACGCACATCGCCGATGCAATAGTCCACCAGTGGATTGTGCTGTTGTTCGCGCAGAAAATCGGCCATGACTTTGGCGGAGTACGGGAACAGGGTTTGCTGAATAAAGTTGAGATCCGTGGTGGTGCCGGCGGTGTCTACGACTATGGCTCTGATACCCATGATATTGATACTCCACTAACTGCTGCCAAAAGACAGTGCCCAAGATGCAGGCAGATCCTAAAGTGAATTGCGCCCCTTTGCCAGAGAATTCGGTCAGTTGAACGGCTGAAATCAGCGTGGTACCGGCCCGGATACAGACTTTTCACTTGCGACTATCCGGGTGCGACTTTGGCTTGAGGCGAAATAACAATAAAAAATGCCAATATAGGAAAATCGATGATAAGAATCATCACCTTATTGCTGAGAGCTTTGCTGAGTATCGGTGTTTTCTCGCCTGAGTGCCCCGGTGTGGAATGGCGTGTGTAATTGGTCATGCGAGGGTTTGGATGCAAACTCAGCAATATCGGTCAGGCATGGGTAGTAGGGATTTGGCACACTGGGGCCGTTGAAATGCGACCCTTTTGGAAAGGGTCATATCAAGGGAGCCTGGAGAAGTGAGAAGCGAGCGCAGAAAGTGAAGCCACCACAGAAGTCTTCAAGTGCAACCGAAAAGCTTGAAAGTGCCCTGGCAGAGACTCTGCCAACTGGGCTGGACCCCAGGCTTGCGCGGGTGTGTGACTACATCAGCCGTCATCTTGATGAAGAACTCAGCCTCGACCACTTGAGCCGCGTGGGTCACTTGTCGCGGTTTCACTTTCATCGGCTGTTTGCGGCCGGGCTTGGTATTCCGCTGGGACGCTTTGTGCAGCTGCAACGGCTGAAACGGGCGTCGTTTCGGCTCGGATTCGAACATTCCATGCGGGTGCTAGACATCGCGCTGGAAGCCGGGTTCGATAGCGCCGAGGCCTTCAGCCGTGCCTTTAAGCGTGAGCTTGGTCTGAGTCCTTCGGCATTTCGACAGACACCTGACTGGGCGCAGTTGCACTCGGTTATGGGCAGCATCAAAGTGCCCCGGCAAGGGTTAACAGGAACCGATATGGACATAAAATTGATTGAAATGCCAAGCCTGGCAGTGGCCTGGCTGGAACACAAGGGCAACCCTCACCGAGTGCTGGACACCAGTGCGCGCTTTATCGAGTGGCGTAAACAAACCGGGCTGTCACCTATTGCCAGCTCGCGCACCTTTGGCATTCCCAATGGCGATCCGGCCACCATGGCGGCAGAGGATTTTCGCTTTAAAGTGGCGGGTAGCGTTAATGTGCCCGTACCGGCCAATCCGCAGGGCGTGGAAAATGGTGAAATCGCTGGTGGACGCTACGCCGTTATCCGCCACCTCGGCAGCCACGCCACCATGGATGCCAGCATTTACGGTTTTTTCCGCGACTGGCTGCCTCACAGCGGCGAGACCGTCCGGGAAGCGCCGCTGTTTTTCGAGTACCTGAACTTTGTGCACCAGGTAGACGAGTGCGACCTTATCACCGACATCTTTGTACCGCTGAGGTAACACCAACAAGGCATCAGGCTGGGCGACCTCACGCTGCGGCGTAGACTATTTTCCTGTACTGGTAAGCCAATTCCCCGCTTATGATGTATTTCTGCAGCGGGGAAAATTGCTCATAAGCGGGATTGGGGATAAAGACGTTAACCGCGCTTTTGCAGCACGAAGAACTGATAGCCAAACTGGCCGAGGAAGCGACTGAAAATACCAAGCTCCCGCTGCACATTGGCTAACGCCTGCGAGCCTGCCAGCTGCCTGGAAACCTCATCTACCCTTGCAGCCAGTGGGCCGGTAAAGCTCTGCCAGGCCTCATTACTCAGGCTGAAGCTCTCGATAAGGTCAAAGCCTGCCGCCCGCATCTGCGTCTTTCTCGCCTCGACCGTGGTCATGGCGGGGTAGTCCTGCTGCCAGTGGGTAATAGCCTCAGGGGCTCTGTCGTCTGTCAGCCACACCAGATCACTGAGGACCAGTACGCCGTTATCGACCAGAAGGTTACGCCATGACTTGAGCGCCTGCTCAACGCCCATGATGTAGGCGCTGCCTTCTGCCCAAATCAGATCGGCGCTCGCCGCTGGCAGTGGGATGTCCGTCATGCTGGCGTACAGGGTGCTGACCCGGCTGGCCAGGTCGCTGTGCTGAAGGTGCTGTTGCAGCTCAGTCAATGCGCCTTCTTCGTTATCGATGGCAATGATGTTGGCCCGGGTGTGCATGGCGAGTACCCGGGTCGCCAGACCTTTACCACAGCCTATATCGAGAATGCGCGTTGGTGTCAGTGGCACGGTTGCCAGCGCCTTTAAAGTGTCGGCCTCGCTGCCCGGCGCCCAACGTGTCAGTGGGGCGAAAATGTGCATAAAGTCGGCCATAAATTTGTCGTGTTCGTTCATATCTTTAGATAACCATGTCAGGTGCAGGGCGTCTTTTTCGCTGAAGCCCTGTGTTTGTAACCAGTCCAGATGCGCCTCGGGCGCTTCTTTTGTGAGGGACTCGTGCCACGCCTTCAAATCGCCTTCGCCCAGAAGGGCTGCCAGCAGAGCACGCGAGGCCTGTTTCTGAGCAATGTCGGCGTCCAGCTCGGCAAGACGGGCTTGCAGTAGTGCCTTGTCGATACGCTCATCGAGGCAGGCGAGGCTCTCTTTTAAGGTGAGACCACCCGCCTGCAGCTTCTGGATCAGTGTCAGGCGTTGCACATCCTTTTCGCTGTAAACCCGGTAGCCGTTATCCAGCCGCTTGCCGCGAATAAGCCCCTGCTTTTCGTAATACAGCAGGGTTGAGCGCGATAATCCCAGCCGGTTTGCCAGTTCTGAAATGCGTAATGCCATCTGCTTTGCCTCTCGTCCTGATTAGAGAACTTAAACTATGAAGTTATAGACAGGTCAACGATATTGCCGCAGTTTTTTTAGCAGTGATTGGCTGTGGCTGAGGTGGTGTGAAAACGCAACAGGGATGTCTAAAAACTATCCGCCTGAGTTGCCGAGTGGTTTTGTTAGCATGGGTTATCTCGCTATAGGCAATTCGGCGATGCTGCTGATTTCCAACTACAAGCACCATTAAGGACGATGTGATGAACCCAATATTGATGAAGAACCTGAGCCTCGGGCGTTTTATAACACCACTGGCCGCACCCTGCCTGCAGGCTTTAACGCTGCTGTGCACCAGCGGCATGGCGCTGGCATTACCGGCCCTGACAGACTGCTGTGAGGCTGAAATCTTTCAGGTGACCGGTGGTGAAGTGGCCGGGGGCAAACCGTCGCTGTCCGCCGGTGTGAATGACTCTGCGGCGTCTTCAGAGCAGAAGGCTGAGATTGCCACGCTGTTCGAACACTACATGGACAAATACAACCACTATCTGACCACAGGCAAGCTCGATGCTGCCCCGGTACTTTACCGGCCGCAGCTGATGCTGATGTCAAACACCCGGGCGCCGGCGGTGGCCACTGAGACTGAATTTTCAACGCAAATTCAGGGCTTTTTGGATAGCCTCAGGGCCAAAGGTGTTGCCCGGGTGCGTTGGCAGAAGGTGGATATCAGGCTGCTCGACAGCCAACTGGCACTGGCCAGCAACGTGGCCGAGCGCTTTCGTGCCGATGGTTCGCGCTACAACCTGGTGGGTGCCACTTATCTGCTCAGCAAGCAGGATGGCCAATGGCAAATTGCCGCCTTTGCCGTACACGATGATAAGGGTGCATTCCCGCTGAACTGAAAGCTTTGCTCACATTCCTGCGGTTTTCATCGCCGCTATAAGGGGTTACCTTGATGGCTGGCAAGGGGCCGACAGGTGAGCGAATGGATAATTGGGATGATTACCGGGTAATACTGGCGCTGGCGAGAGGGCAAAGCCTGCGTGCAGCGGCCAAACAGCTATCGCTGAACCATGCCACAGTATCGAGGCGGCTGGCGGCGTTGAATCACCGTTATGCCGCACCTGTGTTTGAAAACTCGCCCCAGGGGCTGCGGCTTACTGCCTTGGGGCTGCGCCTGCTGGCGGCGGCCGAGCAGATGGAGCTGCTCATTCAGGGAAATCGCCGCGACGAATTGGCCGCCACAGATGTACTGCAGGGCGACATTCGTCTATCCCTTCCCCCCGCCATTGCCCAGTGGCTGCTGCTTGAAGAGCTAATGGCATTTCAGCAGCAGTATCCCCGGATAAGGCTGCACATTCACTGCTCTTACACGCTGGCGAGCCTTGATAGCTGTGAGGCCGACATAGTCGTGCGGGTGTCAAACAACCCCGACGAACATTTGGTGGGGCGGCGGCTGTTTCCTGTGTGGCTGGCCTATTATTGTCGCCCCGACTACCTGACGAAACCTGCCAACAGGCTTGGCTGGATCACCGCCTCCGGCACACCCGACTGGATTGCAACCTCACCCTATCCCAACGCAGGCGTGGCCTTGGTGCTGGATGATTTGGTGCTGCGCCATCAGGTGGCTGCGCAGCGTGGCGGCCTGGTGCGCGGTGCCTGTTACATCGCCGACCAAATGCCGCAGTTGCAGCGCATCGGTGATGGTAAGCCTCATCCGTTTCAGGACATCTGGTTGCTCACCCACGAAAATCTGCGTGCCGTGCCACGCATCAAACTCTTGATGGACTATCTGGCAGACTGCCTGCACCGCAAGCGCGATTTGGTAGAAGGTCGTCTGACTTAGCAAAGTGGTTGTTGCCGCCTGATTTGCCCCTTTTCAAGCAGTACTCTGTCTTTGGTTGGTGTTTTGTTTAATTTGTGTAAAATCATGGTCTCACTCAGTGGTAGCAGTGACTCTTATTTTTGGTTTTGCTTAAGGACAAGCCGTTGACGTTGTTCGAAGTTGAACCCTGACAAACGCTGGTTAAGGATGATGCGGAATGAAAGTGTTAATGACGTTAGTGCTATCGCTTATATGGATGTTGATGAGCCCCACAGTCAACGCCTATACGCAGTTAACAAAAGACGACTTTATAAGTGATCCTCTCATCTACGATGCCGAATTTTCACCGGATGGTCGTTATCTGGCTTTTATCCGTCAGGCCGGCAAGAGTCGTGATGTAGTCATCCGGGACTTTTCTCTGGAAGGGGCGCCCATCACCGGCATATTGCAGGACGAATTTATTCGCGCCGACTCCATCAGCTGGGCCAATAATTCCCGCTTGATTGTCAATCTCATGGTGCCCTATGAGCGCATCTCCAAGCTGAAAAAGAAGGCCGAGAAAGACCCTGAATTCGATCTCGATGAGTACGATTATTTCAGACGGTCCATTTCTATGGATGTGCATTGTCAGGACAGGGTAGTACTGCTTAACCATAAAAAGTACAGCCGCAAAAACTTAAACCTGTCGAGAATTACCAATCTGCTGGTGGACGACGACCAGCACATCCTGATGCCCGCCTGGGGAAACAACGGCCTCGAGATAATGAAGGTGAACGTTTACACGGGTAAGGGTGAGGTGGTGCTCAAAGGGGGGCGTCGTACCTACAACATCTTAACCGACAAACAGGGCCAGCCCACTTTCCGGCTCGACTATTACTACTACAGCCGCAGTGTGCAGGTGCACGAATACACCCAGGAGGGTGAATGGGCGCCCATCGACCGTATCTACTTCGAACAGAATGAAGATGGTGAGTTCGACTTTGAAGGCCTGGTTGGGATTGGCAAGGAAGGCGAGCTGATTTACCGCAAACGCAATGAAACAAGCGGTTACTATGAAATCGTCAAATACAAAAAGGGCAGCAAGGAGAAGCAGGTAGTGGCCTCGCTGCCTGAGGAAGATATTTACTCCCCCATGTTTGATGCCTTTACCGGAGAATATCTGGGTTACCAGGTACAGCGGGACCTTATCCGCAATGTGTATCTGGATAAGAACTATCAGGCCCATTATGACAAGGTTGCCGAAGACATTGGGCACAGCAACTTCTCTTTCTGGGCATCGAGCACCAGCAAAAACCGCGTAGTGATAAAAAGCAGCGGCGCCGATCACCTGGGCAAATTCTACGTCTACGACTACAAGACCCAGGCCCTGACGTGGCTGGGGGATGTGCATCATCAGTTGGTGCCCGAGAATCTGGGGATGCCCGCCAAGGTGAACTACACCACCAGAGACGGTCAAAAGCTGCGTATGTACCTGCTGTTCCCACCCAATTATGACGACACCAAAGCCTACCCCATGGTGGTATTACCCCACGGCGGTCCACAATCCCGCGACAGCGCCAGCTTTGATTTCTTCGCCCAGTACATTGCCACCCGGGGATATATCGTCATACAACCCAACTTCCGTGGCTCCACCGGTTATGGGCTGGAGTTTGAAAAAGCCGGCTACAAACAGTGGGGACAGTTGATGCAGGACGACGTATCAGACGCCGTCACCTACATGACCAATAACGGTTATGCAGACAAGTCCCGGGTGTGCATTGTGGGGGCATCCTATGGTGGGTATGCTGCGCTGATGGGCGCCATTAAAACCCCTGAACTGTACCGTTGCAGCATCAGCATCAACGGGGTTACGCACCTGAAAGATCAAATCGCCTTCGATGTGGACTCCGCCGAGATAAACGAAGACAGAATCGAAGAGATACTCTACGAGCGCATAGGTCATCCCATCCGGGACGCTAAAATGTTGGATGACAACTCCCCGGCGCTGCTGGCGTCAAAGGTGAGCTTGCCGCTGCTGATTATTGCCGGCGACAGCGATCAAATCGTGCCCTACACCCAGGCTGAAATCATGGTTGAGGCACTGGAGAAGTCGAAGAAGGACTTTAAGTTTGTCGAGCTGACGGACACCGGCCATAACCCCTTTATCATGAAAGACAGCGCCGCCAAGGTGTATCAGGAAGTAGAGCAGTTCCTGAAAACTCACCTTGGGGAATAGGCGTTACTGGCAAGCCTTTGATTGAGTGGTGTGGGTAGCTGTTTGAGCGAGGATTACCCACACCAACTGGCTCATGACTTGTTACCGGCAGGCAGCAGGTACTTGAGCCCGTGGGTAAAACCACGGGGTGCCACGCTTAGATGATCCTCATCGTTGAGTACATCCAGCTTCAGCCGCAATGACGGGTAGCCACGGGACTTAAGGCTTTTCTCGAAATAGCGCGCATCCGTGACCATGTTGTAGCGGGTTGCAAAACGTGCATCGCCGGGTTTCATATCTTCATACTCGCCCACATACAGATACACACTGGCGGGCAAGTCCTTGTTGGATTTGGCATACCGCTCTTCGAAGGACCACATGACCTTGTTGTCATACCAAAATGAGGGGCTGCCAAGCACATACCCGGCAAACAGTGTCGGATCGGTTAAGAGCGCCTGCGCCCCTAACAGCCCGCCATAAGAATGGCCGAGGAACAGTCGCCGCGTCTCATCGGTACGGTATTTATCTGCGACAAAGGGAATTGCTGATTGCTTGAGGTAATCGAGATACTTTTGCCCTTCACCATGAACTCCCTTGGCGGCATCCGAGCCCGGGCCATTGGGTGTGGGGGTGTAGTCGCGTCGGCGACTTGGCACGCCATGATCGCCAACAGAATATGACAGTCCCACCAGAATAAAGTCTTCAATGGCAGGGCCGTGCCCATTCAGGCGCCTGGCAATTTGCTTCACCATGGCAAAGGCATAATCCGCATCGGTAACATAGAGCACCGGATAGCGCCGCGAAGGTTCCTTTTCATAGGAAGCAGGCAGCGCCACAAACACCCGATAATCGCGGCCGCTCTCGGGGTCTGGCACGTCCCAAACCTGGGTATCTACCACTTCATAGAGTTGCCCACTGCCACGTTGCCCGCCGAGCAGGGATGCGGCCTGCACCCCGGTTTTTGCTTGTACCACATGTGATTCAGCAGCCTCAGGAACCGTTGTTGCATGGACAAAATGAGCGCAGCAGGCGAGAAGGAGTCCACATATCCTTGTCATTTAAATCATCCTTTAGGGTGGAAGGCCGGGGTGGCTCTGTATAAGTTGTCAGAGGATAACCCGAGCGTGAAATCATGGTGTGTAATGCAGGTCTTTTTCAAGTTTAAATCACCTGCCAATCAAGAGGTGTTGTGGCAACTTACTGAAATAGCTGGGATGAGAGAACGCATCGGGCGGGGAATACGATGGGAGCGCAAGGTTAAACTTGCCTCGGCTCCCGAATCATTCACAGACCTTTATTGATGAATCAGTCTGCCACCCTTCACCACATCCACCAGAGGGTTCACGCCGTAGGAATAGGCCAGCTCAGCCGGGGTAGAGATACGCCACAGGCAGAAGTCGGCATCCATTCCTTCACGCAATATACCAACGCGCTGGTCTCGGCCAAGGGCGCGCGCGGCGTTGCGGGTAATACCGGCGAGTGCTTCTTCCGGGGTCAGGCGGAACAGGGTGCAGCCCATATTGAGCATCAGCAGGGTCGAGCAGATGGGCGATGAGCCAGGGTTAAAGTCGCTGGCGAGCACCATGGGCACCCCATGCTGACGCAAAAGGTCGATGGGGGGCAGCTTAGTTTCCCGCAGGAAGTAGAACGCGCCCGGCAGCAGTACGGCGCAGGTGCCACTCTGGGCGATGGCCTTAACACCGGTTTCGTCCAGGTATTCGATATGGTCCACCGACTTGGCACCCAAACGCGCGGCCAGTTCACTGCCACCGAGGTTGCTGAGTTGCTCGGCATGTAGCTTGATATCCAGTCCCAGGGCCTTGGCGGCGCTCAGCACCCGCTCTGTCTGCTCCAGGTTAAAGGCGATGTTTTCGCAGAACACGTCGGCGGCATCGGCGAGGTTCTCGGCCACCACGGCGGGCAGCATCTCGTTAACCACCAGATCCACATAGGCATCTGTGCCTGCATCGCCCTGACCCTTGAACTCGGGCGGTACCGCATGGGCGCCGAGGAAGGTGGTGACCACATCCACGTGGTGATGTTTGCCAAGCTCGCGGGCAACCCGCAACAGCTTAAGCTCGGTGTCCAAATCCAGGCCGTAACCGGATTTGATTTCCACCGTGGTTACCCCTTCTTTGGCCAGCGCATTCAGGCGGCGGCGGGCGAGATCAAACAGCTCGGCTTCGTCTGCTTCGCGGCAGGCCTTCACGGTGCTGACAATGCCGCCGCCGGCGCGGGCGATTTCTTCGTAGCTGGCACCCTGCAGACGCAGTTCGAATTCGTTGGCACGGTTACCGGCAAATACCAGGTGGGTGTGGGCATCGATCAGGCCGGGGGTCAGCCAGCCGCCATGGCCGCGGTGAACCGGGGTGGCGAGCACATCAAACTCGGGCAGGTCGGCACGTTTGCCAAGCCAGGCAATTTTGCCGTCTTTCACCGCCAGCGCAGCATCCGTGATGGCACCGTAGGCCTCACTCCTGGACGGGTCCATGGTGGCTAAGTTGATATCAATCCAAACCTGATCCCAAGACATGCTGACTCCTGCTGTGGCTGTTGTGTAGGGTTTTTGTGTATTGCCGCTATAAAAATAGGTTGCGGCAACTGACTAATCTATTGTCACGGCTTGATCTTTTGCCAATCAGCCAGTATCTACTTGTATATACAAGCTTGGATTATAGCCGACTCTCAGGCGGGAAAGACAGCCGCAAACCGCAACCGGCAGACATTAAGGGGTGCACATGACCACAGCAAAGTTTGCCGAAATCAAAGAATACATACGGCGCCATATCGAGGCGGGTGACTGGGAAGAAAATACCCGGGTACCCTCCGAGAATCAGCTCGCCGAGCAATTTGGCTGCAGCCGCATGACCGCCCGGCGGGCGCTGACTGAGTTGGTGGAGGCCGGGGTGCTGGAGCGCTCTCAGGGGTTGGGGACCTTTGTGGCATCGCTCAAGTCCCAGTCAAGCATGCTGTCTATTCGCAATATCGCCGATGAAATCAAGGGGCGCGGTCATGGTCACAGCGTGCAGGTACTTGAGCTGACCGCTATCAATGCCATCGCCCCCATCGCCATTGCCCTTGGGTTGGAGGAGGGCTCGGACGTGTTTTACTCATTGCTGGTGCATTGTGAACAGGGAATGCCGCTGCAATTGGAGGAGCGCTTTGTTAACCCCGAGCTTATTCCGCACTATCTGAAACAGGACTTCAGCAGCCAGACGCCACACGAATATCTGTCACAGGTGGCGCCGCTGACCGAGGCGCGTCACACCATTGAGGCGATTATCCCGAAAGAGCAGGTACGACTGCACCTGAATATGCCCGAAGGCGAACCCTGCCTGCAGATCATCCGTCGTACCTGGTCCCGTCAGGGGGTGGTGAGTTTTGCCCGCCTGGTACATCCCGGCAGTCGTTTTCGTCTGGGTGGCCACCTTACGTTTAAATAGACGTCTCTTTTTGGCAACGCTGCGGCAGCGCAAAAGAGCATCAGTGTGCGGTTTTGCGAAAAACACCGTTTCAGTCGAAGGTTGAACAAGTTTAAATCTTTTTGGATTTCATATTGTTAATTTGGCTATTTTTCTTCTGTCGATGAATGGTTTTTTGCCAAGATCCCGGATTGTGGATAGCATAGAGCTTCATTGGTTTTTGTTTGCTGGATAACGCTTTGCCAAGAATGCCGCGCCTGTCACTGGCCTTAATGGCACCTCTGTGTCTGATACTGCTCTACCTGAGTCTGGTAGGGGCAGAGTTTTACTATGAAAAATCCCTCAAGCAGGAGCAGGTGGCAGAAGCGCAGTTGGCCCAGGTCAGACAGCAAATGTTCCGCTTGCAGCACATAGTGTCAGAGGCCATGGCAGTACAGGATACCGACCGTATTGCTCAGGAGGTGTCGTTGGCCGCGACTGATCTTGAGTTGATGGTGCTGGTGCTGGTGGACCCGGGCAGCAACATTCGTTATGCCAATCACCTGGTGTGGCAGGGCAGTCGTGCCAGTCAGGTCATCGACGGTTATGAACCGTCGCGTCATCAGCAGACGGTGGCCGCCCAAAAGCCCTGGGTACAGGTCAATCCCGACCGCCTATCGATTCAGGCTTACTACCCTGTGAATCACAGTGGCGTTCCCCGCTACAGTGAGATCAACCTAATCTATCTGGAATACGACCTCTCCGGTGCCTACAGCCGTGCCATCAGCGAACTGCAGCAACGCTTTTTGCAGATATGGGGCGGCGGTGCCTTGCTGATCCTGATGTTTTTAACCGTGTTTCATTATGTGGGTGTCAGACCGCTTCGCAGTTTGCTGCGTTTGGCCCGCCTGAAGCAGGCTGAGCCTTTGGCGCAGACTGTGCCCATGGCCTCCAGCGAAGTCGCCAAATTGCAGCAGTACATGTACCAGACCGAACTCAAGCTCAAGCGTACCCTCAAGCAGCTGCGTGACTCAGAGCAGCGTTGGTTGTTTGCAGTGGAAGGTTCTCAAACCGGCATTTGGGACTGGCAGATAAGCAGTGGCGAACTGTTTTTGTCTGACCGCTGGAAAGAAATGCTGGGATATGGCCCCACAGAGCTGAAAAACGAGTACAGCTCCTGGGAAAGTCGTTTACACCCGGACGATAAAGCGCGGGTGCTGGAGCGACTGCAAAGCTATCTCAAGGGCGAAGCCGATGTTTACGAGAGCCGTCATCGCCTGAAACACCGTCAGGGGCATTATATTTGGGTGCTCGATCGCGGCATGGTGGTGGAATGGGAAGAAGACGGGCGCGCGGCACGGGTGATAGGCAGCCAGCGGGATGTGTCGGAAGATGTGCGTAATCAGCAGGCCATCGCCCATCAGGCCAACCACGACTCCCTGACCAACCTGGCCAACCGCCGGGCCGTGATGGATGCCCTGTTCGAGTTTCAGCAGGCTGGCCCCGGCAGCATGTTACGCCTGGGCGCCCTGCTGCTGATAGATTTGGACAACTTTAAACTCGTCAACGATGCCCTGGGCCATCACCATGGCGATCGTCTGCTGATTCAGGCTGCGGCCAGATTGTCGGGCTTTTTCAGTGGTAATGCCCTGGTGGCTAGATTGGGCGGCGATGAATTTGCCATTATGGTGCTCGACCTCGCGACCGACATTGAACAGGCGGCCCATCAGGCGATGCAACTGGGGGCGGAGCTGAAGCAGCAGATTGCCCGCAGTTTTCAGCTCTCGGATCAGCAAATCAATGTCACCGCCTCCGTGGGTGTGTGCCTGTTCGATAACCATCATCCGGTTGAGCCGGCGCAGCTGCTCAAACGTGCAGATATGGCCATGTACGCGGCCAAGGATGGTGGCCGCAATGGCTGCGCCCTGTACAGTGACGAACTGGAAGACAAGGCCACCGAAAACCTGTGGCTGCAAAACGAGTTGCGTCATGCCATTGAGCGTGAACAACTGTCTTTGGTGTTTCAGCCCATCTTTAACCACGACGGTGAGCTGGTGTGCTGCGAGGCCCTGTGCCGCTGGCACCATCCTGAGCGCGGCCCCATTTCACCGGCACAGTTTATTCCGGTGGCCGAAGATTCGGGGCTTATCATTGGCATAGGCCAATGGGTATTGCTGGAAGTGTGCCGCACCCTCAAGGCGATGGCAGAAAAAGGCACCCCCATGCCGGCGGTGGCCGTCAACATCAGTGCAAGGCATTTTAACCAGAGTGATTTTGTGGAACGCCTGCTGGCCTTGCTCAAAGCGCATCAGGTATCGCCTGAGCAGATTGAGCTGGAGCTGACCGAATACGCACTGTTGTCCAACCTCAATGCCATCAGCGAGCGGATGCAGCGACTGCGCAGCGCCGGTTTTTCCATCGCCATTGATGACTTTGGTACCGGTTATTCGTCACTGAGTTACTTGCAGAGTCTGCCGCTCTCCAGGCTGAAACTGGATGCCGCCTTTGTCGGCCGTATCGGTACGGAAGCGGGCAATGCCATAGTGCGGGCCATTGTTGAAATGGCCCACAGCCTCATGTTGAAGGTGGTGGCAGAAGGGGTTGAGACCGAGGCCCAGCAGGCATATCTCTCAAGCCTCGATTGTGATTTCTTCCAGGGTTATTTGCTTGGTAAACCCATGCCAGCGTCAGAATTGGTGACACGGCGTATTGCCCCCAGCGTCCACAGCGCAAATCGCCGGGGCTGACTCTCCAAACTTCGGCAGGGCAGGACGTACTCTCCAGATATCAGGCCTGCGTATCAGCGGTGTTTGGCGTGGCTGGCAAAAAAGCCCAGCATCGCCTCTATCGCCTTGGTGCGTGCGCCGTCGCATTCCATCAGAATCTCATGGCGGGCATCGTTAATCTGCAAGCACTCGCACAGTCCACCCAGGGCCCGATTCTGGGCCTTATTGTCGACTATGGTGTCTTCACTCGCCTGTAACACCAGCAAAGGGATTTTGCTCTCCCGCGCAGCCAATACCGCCTCGTCACAGGCATCCAAAGCTTCCAGCAGCCAGCGGTTGGTGGGCGAGCCCAGTTGCAATTGCGGGTTTTGCTGATAGAGCTCGCGGTAGGCCTGATAACGGGCCTCGCTCTTGGTGAGGTCGTTTTTGGCAAAGGGCGCCGGGTTATAGTCCTTGCCCCCCAGAATGTAGTTGGGCAGCCCCTTGGCGCTGGCATCGAGCTTTTGCGCCAGCCAGCGCACAAACACCTTGTTCATGGGCAGGCAGATGCCGTACATGGGCGCCGAGAAACAGGCGGCACTGAACACGCCCGGGTGTGCCTGCAAGTACAGGGTGCCTATGGCGCCGCCCATGGAGTGGCCGGCCAGAAACAGCGGTGCTTTGGCCCGCGGACGCACCACCTGCTCCATAAAACCGTGAAAGTCAGCAATATAGTCGCTGAAGTGCGCCACATGGCCCATATGACGATTGGGCGTAAGGCGGCTCGATAAGCCCTGGCCCCTGTGGTCGAGGGCATAGACACTGTAGCCGGCATCATAGAAGGCCTGGTACAGCTCCAGATACTTGAGAAAGGCCTCAACCCGGCCATTGGAAAAAACAATGCTGCCCTTGGGGCTGGGGTGTTCCAGAGCCAGCCAGGCGATGTCGACGCCGGGGCTGGTGGACAGACTGCCAAGCTCACAGCTCTGATACAGCGCCATGAGGGCGGGTGGAATAGTCAAAGATGTATTCAAAGCTGGTGTATGCATGTGAGGCTGTTACAGATACCGGGGCCAGCGGCCCCGGATTTGGTTCAGGCCGCTTTGGCGGCGGCGATAAAGTCGTTGATTTGTTGCTCCAGCACCGACAGGGGCACACTGCCATGGGCCAGCACGGCATCATGGAAAGCGCGGATATCGAATTTTTCACCCAGCTCGGCTTCAGCCCTGGCCCGCAGACGCTTGATGGTGAGCTCGCCAATCTTGTACGACACCGCCTGACCTGGCCAGGAGATGTAGCGGTCGATTTCGGTATTCACATTATGCAGCGACAGTGCGGTGTTGCCCGCCATAAAGTCGATGGCATGCTGACGGCTCCAGCCCTTGGCGTGCATGCCGGTATCCACCACCAAACGGGCAGCGCGCCACATTTCATAGGTCAGGCGGCCAAAGTTGCTGTAAGGGTCGGTGTAGAAACCGCCTTCCAGCCCCAGGTATTCGCTGTACAGGCCCCAGCCTTCGCCAAAGGCAGAAATATAGCTGTAGCGGCGGAAGTTGGGCAGCTTGTCCAGTTCCTGATTGAGGGCAATTTGCAGGTGATGGCCGGGTACGGCTTCGTGCAGGGTCAGGGCTTCCATTTCATACAGTGGACGTTTGTCCAGCGCATAGGTGTTGACCCAGTAATAACCGGCTTTGTCCGGTGCAGAGGAGCCCGAATAGCGGCCTGTGGTGTATTTGGGGGCGATTTCGGCCGGTACCGGCTCTATGCCATAGGGCTGACGTGGCAGCTTGCCAAAGAACTTCGGCAGCATGGCGTCGGCCTTCTTGGCAATGTAGGCGGCTTCTTTCAAAAGCTGCTCCGGCGTGGTGGCGTAGAAGCGCGGATCGGTGCGCAGGAAGTGCAGGAACTCATCGAAGCTTCCCTTAAAGCCGGTGCTCTTGATGACGGCTTCCATTTCGGCGCGGATACGGGCCACTTCTTTGAGACCCAGTTGATGTACTTCGTCCGAGGTCATGTCGAGGGTGGTGTAGTAACGCACCCGGTTCTCGTAGAAGTCCTGGCCATTCGGCATGTCGTAGGCGGCGATGGTTTCACGGGCGTTTGGCATGTACTCGCCGGTCATGAAGTCATAGAAGGCCTGATACTGGGGCAGCACTTTCTCCGCGACGGCCTTGCGACCGGCTTGAGTCAGCTCTGCCTTGTCGGCGGCGCTGAAATGGGCCGGAAATTCCTTAAAGGGGGCGAAGTAGGTGCTGTCTTCCACCGGCACCATAAAGGCGCTGATGCTGTCTTCAAAGCCCTTGAGGGTGACCTTGGGCGGGGTGATACCACTCGCCACCCCCTGACGCAGCCAGAAAGTTTGCTGGGCAAAGTACTGTGGCAGGGCATTCAACTTGGCGAGGTAATTGTCGTAGTCTTCGCGGGTCTTGAAGCTGCCTTTGGCCATGGAGGCAATGTAGGCGTGGAAGCCACCTTCGGAGGAGATGGGCATGTAATGGTCTTTAAACTGATACATGTCGACATCGTTCTGAATTTGCCCCTGAAGGATATCGGCATTGATGCGGTCTTCTTTGGACAGCTTGCTGCGGTCCAGGGCCTTCAGCGAGGCCAGCAGGCCCTGACGCTTAAGCTGAGTCTCGGCAAGACGCTCAGGAGACAGGTCGGCCAGTTTGCCGGCTGCGGACTTATCGCCCTGGTCGTAGGCCAATGAGGGGCTAATTTCCAAATCCAGCTGCCAAGCCTTGTCGATAATGCTTTGCAGATTTTTATCAAGAATGACCGGGGCGGCTTTGACCTCGGCAGCTTTGGGCTCTTCGGCAGCGGGGCGTTGCTGTGCACGATTGGCATCGTAAGAATACCTGTAAGCATCGCTGGCGGTGGTGTTGACGTTGCAACCGGCGAGGGTGCCGGCAAGAGCCAGAGCGAGCAGTGACGGTTTGAAGAGCTTGTGCATGCCGTTGTCCTTGTGATTTTGTGTTATCCAACGAGGGATTATGCCTGACTGTCGCCGCCTTGCCAGCCCGAAGCCTTAACTTTAGCCACTAAGTTTGTGAGAAATTGTTGATTTTGAGAGCAGATTGAACATTACTCAGATTTAAGCCTGCAATTGCGTGTTAAACTTCATCGCTGCCCAAGACCAGGAATAAAAACACAATTGGCGGGGCTTTCAAACAGGGGTTAACTATGATTGATAACAAGATTCCACTGGTGGATCTCCACCGGCATCTTGACGGCAATGTCAGGGTGCAAACCATTTGGGAGCTGGGTCATCAGCACGGTATCGCCTTACCGGCGGCCTCGCTGGAGACGCTGGCGCCTTTCGTTCAAATTCAGGGTAAGGAAACCAGCCTGGTCGCTTTTTTGAAAAAGCTCGACTGGATGGTGGCCGTGCTCGCAGACCTGGATGCGGTGCAGCGGGTTGCCCGTGAAAACGTGGCCGATGCGGCGCTTTCAGGCCTCGATTATGCCGAGCTGCGTTTCAGCCCTTATTACATGGCGATGAACCACAAACTGCCTATCGAAGGCGTGGTGGAGGCCGTGATTGACGGCGTGAATCAGGGATTGAAAGAGCATCCACAGGTGAAGATTAACCTGATTGGCATCATGTCCCGCTCCTTCGGTGTGGATGCCTGCACTGCAGAGCTTAATGGCCTGTTGGCTCACCGTGACAAGCTGGTGGCCATCGACCTGGCCGGCGATGAGCTGGGTTTCCCCGGCAGCCTCTTTAACGATCACTTCAAGCGGGTGCGTGACTCAGGGCTTAACATCACGGTACACGCAGGTGAAGCTGCGGGTGCCGAGAGCATGTGGCAGGCAATTCAGGAGCTGGGTGCGACCCGTATCGGTCATGGCGTGAAGGCGGTACAGGATCCCAAGCTGATGGAGTATCTCGCCAAGCACCGCATTGGTATCGAGTCTTGCCCCACCTCCAACCTGCAAACCTCCACCGTGAAGTCGTTGGATGAGCATCCGCTGCGTACCTTCGTGGATGCCGGTGTGCTGGTGTGTCTGAATACCGATGACCCCGGTGTGAGCAATATCGACATCAAACACGAGTACAGACTTGCCCATAACGAGATGGGTTTCAGCGCTGCCCAGCTTGCCAAACTGCAGGCCAATGGTGTGGAGATGGCGTTTATCTCTGACTCAGACCGCAAAGCGCTGTACGCCGCCAAAGCCTGATTTCGCGAGTTGTACAGATAAAAAAACCGGCCCAGTGGCCGGTTTTTTGTTGGCTGAATTGGACTTGTTCGCCCGATCCTGAGCCTTAAATCACCCGTGAAAACTGCTGCTGACGGGCCTTCTCGCGGAAGTAGACATCAAAGCACATGCAGATATTGCGGATAAGCAGGCGGCCAGTATCAGACACATGAATACGACGGTTCTCAATGGTCACCAGCTTGTCGTCGATGAAGGTCTGCAGCAGCTTCAAATCCTGGGCGAAGTAGTCTTCAAAGGTGAAGCCAAACTTTTCATCGATAACCGCCATATCCAGGTCGAAGTGACAGATCAGCTGCTTGATCACCACACGGCGGATTTCATCGTCGTGGTTCAGCTTGCAACCCTTCCACAGTGCATTGCCATGGTCGTCGATGGCTTCGTAGTAGGGGCGGATATCTTTCTGGTTTTGGGCGTAGCAATCGCCAATCTGGCTGATGGACGACACACCCAGACCCAGCAGGTCGCATTCTTCCTGGGTGGTATAGCCCTGGAAGTTACGGTGCAACTTGCCTTCGCGTTGCAGACGCGCCAGCTCGTCATCGGGCTTGGCGAAGTGGTCCATGCCGATGTATTGATAACCGGCGTCCACCAGGGTCTCGATGGTCTGATGCAGGATTTCCAGCTTCTGCTGCGGTGATGGCAGGTCTTCGTCCTTAATCTTGCGCTGAGCGGCAAAGCGCGAAGGCAGGTGGGCGTAGTTGAACACCGACAGACGGTCTGGCGACAGATCCAGAATGCGCTGGATGGTTTCGGCAAAGGTTTCCGGCGTCTGATGGGGCAAGCCGTAAATCAAATCCACGTTGGTGGACTCAAAGCCCATGGCTTTAGCCTTGCCAATCAGGTCGAAAATAAACTGCTCGTCCTGTGGACGGTTTACCGCTTCCTGAACCTGCTTGTTGAAGTCCTGCACCCCAATGGAGATACGGTTGAAACCGGCTTCTTTAAGGGTGTCGAGCATGGTCAGCTCGATTTCGCGCGGGTCGACTTCAATGGAGAACTCGCCTTCATCGGCAAAATTAAAGTTGTCCTTCAAAAGCTTGGTCAGACGCAAAATTTGCTCTGGGCTCAGGAAGGTAGGGGTACCACCGCCCCAGTGCATCTGGGTGACAGTGTAGCCCTTGAACAACGGTGCACGGTTTAAGATTTCGCTCGCCAGATACTCAATATATTGGTCTGCCTTGTGGGCATGGCGGGTGATGACCTTATTGCAGCCGCAGTAATAACAAAGCTTGGCACAGAAGGGAATGTGAATATAAAGTGACAACTTATCGCTCTTGCTGTGCTCAATCGCACTCAGCAAATCTTGCTCTGTAAAGCCGTCGTTGAACTCCAGCGCCGTCGGATAAGAGGTATAACGGGGACCGCTGTAGTTGTATTTCTCGATCATCGACTGATCCCAGCTGATTTGAGTTGGCTGCTTCAAGTCGTGTCCTCCGGTAATTTAGCAATGGGCGAAGTATGAAGACTTTAAGATCAAATAACCTTGATCCAGGTTGTAAATTTCGTCACAGGAGAAGGAATATCCATGAAAAAGACGCTCTTGTCTGTCACTTTATGGGCTTTATGTGTGAATGCTCACGCGCTGACCCTCATACATGCGGGAAGTATCATCGATGGTGAGGCTGCCAAACCGGTGAGGGAAGCGACACTGGTGCTGGATGGAAATCGTATTCAGGGCATAGAGAAAGGGTACAGAGCCGCGGCTGAAGGCGACACTGTAATAGATTGGCGCGATGGCACCCTGATGCCGGGCTTTATCGACATGCATACCCACCTGACGTTTCAGGGCAGCAAAGACTCTTACCTTGAACCCTATACCCTTAATCCGGCTGACCTGGCCCTGCGTGGGGTGATGTATGGCAAACGCACCCTGAACGCCGGTTTTACCACGGTGCGCGACCTGGGTGATGCCGGGCTCGGCTCTATTGCTCTTCGAAATGCGATAAACAAGGGTTGGGTGGAAGGCCCAAGGATATTTACCGCCGGTACCAGCATTGGCACCACGGGCGGTCATGCCGATAAGACCAACGGTCGCAACCAGGAGCTGGTGGGCGACCCCGGGCCAAAGGAAGGGGTGATTAATGGTCCTGCCGATGCTTACAAGGCTGTGCGCCAGCGCTATAAAGACGGTTCCGACCTGATTAAGATTACCGCGACCGGTGGCGTGCTCTCCGTGGCCAAGAGCGGGGAAAACCCCCAATTTACCGATGAAGAGCTCAAGGCCATTGTGGCCGCTGCCAAGGATTACGGCTTTAAAGTAGCCGTGCATGCCCACGGTAAAGATGGGATGAAGCGGGCGATTCTGGCCGGTGTGAACACCATAGAGCACGGCACCTACATGGATGAGGAGCTATTCCCCTTGATGAAAAAACACAATGTGGCGCTTGTGCCCACGTTGCTGGCGGGAGAGTTTGTGGCCGACAAAGCAAAAATCGACGGCTATTTCCCGGAAGTTGTGAGGCCCAAGGCGGCGGCAATCGGCCCCAAGATCCAGGGAACCTTTGCCAAGGCATACAAGGCCGGAGTGACCATCGCCTTCGGTACAGATGCCGGTGTGTATGAGCACGGACGTAACGGCCGTGAGTTTACCCTGATGGTCGATGCCGGTATGCCACCCATGGCGGCGATTCAGTCGGCCACCTCTGTTGCCGCCAGAGTACTTGGTCAGTCAGACATAGGTACATTAAAAGCGGGCATGTTGGCCGATGTGACCGGAGTAAAAGGAAATCCACTGGAAAATATCGCCTTGCTGGAGGCCGTTGACCTGGTGATTAAAGACGGTACCCGGGTGAAGTAATCGGCAAACAAAAAGGGCGCAGTTGCGCCCTTTTTTATGTAACAAGTCGAACTTCAGTGACTGTTCGCCAGTTTGAAGTCTTTTAAACGCTTGGCATCTTCGAGAATATCCTCGGTCAGTTCGGCCTCAGACTTCATACGTTCAAAGTCCAGTTTCATGCGTTCTGGCTTGGGCAGGGCTTTACGCTGCTCCATAATCGGATGGTGGCGGATGCGCTCGAAATGGCGAAAGAGCGCCGGGTAGTCGCCACTGACGCGTTCAGACAGCGACAGCACTTCAAACAGTTTGGCAATGCGCACAACGCCTTCAGAAATTTCGCATCTGTCTTCCAACATCGCCAGAGCGATATAGCGGATATCGATGAATATCTCTTCACGGCGTTTGTCGGCCGCCGCCTTGCGTTCTGCGATGGCCGCTTCACGTGCCTGGGTTTGCTTTTTAAGCTTCCACAGCAGGCTTGCCGCGTAGGCGGCGAGGACCAGTACAATCAGCGTACCCAAAACGATAAGCAAGGTTGGCATGGTCGCTCCTTAAATGTCAGTCTTTGTCCTGGTATTGCTTGAGCACATCGGCACCGGACTCGAATCGGGCAAACAGGGCATCATCATCGTCTCTGTCTTCGCCCTGAGCTTCGTCGATATCGCTGATACCCAGTTTTTCCATCAGGGCTTCAATCTTGGATAACTGCTCGTCGAGCCAGCGCTGATCCTCAGCGCCGAGGACTCGGCCTTCTTCCAGGCGATCCAGCAGCTCGTTCAGACGTGGGTCTTCTTCGAGTTTAAGCAGCAGCTGCTCATCGCTCAGTTTTGGCTGCTTGGGCTTGGGTGCCTTCACCTGTGGCTGCGTTTGGGGTGTCAGTTCCAATGCCACAGGCTTTTTACTGCCAAGACGTGGGTCCTGTTTGCCCTTGCCACTGCGGTTACCTTGCTTTTCGGTGCCTGGGTTCTGGCGGCTACCGGACTTATTACCGGTGTCGCGCTTTTTCGAGGATGGCACTCGCTCGGACTTGGAGGTGCGAGGTGCCTGCTTGGGGGCTGTTCCGCCAGCTTTGCGTGTCTTCTTGATACGGGTCATGGGTCTCTAACTCCGAAATGCCTTGAACAGCCCGGCTCACAGGGCAGGGCATGAATTTGGGTCGCGTTTTATAGCAGATCCCGATGGTTTTTGCATCAGGATGAAGTCATTTTCGGCAAATATTAGCCGAAAGCCACTGTCAGCAGCCAAATATTCGAAAGTTTCCCGACAGGGAAAGCTGACATGGGCAGGGTTATTTTTATGGTGCCATTTATCAAAGCGTGATGGCTTGGTCAGCATCCTGGTGCTGATTGCCAAAAAACCATCGGCTTTGAGTAAGCGGTTAAAGAGCCGCCATTCCCGGTGGGGGGCAGCAAAATGTTCGAACACCCTGAAGCAGCATATAAAGTCGTATTGGCTTTGCAGGGCTTCGGGATCCGGCGCGGTAAAGGGGTCGTACTGGCTGAGTTCATGGCCTGCGGATTTAAGCTGCCTGTGGCTCTCTGCATCCAATACCCGTCCGTAGTTTAATCCCCGCACCTCTGTACCGTGCAGGCTGGTGATTTGTTCAAGCAGCGATAACAAGAACGGAGACAGCTGGCGCTGATTATCCTGGGTGCCACCGCGCCCATAACGCTGACGAATCGCCTGAGGTGGTAAATGGGTTGCACCGTCGGCAAACACCATTCCACAGATGGCACAGTGATGAAAACTGCGTTTTTTGTCCTGATGAAATAACTGGGTGTCCAGCTTGAGGCACAGGGGGCAACGTCGCATTGAAAGGGTTCGCTTGAGGTTTGCCAAGGCAGTGGCAGTATAACATGCACCAAAGAAAAAAGGCGGCAGTTAGACTGCCGCCTCAACACGGTGCCTTGGCACCTTATCCTGATTCCAAGTATCCATACTTGCTATGTGACTTTCCCGGTCAGATCCGTCTTTTTTTTACTGCTTTCCTTGCGGAAATTTCTCGTTTTCGGTCGTCCAGACACTTTCTAAACCTGTCGCCATCCTGACCACAGCTTCCGTAGATGGTCTTCATGACACATCTGCTATCCAACCCGTCTTCATTGACGCTAAGTAAACCATCCGTGTAGCAATTACCTTCCAGTGATTACAGCATCCAGCCGGCGCATCCAAAGCATGTTGCTTCCATTGCATCTCTATGCAGAGCACAGAGTTCCATTTGGTTGAGTATCCCTGAACTTTTAAGGGGAGTGCTAAACAGCAAGATGCCAAACGCGGCGTTCCCTTATTTGATGTCACCCGGATTTCATCACGAAATCACTACTCATTATTATTATTTGCGAGTGGGCTCAGTAATATTATTGTTATTGCTAGACTTTATTCTTATATCTTGAATATAAACAGTACCGAAACCTGTATGTTGTTAGTATGATTTTTGCGCATACAGCTGGGTTCGCTTTGGTACGACGGACATTAAAGCGAAAACCGTGATCAGTGTCAAGTGAAAATATAATCAGTTTACGTCAACGTAAACTTGAGAAGTAAAGAAAAGGGCGAACTCAGTCGCCCTTTATCTGAACCAAGACTTACTTCAGGTTAGCAAGGTACTTGGACAGTGCGTCGATGTCGGCATCGCTCAGCTTTTTCGCTACATCCTGCATCATACCGTTCAGGTCGTTGGTGCGAGCCTTGTCACGGAACTTGGTGAGCTGGATCTTGATGTAGTTGGCGTGCTGGCCAGAAACCATTGGGAAACCGGCTTGCTCGGTACCTTTACCTTCTGGACCGTGACAGGCGATACAGGCAGTGATGCCGCGGGACATGTCGCCACCCTTGTATAGCTGCTCACCCAGAGCGGGTACATCGGCAACAGGTGAGTGGGTTTGGGTCTGGCTGGCAAAGAAGGCAGCCAAATCAGCCATGTCCTGCTCGTTCAGGGTCATTACCATGCCGCCCATGATAGGATCCATACGGCCTTCTTTGCCGCCGGTCTTCATGGCACTTTGGAATTCGTGCAATTGCTTTTCCAGGTACTTGGCGTGTTGACCGGCCAGCTTGGGGTACATGTCGATCATGCTGTTGCCATCGGCGCCGTGACAGGCAACGCACAGAGCCGCTTTGGATTGACCCGCCGCCGCATCACCTTCAGCCATAGCATTGGTAGACATAGCAGCGAAAACAGACAGCGCAAGAGCTAACTTTTTCATAGCGTTCCAACTTCTTGTTAAGATTATTGTCCCGAGCTTACCGGCCTGGCCCGCAAGCGTGGTAATATAGCGTATATGTGATCGGGGCAATATTTTACACGAAAACGTGCAAAAGTAAGCAATTCTTCGACAAATTCTGCCCCAGCCTGACAATTATCCGGAGTCCACAGTGAATCAAACCCGTATCGATTTTCGCCAAGCCAAATTTTTGATCAGTGCACCGGATATTGCCCATCTGGACAAGCATCTACCAGGTGATGTTGGCGTAGAAATCGCCTTTGCTGGCCGTTCCAACGCCGGAAAGTCCAGTGCACTCAATGCCCTGACAGAACAAAAAAGTCTGGCCCGTACCAGTAAAACCCCCGGTCGTACCCAGCTTATTAACGTATTTGAGCTCGATGCCCAGCGTCGCCTGGTGGACTTACCCGGTTATGGTTTTGCCAAGGTGCCGCTGGAAATGAAGCATAAGTGGCAAAATGCCCTGGGTGAGTATCTGCAAAAACGTGCCTGCCTGAGTGGTGTGGTTGTTCTGATGGACATTCGTCACCCACTGAAAGATCTCGACCGGCAGATGATTGAGTGGTCCGTCGCCAGCGAAATTCCGGTACTGGCACTGCTCACCAAGGCCGACAAGCTGGGCCAGAGTGATAAGATGAAAACGGTGAATGCCGTGCGTAAAGAGCTGGCAGAATTTGGCGATTGGGTATCGGTGGAGCCCTTCTCTGCATTGAAGGGGACAGGCAAGCCCAAGGTGCTTGCGATCCTGGATGCCTGGTGTCATCCGGATTGGCTGGTGGAAGAATTGGAGCAAGCCGAAGACTGACGCCGTCTTCCATGGAAAAACGTCGCACTCGCGGCGTTTTTTATTGCCTGTGATCTGAAGGCGACTTTTTTGGGCATAAAAAAACGCCGACGGACCAGCCATCGGCGCAAAGTCTTAGCTCTTTTGGGGAGAAGCTAAAAAATTCAACAAGACTCAAGTACCACCAAACTGCTTCGATGGCTCTCAATGAACACATCTTATCCGCTCTCACTGTGAAATTAAAGTAAAAGCTCTAATATTTTTTCAGGGCATAAAAAAAGCCCCAGCATACGAGATGCTGGGGCGCCATTATTTGGCATCACTATCAAGTGAAATAAAGGTCTGAAAGATAGAACATCTTAACCTCTGTACCCTACGCCGAGAATAATACTGCAATTGACGGAAATATGAAAACAGTTTTTTTGAAAAAGCGACAATAATGTGAGGTCGATCTCACGAATGTGCTCATTTAAGCAGCTATATTTGATCTAATAATTACAAATTAAGGCTTATAAACAGTGACTTAGATCGTTATTGGGTTTCTTTAAAAAATTCCTGATCAAAAAGCTACATTCAGAGTTTTTACTCAATAGTTGATTGTTTTGCCGAATGCGGTGCGGATTGTTCGGTGCTTAAGACGGCTAAGGCGGCCAAAACCGATGGAAAGGCAGGGAAATGCCTATAGAGGGTACACTCACTACCTCATACGCGAACTCACATAATCCGGGTAAGCAAGGTGGATTGGGCGCAGTATCGGCTCCGTTGGGCACTGTTTTTTAAATATAAATATCAGGTGTTTATCACCAGAGAATAGCTTCCGTTATTTTGCGCAACCAAGTTTTGTATAGAAGCGGAATAGAAGCGGAATAGATGCGTTATAGATGCGGGTGTAGCTGTGGTGTGTCGAGCGGGCATGTGGGATAACCCGAAGAAGCCGCTGACTGCAACCGTTTGCAGCCAGCGGATAGAGCTAGCTATCAGTGAGCCTGGTCCCAGTTATCGCCCAGGCCTGCTTCAGCCAGTAATGGCACATCGAGGCTTGCCGCCTGCGCCATCAGTTCACATACCTTGTCTTTCAGTGCATCTGCCTTATCGGCATCCACCTCGAATACCAGTTCATCGTGTACCTGCATGATCATCTGGATTTCGCCCTTAGTCTCGGTCTTAATCCAATGCTGGATAGCTATCATCGCCTTCTTGATGATGTCAGCGGCCGTGCCCTGCATGGGGGCGTTAATGGCAGCGCGCTCGGCAGCCTGCCTGCGCATGGCATTACGGTCGCGTATTTCCGGCAAATACAGGCGGCGGCCAAACAGGGTGCTGACATAACCCTGTTCAGAAGCCATGGCGCGAGTTTCTTCCATGTATTTGAGTACGCCTGGGTAGCGCTTAAAGTAGGTATCAATGTAGCTTTGTGCCTCGTTGCGGGGAATATCCAACTGACGGGCCAGGCCGAAGGCAGACATGCCGTAGATAAGGCCGAAGTTCACCGCCTTGGCGCGTCGGCGCTGCTCTGACGTCACTGTTTCAAATGCCACATCAAACACTTCGGCGGCGGTGGCACGGTGAATGTCTTTGCCTTGGGCAAAAGCGCGCAGCAAGCCTTCGTCCTGCGACAGATGCGCCATGATCCTCAGTTCAATCTGCGAATAGTCCGCCGCCAGAATACGTTTGCCTTCGGGCGCAACAAAGGCCTGACGGATACGACGGCCTTCTTCGGTGCGAATAGGAATATTCTGCAGGTTCGGGTCGCTGGACGACAGGCGGCCTGTCGCGGCGTTGGCCTGATGGTAACTGGTGTGCACGCGACCGGTAAGGCCATTGATCATCAGTGGCAGCTTATCGGTATAAGTACTCTTGAGCTTAGTGAGGCTGCGGTGCTCAAGGATGATTTTCGGCAGTGGGTAGTCCAGCGCCAATTCAACCAGCACTTCTTCTGCGGTGGAAGGGGCACCCTTGGGAGTCTTTTTGATGACTGGATAACCCAGCTTGGTGAAAAACAGCTCCTGCAACTGCTTGGTGGACGACAGGTTAAAGGGTTCACCGGCAATCTCATGGGCGCTTTGTTCAAGCTCATCAATCTTGCGCGCCAGCTCTTCGCTCTGCTGGCCCAGTAACATGCTATCAATGAGCACGCCGCGACGTTCGATGTCTGACAACACATCAATCAGCGGCAGTTCGAGTTCGGTAAACACCGATTCCAGGCCTTCTTCTTTAACCAGCCGTGGCCACAAATGCTGATGCAGCCTTAAGGTGATATCGGCATCTTCGGCCGCGTAGGGAGCTGCCTGTTCCAACGCGATTTGGTTAAAGGTCAGTTGCTTGGCACCCTTACCGGCGATGTCTTCGAAGCCGATGTTCTTATGCCCCAGATACTTGAGCGCCAGCCCGTCCATGTCGTGGCGGCTTGCCACCGAGTTGAACACATAAGACTCAAGCATGGTATCGAAGGCCACACCCTTGAGCTGGATACCGGCATTGGCCAGCACACTCATATCATACTTAAGGTTTTGGCCAACCTTCTTAATGTCCGGATTTTCAAGCAGTGGCTTGAGCTTGGCGAGAGTCGCTTGGCGCGGCAATTGCTCCGGTGCACCCGGATAGTCGTGTCCCAGCGGCAGATAAGCGGCTTTGCCGGGCTCGATAGCAAACGACAGACCAACCAACTCGGCCTGCATATAGTCGAGACTGGTAGTCTCGGTATCCACAGCTATCAATTCGGCTTTACTCAGCTTCTCGAGCCAGGCATTAAGCTCGGCTTCGGTCAGCAGGGTGTCGTATTGGGTTTCGATGGCGGTAGCTACCGGGGTCTCTGTGGTCTCCTGGCTTGCCAGCGGTGCTGAAGCCTTGGATCCCAGGGGCGATTTGTTGTCCAGCACTTCGGCAAGCCAGCGTTTAAACTCCATCTCGCCATAGCAGGCGATAAGCTCGTCCCGGTTTGGCTCGCTGAGAGACAACTGATGCCAATCCTGCTCAAGCTCCACATCGGTCTTGATGGTAGCGAGCTTGTAGGACAGCTCCAGCATTGCCGCATTGTCGCGGATTTTGGCTGCCATGGTTTTAGCGCCGCGAAAGCCGAGCTCGGTGACACAGTCGGGGTCGGAGAGTAGCTTGGCTACGCCACCGGCGCCGGTGAGCATTGCCAGCGCGGTCTTCTCGCCAACGCCGGGCAGGCCTGGGATGTTATCTGCCTTATCGCCCATCATCGCCAGCAGGTCGATAATCAGCTCTGGTCCCACGCCGAACTTGGTGGCCACTTCGTCCGGCCCAAGGATGGTGTCAGTCATGGTGTTGATCAGGGTGATATGTTCGTTCACCAACTGCGCCATGTCTTTATCGCCGGTGCTGATAAGTACGCTGCGACCTTCGTTCCCGGCCTGAATGGCGATAGTGCCAATCACGTCGTCGGCCTCAACGCCGGAAATGCTGATAAGCGGAATACCCAGCGCCTTGATGATGCGATGCAGCGGGGCTATCTGGCTGCGCAGATCGTCCGGCATGGGAGGGCGATGAGCCTTGTATTCCTGATACATCTCATTTCGGAATGTTGGGCCCTTGGCATCAAACACCACCGCCATTTGCGTTGGGTGATAGCGGGACAGCAGACTGCGCAGCATGTTAACCACACCATACACTGCGCCGGTGGCTTCGCCTTTGGAATTGGTTAAATGTGGTGGTGCATAATAGGCGCGATAAAGATAGGAAGAACCATCCACAAGGATGAGCGGGTTGCTGGCAATATCAGGCATAGATTCGGCTTCAACAGTCCATGGATTCTTGGGGGCTTAGCATGCCACAGATACAGGAATTCGGCCACAGCAAGCGGCTCACGGCTTGTGGATAAGTCTGTGAGCTAAAAGAACAACAAGTTGGAGTGTTTTTCGATAAGGCTGAAGAACATGTTTTTATGTTGTTGATTATTATTAGTTAATTCTATTTCTGTGAAGTGTCTGGCAATTCCGTTAAATCATCCTGATCTGTGGATTTCTTTGTTGGTTGTTTTTATCACCCCGGCGAGCGATGCTACATCCTGTGCCATGCCAAAGCTGATGAAATAACTTAGCACGATTTTTAATCAGATCAACCAATATGTGACCATATTGTTAAAACCAAATTACATAAGAGGGAATTTTTTGTGAAAAATATCGCAGTACTCTTGGCGGGCTGTGGTGTCTTTGATGGCAGCGAAATTCATGAAGCGGTACTGACATTGTTGTCCCTGGCCAAGGCCGGTGCCCGTTATCAGTGTTTTGCCCCTGATATTCCTCAGCTGCATGTGGTCAATCATCTGTCCGGCGAAGTTGCCCAAGACGAACATCGCAACGTGTTGGTCGAGGCTGCGCGTATTGCCCGTGGGGACATTAAGCCCACCACAGAGTTAAATGTGGCCGACTTCGATGCGCTGATTATCCCCGGTGGTTTTGGTGCGGCAAAAAACCTGTGCAATTTTGCCCTGGTCGGCGCCGATTGCGACGTGGCACCCGAGGTGCGTGATTTTATTGCTGAGTTCGCCCTGGCGAAAAAGCCGGTAGGCTTTATCTGTATTGCACCTGTAATGATCCCCAAGCTCTACGGTAAGGGTGCCATCGGAACCATTGGTCACGACAAGGGCACCAGTGAAGCTTTTTGTTCCATGGGCGGCGATCATCGGGATGCGTCAGTACACGAGATTGTGGTGGATGAGGCCAACAAGATAGTGAGCACTCCGGCATATATGTTGGCAGGCAACATTGCCGAGGCGCATTCGGGCATTGAAAAGCTGGTTACCAAAGTGCTGGCGATGGCCTGATATACATGTGGCTGTTGCGTTTACCAGCAGGTTTCGGGGGCGTAGAGTTCGCCCTCGACTGCTAACGGCGGCGACTGTCCCATAAACCCTGCAGCAGACCCACCGCGAGTCCACCCAAGTGGGCGCCATTGGCCATGGAAAGCCCGAGAAAATCAAAGAATCCCAATATCAGCCAAACCAGCATAAAGCCCATATAGCTTGGTGGCAGATAGATACCGGCAGAGGGCTTTCTGATACCCATCACAAATGTGTAGCCTGCGACGGCATACACAACCCCGGACAAACCACCAAAGTTAGGGCCCGAAACATAATACTGAATGAGGTTGGGCAGGGTGCCTGCCACAAGCAGCAATATCATCAGCGGCCAAGAGCCGATACGGGTTTCAATTTTTCCGCCCAGATACCACCACCACAAGAGATTAAAGCTGATATGCATCAGTGAAAAATGCATCAGGGTCGGGGTGAATACGCGCCAGACCTCAGCGCTTTGACCTGTGCCGCTGGCACCGAAAAAGCTCAGCAGTGCGTAAGTGGGATCGGCAAAGCCCAAATTAAAAGCACCATACACCAAGATGCACAGCGCAAATACCGTCAGTGTGATGGGCCCGGCGGCGGTGACAAAGCGGCTCAGCAGCGCGAGACCAGGTGAACCGTAATTAAATTGCGTTTCTGTACTGCCGGTTTCCCAGGATGCCGCCAGGTATTTTTCATCACCTGGATGACGCAGGAAGTGGTCGAATTCGGCCTTTGCTGCTGCCAGATCCTGTGGCTTGACAACAGACAGGCTGACACCTTCAGCAGCCGGACTGATATGGCAGTCAATACCCCGAGTCTTGAGATAATCCGCCAGGGCCTGAGCTGCTCTGGCGTTGGGCAGTTGGCCGAATTCCATCAGAGATTGGCCATATGCCAGGCGCTGTAACCGCCATCGAGGCTGTACACCTGATCGAAACCCTGCTCCACCAAGTAGGCGGCGGCATTCTGGCTGCTGATACCGTGGTAGCACACCACCACCAGTGGCTTGTCCATATCGGATTCGGCGATAAAGCGGGCCAGGTTATCGTTGCTCAGGTTGACAGCACCTTCTATGTGGCCGTTGGCAAAGCTTTGGGGATCGCGGATATCGGCAATTTGTACATCAGTACCTTGCTCGGTGCGCATGTGAATGAGCTCGTTGACGCTCAGGTGCTTGAAAGCAGACATGAGATCCTCGGTAAATAAAAGCGACAGGGGTAGTGTGCAACAGGGCACTGCCGTCTGTACAGTGCCCTGTTGGGATAGCTAAGCCGTGCACACCCGTTGTGGCTTGCACGCGCTTACCGGGAGATTAATCCCAGCTGAGAATGACTTTACCGGACTGGCCGGAACGCATGGCGTCGAAGCCTTGCTGGAAGTCGTCCACCTTGAAGTGGTGGGTAACAATGGGGGACAAGTCCAGGCCTGATTGCAGCAGGCTGGCCATCTTGTACCAGGTCTCAAACATTTCACGGCCGTAGATGCCCTTGATAATGAGTCCCTTGAAGATCACCTTGCTCCAGTCGATGGCCATTTCGCCGCCGGGAATACCCAGCATGGCGATTTTGCCGCCGTGGTTCATGGTATCCAGCATGGAATGGAAGGCGGCAGGTACGCCGGACATTTCCAGGCCAACGTCAAAGCCTTCGGTCATGCCGAGGTCTTTCATCACATCTTTCAGGTTTTCCTTGGCCACGTTCACCGCACGGGTCGCTCCCATTTTGCGGGCCAGCTCCAGGCGGTATTCGTTCACGTCGGTGATCACCACATGACGGGCGCCCACGTGGCGGCACACGGCTGCGGCCATGATGCCGATGGGGCCTGCACCTGTGATCAGCACGTCTTCACCCACCAGATCGAACGACAGGGCTGTGTGCACTGCGTTGCCGAATGGGTCGAAGATGGCGGCCAGGTCGTCGCTGATGTCATCGGGGATCTTGAACGCGTTAAAGGCCGGGATCACCAGATATTCGGCGAACGAGCCTTCACGGTTTACACCCACGCCTGTGGTATTGCGGCACAGATGCGTGCGGCCGGCGCGGCAGTTACGGCAATGACCACAGGTGATGTGGCCTTCACCGGAGACGCGGTCACCAATCTTGAAGCCACGGACTTCCTGGCCGATACCTACCACTTCGCCCACGTATTCGTGACCTACTACCATGGGCACGGGGATGGTTTTTTGTGACCACTCGTCCCAGTTGTAGATATGCACGTCGGTGCCGCAGATGGCGGTTTTACGGATTTTGATCAGCAGATCGTTGTGGCCCATTTCCGGCTTGGGGGCATCAACCATCCAAATGCCTTCTTCAGGCTTGAGTTTAGCAAGAGCTTTCATGTGCTTACTCCAAAATGGACATCAGATGATGCCCATTTCCTTACCAATACGGGTGAAGGCTTCAATGGCCTTGTCCAGCTGCGCACGGGTGTGGGCGGCAGACATCTGGGTACGGATACGGGCCTGGCCCTTTGGCACCACAGGGAAAGAGAAACCAATCACGTAGATATCTTCTTTGAGCAGGCGGGCCGAAAATTCGGCTGCCAGCTTGGCATCGCCCAGCATGACCGGAACGATGGCATGGTCGGCACCGGCCAGGGTGAAACCGGCGGCGGACATTTTTTCACGGAAATAACGGCTGTTTTCCCACACCGCTTCACGCAGTTCCTGACCTTCTTTGAGCATATCCAATACGCGGATAGAGGCGGCCACGATGGATGGTGCCAGTGAGTTGGAGAACAGATAAGGGCGTGAACGCTGACGCAGCCAGTCGATCACCTCTTTTTTACCCGAGGTGTAACCACCCGAAGCGCCACCAAGGGCCTTACCCAGGGTGCCGGTAATGATGTCTACACGGTCCATAACGCCACAATACTCGTGGGTGCCACGGCCATTTTGGCCGATAAAGCCCACGGCGTGGGAGTCGTCTACCATCACCAGTGCGCCGTATTGGTCGGCGAGGTCGCACACACCCTTGAGGTTGGCAATCACGCCATCCATGGAGAACACACCATCGGTGGCAATCAGGATGTGGCGGGCACCGGCATCGCGGGCTGCCTTAAGCTGAGTTTCCAGATCGGCCATGTCGTTGTTGGCATAGCGGAAACGCATGGCTTTACACAGACGTACACCGTCGATGATAGAGGCGTGGTTCAGTGCATCGGAGACGATGGCATCTTCGGGGCCGAGCAGGGTTTCGAACAGGCCGGCGTTGGCATCGAAGCAAGAGGAATACAGGATGGTGTCTTCGGTGCCGAGGAATTCAGAAAGTTTGGCTTCCAGCTGTTTGTGGATGTCCTGGGTGCCGCAGATAAAGCGCACTGAGGCCATACCGAAGCCGTGGTCGGCCAGACCAGCTTGAGCGGCTTTAACCAGCTCAGGGTGGTTGGCCAGGCCCAGATAGTTATTGGCGCAGAAGTTGATTACTTCATCGCTGCCAACCTTAATTGCAGTCTGTTGCGGTGAGACGATCACGCGCTCGCTTTTGTAGAGGCCTTCGGCCTTAACGTCGGCGAGTTGTTGTTTGATCTGCTCGTAGAATGAGGTTGATGCCACTGGTCTCTCCTTAGTTAACTTTATTCTGCTTTTGTTGGAGTGACGGCATTCTACCCCTAAACCCAATCGGCCCGCAGCTTATTTTTGATGCACTAATGGCCGCATAAATTGCGCTAGGGCTGGTGGGGTTTTCACATAAAAAAAACTAATTTGTAACCTTGGGGTGTGCCGCGCGGATATTGTTTGATTGTAGTCCGGTGACGCTGAAAATGTCACCGGATCATCAAGTTGGCCAAAGGTGGACGGTAGAGGCCTGTATCAGTTGGTTTGAGAGCGAAAATGCTGCTCGAGACGATCGAAATTGGCCAGTGAGTCCGGGGTGGAATAGGCCTTGAAAATCATCAGTACCCGTAACAGACCTTCATAGAGCGATGCCTTGCTGATGGTGGCAATGCTGGACTGGGTCAGCTTGTAGCTGATCCAAAAGCCGATAATCATCTTGATGGTATCGGCCAAATCAGCAATACGCTCGTCTTCTATTTGTAAAATACCGTCTTTTTTCAATTGATTGAGAACGGCAATCGACTGTTCCAGTACGGCTTGTTGGACCTTGAGATAACGGGCCTTCAGGGTTTCATCCCTCGCGAGAATGTCGGCCAGATTGGCGTACATAAAGCGGAACTGCCACATGGTGTAGAACATGGCATCGAAATAGCTCATCAGCAGTTCAAGGTCGACCTTTTGATCCGCATAGGGCTTAAAGCCCAGCAACAGGTGCTGTTCGTACTGGTCGAAGATGCAGCGGATGATGTCTTCCTTGTTGCGGAAGTGGTAATAGAGGTTGCCGGGGCTGATATCCAGATGGGCAGCAATATGATTGGTCGTGATGGTGCGCTCGCCATGCTCGTTAAAGAGCTCCAGGCTGGCCTGAATGATTTTATCGCGGGTTTTCATTGGTATCCTGTCTTTATTATGGCGCGCCGCTTCCTGGCTAATCGCTCTGTGCTTATTCCTGCATCCCGGCTTATGTTAACATTGCCGTAATTCATCAGGCAAAACTCATACTTCTCTTGGTACTTATGGCTCGATTGCTCTATTCAGTTCTCTTATATCTGCTGTCGCCACTCCTGGTACTTTACCTGGTGCAGCGCGCCATAAAGAGCCCGGATTATCGTGGCCGCTGGGGCGAGCGATTTGGCTTTAAGGCACTGATGCCAACAGATATTTTGATCCATTCAGTGTCCATGGGCGAGACCCTGGCTGCCATACCCCTTATTCGTGCCATCATGGTGGCCAGGCCAGATCTCCGCATCACAGTGACCACGTCCAGCCCCACGGGCTCGGCAGAAGTCATCAAGGCCTTTGGCGATCGGGTACAACATTGTTACTTACCCTTTGACCTTGGGTTTGCCGTTAACCGCTTTTTGAACCAACTGGGCTGCGCCGAGCTTATCATCATGGAAACCGAGCTGTGGCCAAACCTCATCGCCGGCGCCAGGGCCCGGGGCGCCAGGGTCTCTTTGCTCAATGCCCGTTTGTCAGAAAAATCCGCCGCCAGTTATCAAAAGTTCGCGGCCCTCACTGTGCCCATGCTCAAGTCGCTGGACCAGATTGCGGTGCAAACCGCCAAAGAAGCAGAACGCTTTGTGACGCTCGGAGTGGACGCCTCACGGATACATGTGTGTGGCAGTTTGAAGTTTGATATTCAGATCCCGGCATCCCGACGTGAAGCGGCCCGGCAGCTGCGCCAAAGTTGGGGACGGCAAGACCATTTGGTGTGGGTGGCGGGCAGTGTACATCCCGGTGAGTTCGATACCATGCTCAGCGCCCATCGCCAACTACTCGAGCGGTTCCCCGAGGCGCTGCTGATTATGGTGCCAAGGCATCCTGAGCAGTTTGCCAACGCGGCACGGGCTATAGGTGACAGTGGCTTTAAGCTGGCCCTGCGCAGTGAGGGAGAAGCGCCGACGGCGGGTACTCAGGTGCTGCTTGGCGATACCATGGGTGAGCTGCTGACCTGGTACGGCGCGGCCGATATGGCCTTTGTGGGCGGCACTCTGGTGGTCAATGGTGGCCACAATCCCCTGGAACCCGCAGCCATGGGCTTACCGGTGGCCATGGGCCCTAACCATTGGGACTTTAAAGAAATTACTCAGCTGCTGCAGCAGGCGGGTAACCTCACTCTGTGTGCTACCCCGGACGCCTTTAACCACTGGTTGCTGACAACTGCACAGGATAACAGTGGCCGCCTAACCGCCGGAGAGGCTGGGCTAAGAGTCGTGGAGAGCAATCGCGGGGCGCTCAGTCGTCAACTGGCGGTATTGGGTTACGCCGCAGCGTAACCTTCCAGCAGCCATTGCCAGCAGAATTCATCGAAGGCAAGCGAGGGAAGCTTGCCTTTTTCTTTATCAAAAGAACGTCTCAATCTGGACAGGTTGGCCTGCTGCCAGCTATTTGATGGTCTGCGGATTTCACCCCGGTCAAAATCAATCAGCGCAAAGCCCTGCGGCCCCTTGAGGATATTTTTGGCGTTGAGATCGGCATGGTAGACGCCGCGGCGATGGAATTGGGCGATGCAAGCCCCCAGTGCTTTCCATTCAGTCTCATCCAATGGACCTTGTTCCAGCCAGGCCAGCAGGTCGCGACAGCCAGGCATCCGCTCAATCAGGATATCGGCGCTGTACCAGAGACCATATCGATGTACCCTGGCACCCACTGGGCGGGGCACGGGAAAGCCCTCCGCATGGAGCTTTTCAAGCAAAGCCAACTCGGCGATGGCGCGGGTATTCGCCATACCCGTGTACAGGTAGCTATCTTTACTGAACTTTTCCATCAGCCCACCGCGCCAGTAATGCCGCAGCACCCAGTCCTGATTGGCCTCGGGGTGGCGCACAAACCAGGTGGTATAACGCCCTTTTGAGGTACCTGTTACGGCAGCGAGCGCCTGCCAATGTTCAGGGGTGAAATGGGCCGGGTCCAGAGAGATGGACTCGCCCTGGGCAATGGCCAGGGTATAGGGCGGATGGTTTTGTTGCTGCATCGCGGGAATTCTTGTCCAAAGCGTGGAACCTGCGGCCATTCTACATTAAGATCCGGGCTTTGCACCAAGGCCAGCCCAACCATGACATTTGATCCCAGCCTGATGAAATCCCTGTGTTTGCTCCGCCTCTCTGCTATCGGCGATGTGTGCCATGCCGTGGCCATGGTGCAGGCTATTCAGCGCCGTTATCCTGACCTCGCCATCACCTGGGTGATAGGAAAAGTGGAATATCAACTGCTCAAGCATTTACCGGGCATCGAGTTTGTGATTTTCGATAAGTCGCAGGGTTTTAAGGCCTACGGTCAGTTGCGCCGTGCGCTCAAGGGGCGCCATTTCGATGTGCTTCTGCATATGCAGGTGGCCCTCAGAGCCACCATCGCCTCCCTGATGATCCCAGCCAAAGTGCGTATTGGTTTTGACCGTGCCCGCGCCAAAGAGGGCCAGTGGTTGGTCACCAACGAGCGGGTCGACGCTCTCGCGACGCCCCATGTATTGGAAGGCTTTATGGGCTTTGCCAGGAAACTTGACGTGACCGAGCTGTCTCCCCGCTGGGACATGCATATTCCTGCTGCAGACGAAGCGTTCGCGAAAGAGCTGGTTGCCGATGGCGAAAAGGTGCTGGCCATTTGCGCCGCCGCGAGCAAGGCCGAGCGCAACTGGCTGCCCGAACGTTACGCTGCCGTGGCTGACTATGCCGTTTCCAAAGGATACAGGGTGCTGCTCTGCGGCGGCCCGGCACAACTTGAAAAAGATTTGGCTGCGGCTATTGAGGCCAATTGTTCGTCGAAGCTAACCAATCTTGTTGGAAAAACCTCTTTGATTCAGCTTTTGGCGCTATTAAAGCGGGTTTCAGTGGTAATTGCGCCCGATACCGGTCCTGCCCACATGGCGGTCACTCAGGGCACGCCCGTGATTGGTCTCTACGCCCATTCCAACCCTGGCCGTACCGGTCCTTATTTTAGCCGCGAGCTGACCGTCAGCGTCTATGATCAGGTGATTGCCGAGCAGTATCCCAATCAGCAAATCCCCTGGGGAACCCGGGCGAAGGGAGCAACTCTGATGGAAAAAATTGAAGTTGCCGACGTTTGCCGCATGTTCGACAAGGCTACGGATGTCGCCACCCAGGAGGTGTAAGGTTATGACTATATCAATGGCCCCAAACTCTGCGGTCACTCAATCTATGGCCCCGAAATTTTTGTTTATCCCGGTGTCTTCTGCAGAAGGCATGGGAGAGTACATGCGCTCGCTGATCGTTGCAGACGAAGTGAAGCGCTGTTGGCCTGCTGCCGAGGTGTGTTTCATTCTCAGCAAGGAAGCTCCCTACGCAGCCAGCTGCCCATATCCAACCAAACTGCTGGATCGCACGCCCACCAAAGAAGTGAAAGCCGTGAACGACATCATGGAGACATTTCGCCCCGATGTGGTGCTCTTTGATGCATCCGGCCGCAAGTCTCAGCTGGCAAGGGCCCACGCCCTGGGCGCCAAGGTCGTGTTTTTCAGCCAGCACAGGCGCAAGCGCAGCCGCGGTATGAAAATCGGCCGCGCCCGGGTGACAGATGCCCATCTGGTCGTACAGCCGGAATTTGTGATTGGCCCCGTTTCCGCTTTCGATGCCTTTAAGCTGAAGTTGATTGGTAAACCACTGCCTGAGTGTATTGGGCCCGTGTTCAGCGCGCCGGATAAGGCTAGACAGCAGGAGCTGCTCGCCCAATATGGCCTCGCCGAAGGGGAGTTTGTGCTCTTTAACGCCGGCTCAGGCGGGCATAAGTTGGCCGGTGGCCTCGCGGCAGACCGCTTTTTTGAGGCGGCCCAAGCCAGCTATGCTGCCAGCGGGCTCAAATCCGTGATGGTGTTTGGTCCCAATTACCCCAAGACGCTGCCCGAGGCATCGGGGGTGATTTGCTTAAGTGCTCTCGCCAACAGCGACTTTATTAACTTGCTGGTGGCCGCCAAAGCGGCGGTGCTGAGCGGTGGGGATACCTTGCTACAGGCTATCGCCTTGAAAAAACTGGTACTTACGGCTCCGGTTTCCAAAGACCAGCCGCCACGCATCGCTGTTTGTGCCGACAGAGGGCTGGTGCTGGCCTGTGAGCCCGAGCAGCTTGCTGCCAAAATTCCCGCTTTGTTTTCCGATGAAACCACAGCGTCACTGCAGCAGGCTCTGGCAGCCGAAGCCGATATGGATGGCCTGCAACTGACCATGAATAAGATTAAGCATTTGCTGGAGGTTCAGCCATGACAGGACGCAGAATTGCCATTGCCATCGACAGTTTGGCCGGTGGCGGTGCAGAAAAGGTGATGTTGACTCTGGCGTCCACCCTGGTGGAGCTGGGCCATGAGCCACATTTGCTGGTGTTGCAGCAGGACTGCCACCATGAAATTCCACCTGGCCTGCAGGTTCACTTCTGCTTTGGCGGTGATGAGCGCAATATTGACGGCTTTTGGCGTACCCGTGGTTCGGTACAGAAGTTACAACAGTGGATAACAGGGCTTGAGGCGCGTTTCGGCAAGTTTGAGTTGTTCCTGTCCAACCTGGATAAAACCAATCTGCTGATGACCCGCACCGGCGTGGCACCGCTATATTGCGTGGTGCACAACTCTATTGAAGAAGAGTTGCAACGCCAGCGTAAGTTGGGTCCCTTTGCCTATCTGAGTATGCTGCGGGCGAAAAAATCACTCAACGGCCAGCATCTGATCACCGTCTCCAAAGGGATAGCCAATGAGATTGCCGAGGTGGGCAGGGTGAAGCCGGCCTCGGTGCAAACCATATACAATCCATTCGAACTGGAAAAAATTCAGCACCAGGCCAATCAAACACCCGAGGCACTGCCCAAAGGAGATTACATCATCCACGTTGGCCGGTTTGCGCGCCAAAAACGCCATGATGTGCTCTTTGCGGCGCTTAAACAGATGCGTACCCCCTTACCATTGGTACTGCTTTGCAACAACAAGAAGAAGGCTATCAAGTCGGCCCGCAAGTTTGGGGTTGAGGACAGGGTGATCATTCCCGGATTCCAAACCAACCCTTATCCCTGGATAAAGGGTGCCAGGTTGTTGGCATTGAGTTCAGACTATGAAGGCTTACCCACGGTGTTGATTGAGTCGCTGGCTGTGGGTACCCCGGTCGTCAGTACCGACTGTCGCCATGGCCCCAAAGAAATTCTCACCGGAGAACTGCGGCGCTTTTTGGTTCCAAGACGTGATCCAGCAGCGCTGGCGGTCGCCATGGATGAAGCCTTGAGCCACTATCCGAACTGCGATGATGCACAAATTCTGACCCAGGTGGGAGCTGCCACAGTCGCAGGCCAGTACCTGAAGCTGCTGACAGTCTGAGACGTTTTATTCGGCCCGCACATAATAAAAAATCCCGGCCTGGCCGGGATTTTTTCAGGCTTTTTTTCCCAGAGTCAGACGGAATTTGAGATAACTCAGCGGCATTTTTAGCAGGCGTCGCCAGCCCAAAGAGGTGAAAAGCTTTACTGCTGATGCGGGAAACGCGGGGTCGCAATAGCGGCGGTAAAGCAACAGCCAATCGAGATGGCTCATTTCATTGGGACGCTTGGTCTTTGGAATAAAGCGCGCAATCAAGCCGAGTCCCAACTGCTCCGGTTCCAACACCCGCAGGTTGGATGCCATAAACCTGTCCCAGCGCTCAGCCTGCCCGGCAGAAAACTGGTGGCGGTGCGCCAGGGGCAAAAAGCCATCGTCAAGACGTCTGAGCCACAAGTCGCAATAGATTTGCTCGGCATGGGGGCAGGTCAGCGGTGCCCCGTGGTACTGGGCTTTACCGGCCTGAGCCGGGTCGAATGGTCTGTCTTCGAACAGCGGCAAGTCCCAGATTTTCAGCAGATCTTCCGTGCGGCCGAAATGGAAGAAATCGCTGGGGTGCATGATGACACGCTGCCCTTCGGCATAACGCCGGAAGTAACTGGTATTCACCACCACGGGCTCAGTAAAGCGGATATCCGGTGCACAGCGAGCGGGAAACTGCGCCAGTGCTGCGACAAACCCGTTTCCGGTCAGGAAATTATCCGACCTTAACTTGACTGCATAGGGTGTCTGGACTCGTTTGAGTCCCTCGCGGGTAGAGACTATCTGTCGGTTAAAGTTGAGCTTTTGTGCTTCACCCTGAGCATTGTAGGCAACGACATTGGCACCGGGATCCGGGTGTTGCAGCAAGAGATCCGGGGTAAGCCCTGTGCAGTCCTGTCCTTCCCAGGTGGAGAGGATGATACGGGCACCCGGCAGATGGGTGCGGATGCTATCAAGGCAGATTTGGGTGATGCCGGTTTGCTGATCCCGCCCCTGATAGGCCTGAACCGGTCCCTGTACCACCACAGTAATATCACTGAATTTGATTGTCATAGGCTTAATACCAGCGAGCTTGAGCCGTGCCATGGCACGGCTTGGCGATATCAATATTGGGCCATCAGGGCCTGATATTCCTCTGGCACACCGCAGAAGATCACCTCACTGGCATCGATAAGGTGGTAGTGAATGTCCTTACCCAGAGCTATCAGGTGGTTGTATAGCGGTGCTATATAGAGCTCTTGCTTTTGCCACTCGCTTGCTGGCCGTGCGGCTTCGGTTTCATAGGCCTGGCGAAAATCGGCGGCATAACGGAAATAATAGAGCCCTGTGCTGCACAGATCGGATATGGGCTGCTTTTCAGCGGTCTGCACTACGCGGGTGCTCTGGGCATCGGCGGGTTTGGCATATGACCAGTTGCTGCCCTCGCCACGAAACACCTCCAGGTAGCCATCGGCCGTATCGGCGATGGGAGGCAGCGTAAATCCGGGTCTGAAGGTATCTATATTGAAAATCGTCAGCGGCTCAGCGTCTTGCACCTCCTTCAGCCCCAGGTACACGGTTTCGGCCTGTCCTCGGGTTGGCTGCTCCAGGGCAATAATCCTGAACTCTTTAATGCCCAGTGCCTGGCAGCGTGTTTTGACGAAGGCCACAGTGTCATACAGGTCGCGCACAATAAACAAAAAAGCCGTATTGCCAAAATAGGCCGCAAAGCTGAGCAGGGCGTGGTCAAACAGTGGCATGCCGCCGGCTTCGAGCATGTATTTGGGCTGGGTGTAGCCAGCGTTGAAAAAACGGGAGCTTAACCCCGCCATGGGGATCACTATCATGATGGATGTCCTGTGCAGGCAAGCAGCCTGTCATAGAGTCGATAGGCGTTACCGATAAAGCCAAGCTGCCGGTCGGGTCTGTCGCTGTGAAGTGGCAACATGGAGAGGAACAACTGAATTTGCATGGCGTAAAGCTCGGCTTCGCTGACGGCGAACTCGCTGGCCATCAGCAGGACGAAGTCGGCCATGATTTGCTCGCGTCTGGGTGTGATGGCAATACTGAAGTCAATGTCCGGCCCCAGCTGCTCGGCTTTGAAATAACCGGCAATAATGGCGTCGTAGAGCCCCAAGACCGAGTGGGCCAACTTGGCGATGTCATATAAGCCATTGCCGTGGATGGTTTGTTTGTCATTCCCATCCAGCCCACGCGGGTCTATGACCTTGATATTGCAGGTTCGAAAGTCATACAGAATATTGCTGAAACAAAAGTCACCGTGAAGCAGGTGCTGCCTGCCATTGTCTTTGGGCAAATATTTGCAGCTTGTCCGGGCCAGCTCCAGCAAAGAAGGGCGCAGGGCGCCATTGATCCGGTTTTCCTTCGCGACAGAGACGCCGCTCTGGCTGGCGAAATCCTCAAGTCGGCTCAGGGTCTTATCCATAAAAAGCCCATCGAGGGTTTGGGCATCGGCCACCGTATGACTGTTGGCATCCTTGAGAAACTGGCAGCAGGCTTTGAGCACCTTACGCCAGGCAAAGGCAGGTAGCTGGCTGAATACGTAAAGCTCATTCAAGGCTGTCAGGTGCAGATACTCTATGCTGTAGCCAAATACATCAGAAGTTTCATCACAGCCCAGCAGCTGTGGGATGTAGCCGCGCATGGGCCCTGGCAAACTTTGATACCAGTTGGCCTCGGCAGCCAGCTTATGTTTTTTGTGGCTGAATTTTCTGACGACCTGACCCTGAATTGCCATCCCGTTAAAAGCGCGCTGAGTCGTCATCCGGCTTTTGGATTGGTAATAGGTATGGCTGTGACCAAAATCATACCAATGGGGCAAGGTTACGGGGGTCAGGCCCTTGTCATCCATATAGCCATTCAGACCCGTAATAAAGTCACCCTTGGCCTGGGTGATGTACCTTATCAGTGCTCTTGGGGCTGAGAAGCTGAAAAAGCCATTTGAAATCAGTTCGCTGGAAGGTCTTAGCTCAGCATGATACGGACGCAGAGTGGCAGTCTTGGTATCAAATTCGGCCCAGTTGTAGTTGTCTTCGACCTGACTCAGACCCAGACAATCGGTTTGGCGGGGCAGGCTATCGAACAGGGTATCGCCGTGGAGAATATATAAAGGTTCATCGTCGGCAAACTCCAGCTGGATAAGGGCATAGACGATGGATTCCCCCAGATTCAGCCTGGGAGGCAGGTACAACAGCTCAACACCATAGTCTTTGAGGCTTTGGCTGTCATAAGGGCCGGGGGTAAAGCCCTCCGGCAGGGTAATGATGGTGCGTTCGCCAGCGGGTATTAACGCCAGCTGGTGATGGAACAGGCGCTTGTTGCCCACCGGCAAAAAGCAGGGGGGCAGAGGTCCGAACTCAGACTGTAACTCTGAGGCCACCATGGCGGCAGAAGTAATGAGGTACATGCACGTCCTATGCTTTGTCGTCTTCGATCAGTTGCTCAATTTCGGCCCGGCTCAGGCGGGCGAATTCAGACGGTCTGATGGCCCTGTCATCGATATAAAAGCCTTCATGGCCGCACCAGGGTTTACCGACAAGAATTTCGTCGTAGGGCACCTGATGCTTGTCCAGCCAGGCTGTGATCACCGGCAGCGTATGGATGTTTATCTTGCCCACGTTACCTTCAAAGGTACGCATATTGCGTGCTGTGGATATGACAATTTCAAATCCTTCTGCCTGATATTGTCTCAATCGGGCAATCACATCTTCCCGGGGCGACACCGCACTGTAATCTGTGTTGTCGGCCTTGGTGAGGGTGCCATCCAAATCTACTATGAGTCGTTTCATCTCTGTTCCACACAGATAAAAGGCTATTGTACTGCGCTGCTGGTGGTGCGGCCAGTTGCTTTCACTGGCTCCTTACGGTTTGCACAAACGGCCAACAGTTCATGCTTGATGTCCCGGGTGAAGCGAGGCAGTGAGTGCACTTCTTTAATATAGGCAATGGCATCTTTTGCGAGTTGGTGTCTGAGGCCATCATTTGCCAGCAGCTGATTTATTGCTGCGACAAAGAGCTCCACCTTGTCGAAGCCATCCCCGAGCACTTTGCCGGTATACACGCCAAACTTGCTCGCCAGCTCATCGGGATTTTGGCAACTCACCAGCAGGGTGCCGTAGGACAAGGCCTCGAGGAAAGAAATCGGGAGGGCTTCATGAATGGAGGTATTGACCAGCACCTTGGCGTCTTTCAGGAAACGATTCTTTTGCTCGCCTTCCACATGACCGACGAAATGCAGATTGGGAATGGCCTGGTAGCCTGACATTACGGCATTGTTTTCGTCAGCCTGCCTGTGCGCCTGACCCAGCATATAAAACTGGTACTGAGGCATGGCCTTGGCGATTTCGGCGAATAGCCAACCCCGCTTTACGGATTCGATACGACCAAGGAATACTATGCTGTTCTGCTTCGGGAAACTGTCCAGGTCAAACGTCTCATCAATTTCGATGGGGTTCGGCAGGTAGTTGATGGGCGTATTGGCGGGTAAGCGATACAGGTCTCTGGCCTTTTGATCGAGACACTTGGCTTGACTGATAAAGCGTATATGACCACTCCGGGCGTATTGATTCACAAAATCGTAAATCTCTGCATCCCAGTAGCTGGGCTCGGGAAAGAGTTTCACCGTCTGGATTTCATCCCACTCGTAGGCGGGTCTCGGATCCTGGATCCAAAACAGCAGTTTTTTGTCTTTTCCCGGTGCCTTACTGAAAATGCGGTAGGAGTGGGTGGTCATCTCGATGGAAAGGAAAACATCATAGTTTTTCTGTCTCAAAAACAGGTTATTTACCCAATCAAAGGCCCGTGCTGCCAACTTGTATACCTTGATGCCATCGACCATAAAACACTTGGGCCACAGACGCACTTTGCCGCAGTCTTTTTTCAGCAAAACGTCCACTTCAACCTGATCGTCAGGAAGGTGTTTGGCCACCAGATGTCTGGCCAAAAAGCCATATCCGCCATATTTGGTTTTGGCGCCGCCAAAATATTCATCTACCAGCAGTGCTACCTTAATTTTACTCATGAATGCTTTCTGGATTGCCCGTTTGCGGGCATTGTATTAACTCGGCTGTGAATCACAAAATAATTAATAAAATCATGTCTTTAAATGTATATTTATTGAAACTTTGGTTTTGTTTTTGTGTGACTGGTGAATGGTGTGTTACGTATTTGGCCCGGAGTTTTGAGGTTACCGGATGCAGGCTTGTAATTTGCCTGTTGTGAGGCCATGCACCTGAGGCGCACTTGTGGCAGAATGGGCAAACTTTCTTTGGGCAATCAACCCTTAACTCGATACGACACAGGTCTGTATATGCATACAAGAGCCATCTATCCCGGTACTTTCGATCCTGTCACCAATGGGCATGCGGATCTGATAGAGCGGGCCGCCAACCTGTTTAAGCATGTGGTAATAGGCGTGGCAGCAAGCCCGTCCAAGCAGCCAAAGTTCTCGTTGGAAAAACGGGTGGAGCTGCTGAAAAAAGTCACAGCTCATCTGGATAACGTGGAAGTTGTGGGGTTTACCGGCTTGCTGGTGGACTTTGCCAAAGACCAGCAGGCCAGTGTGCTGGTGCGGGGGCTCAGAGCCGTGTCGGACTTTGAGTACGAATTCCAGTTGGCCAACATGAACCGTCGCCTGAGCCCGGATCTGGAAAGCGTGTTCCTGACGCCCGCTGAAGAAAACTCCTTCATCTCCTCAACCCTGGTGAAAGAGGTGGCGCTCCACGGGGGTGACGTGAGCCAATTTGTACATCCGGACGTTGCCGCTGAATTGTTGGCACTGCCGCGTAAGAAGTGAATGATTAAAAGGGACTTTATGAAGTACATGTCGTTATCTGCGCTGAGCTTGGCGCTACTGTCTGCGTCGGCTCTGGCCGCACCCTGGGTGGACTCTTCGGATGTCTACCTGCGCGCCGATATTCAGGCACTGGCCGATGCCGGTGTTATCACCATGCCAGTGAATACGTTTCCGCTGATGTGGTCCGGCATTGGGGTGGATTTGAATAAAGCCGAGCCCTCATTACTGACGCCGGATCTGGCCGCAGCCTATGCGAGGGTGAACTACTACTATCGTCAGGCGGTGGAAAACCGGGGTAACACACGACTCAAAGCGGTTGGCGCAACCGATGAAGCCAGATTCCAACATTTCGGCAGTGACTACCGAGAGCAGGGTGAACTCAAGGCCTCCCACGAGTACATGGATAATCGCTTTGCGTTCAAGGTGTCTGCGACGGCAGCCTATGATGCAAAGGACGCCAAAGACTTCCGTCTGGATGATTCCTGGGCGGCGCTGGTATTGGGAAACTGGGTATTTACTGCCGGTACGGTTGAACAGTGGTGGGGGCCCGGATTTGATACGGCGCTGCACAAGTCCAGCAACGCCCGCCCCATGCCATCGTTACTGCTGAGTCGCAACAATGCGGCGGCCTTTGAAACGCCTTGGCTGTCGTGGATTGGTCCCTGGACCCTGACTACGGGGATCAGCTGGATGAATGATAATCGCGCGGTGGAAGACACCCTGCTGTGGAATTTTCGCGGTACCTTAAAACCCTTTCAACAGCTGGAAATTGGCGCTTCCTGGACTGTGCAGATGTGCGGTGAAGGCCAGGACTGTGGTCTGGGCACTTTCTGGGACACGATTTCGGGCGGCGGTGAATGTGCCGATGGCAGTGTAGATTGTGATTCGGCTCTGAACTCGCGTTTGGGTAACCAGATGGCCGGATGGGATATTCGCTACGCCGATACATGGTTCAATGTGCCCGTTGGCCTCTACCTCGAGCGTACCTGCGAAGACTCCAGCGGTCCCATGCCATGGGATTTGGCCGATTGTGCCAAACTGGCAGGTGTTGACACCCGTTTTGGATTTAAAGATCAGCAGTACAAGCTGTTCCTCGAATACACAGATACCCTGGTGGCTTGTGGCAGTGACGATAACGCATTCAACTGCTTCTACGAGCACTCCACCTATCTTTCAGGCTCCCGCTATTATCGCCGTTCTTTGGGTTCAACCTACGACAGTGATGCCGAAACCTGGGTGTTGGGTCTGATAGGTCAGTTTGGCGACAGCAAGGGCATAAATGCCTACCTGCGCTATGCCCAGCTTAACAAAGATGGCAAAAACCGCGGTGGTGAGTGGGTACCACAGCCTGCCAAGGAAGATTTGCTGATGCTGGAAGTGTCTTACCGTCAACCAATGTTCAAAGGTATGGTAACTCTCGGAGGCACTGTCTCCCGCTCAGAGTTCGACACGAATACCGATAATGATGCCACCCTGTATGGCAGTTATGAATATCGATTCTGAGTGTCCGGATTTCTGAACACAAAACGCGCCATCGGGCGCGTTTTGTCATTTTTATGACAACCAAGATGGGTATCCTTTCCGGCAGCCGTGCGATATGCTGGCGAGTGGGCTTTTGCCAAAAAGGAAAGTAGACTCAATGATTTCAGTGGTTATTCCTGCGAAAGACGAGACCGGAAACATAGGCAATCTGGTCAAAGAAATCGCAGCGGCGCTCGAAGGCCAATCAGACTTCGAAGTAGTGGTAGTTGACGACGGCAGTACGGATGCAACCGGCCAGGAAGTGTTGCAGGCGGCGGCAGATTGCGGCTGTAATGCCAGTGTGGTGCGTCACCGCAAGAGTACCGGCCAAAGCACAGCGGTGCACTCCGGGGTGTTGCATGCCAAGGGTGACTGGATTGTGACTCTGGATGCCGATGGTCAAAACGATCCTGCCGATATCCCCGCCATGATTGCCATTGCCCGCACCATTACAAATTCGCATTTTTGTATTGCCGGGTATCGCAAGAATCGGAAAGACACCGCCTGGAAACGTTTTCAGTCGCGAGTCGCCAATCGTATCCGCGATGCCCTGCTGCACGATGGGGTACCTGACACCGGCTGCGGCCTGAAGCTGTTCCCGCGGGAAACCTTTCTGCGCCTGCCCCATTTCAACCATATGCACAGGTACTTGCCGGCACTGATCCGCCGTCTTGGCGGCGAAATCCGTATCAGCGAAGTCAACCACAGAGACAGGGGCGCCGGCGTGTCCAAATACAATGCCTGGAACCGTGCCTGGGTGGGCATTGTCGACCTGATGGGCGTCATGTGGCTTATCCGCAGAGGCAAGATAGCTGAGGTGGAACGGGTGGACGGTTACAATCATCCATGAAGACCCACCTGAAACGGCTCGGTAAATTATCTCTCACCCTGACAATGCTCATCCTGCTGATGCTGGCCGCCAGGGAGGGATGGTTCGACCATCTCACCGACAGCAACTGGGTGGCCCGTTTCGTCAAAGAGGGCGGTGTGCAGGCGTTGGCGGTATTGCTGCTAGCCGGCAGCCTCTTTACTGCGGTGGGTGGGCCAAGGCAGGCCATTGCCTTTGTGTGCGGCTTTGCCATGGGTGGCCTCTATGGCGCACTCTTTTCAACCCTGGCGACCTTGCTGGGCTGCCTGATGAGCTTTTATTTTGCCAGACTCACGGTAAGAAGCAGTTTAAGCCGCCGCTTTGGCCACAGATTGCAACGCTTTGAGGCACTGCTGGCTCAAAAAACCTGGCTTAAGGTATTGATGATACGCCTGTTGCCGGTGGGCAGTAATTTGCTCACCAATCTCCTTGCCGGCACCACCCGGGTCGGGGTGGGCGGCTTCCTGCTTGGCAGTGCCCTGGGTTACCTGCCACAAATGTTGATTTTCAGTTTTGCCGGCGCCGGCATTGGCCTTGCGGATCATATCCAGCTTGGGGTCAGCGTCGTGCTCTTTATTCTCTCCAGCGCCATTGGCGCTTACCTGTACCGCAGCCATCTTAAGCGGCAGGTAGATGAATTTGCCGAAGAATCGTAAGGATACCCATGACAGCATTGTTCAGACTCTTTGCCGATGATGATAAGAAAAGGGTGTTTTGGGCGCTCTTTAGCCTCACGCTGCTGGTGATGCTGATTGGCATTGGCATGCGCTCTCCCTGGCCAGCCGATGAGCCGCGCTTTGTGGAAGTGGCCCGGGAAATGGTGATGGGCGGGGAATGGCTGTTTCCCACCCGCGGCGGAGAATTTTATCCCGATAAGCCCCCGGTATTTATGTGGGCCATTGCCGCTGTGTATTGGTTGATTGGCGATCTGAAACTGGCCTTTCTTATTCCCAACGCCCTCTGCGGCCTGTTGACAGTGATGCTGGTATACGACCTGGGCTGTCGACTTTGGAACGTCAGGGTCGGTCGTAACGCCGCCTTGTTGCTCTTGTTGGTGCCGCAATTTTTGATGCAGGCAAAGAATGCCCAGATAGATGCCATGGTGGCCTGCTGGATTACCCTGGGTTGCTACGGGCTGGTGAGGCATTTTGTACTCGGGCCCCATTGGCGTTGGTTTTTTGCGTCCTGGGCCTTTATGGGGTTGGGGGTTATCACCAAGGGTGTGGGCTTCTTACCACTGCTGATGTTATTGCCTTTGGCCTGGTATCGCTGGCAAATGGTCACCGGCAGGGCACTGTTGCCCCACCAGGCCTGGAGCTGGAAGGTGGTCCTTGGGCCTCTGGCCATGTTGGGTGTGATTGCCCTGTGGCTGGTGCCCATGTTGCTGGCGGTGTTGCTGGATGCCACGCCTGAGCACCAGGCCTATATGAACAACATCCTGTTCAAGCAAACCGGTGAGCGTTACGTTAACGCATGGCACCATATCAAACCCTGGTATTTCTTTATTTTCAGCGTTATTCCCTGGCTCTGGTTCCCGTTGCCGCTGCTGGCAATTGCCCATGGTAAACGTGTTATTGAGCGCATCAAGCAAGACCCCGTTATTGCTATTTTGCTGCTTTGGGTTTTGCTGGTGGTGGTGTTTTTCAGCCTGAGCCCGGGCAAGCGCAACGTGTATATTTTGCCAGCTCTGCCGATGGCCTGTTTGGCTATGGCCGCTATCATCGATGGTGAGCAGCCCAGGCGCTGGTTTGAGGGTTTGGTGAAGGGCGTATTGTGGGTATTGGGCGCCGTACTGCTGCTGGCGGGCGTGCTGGCACTTATGCATCATCCCAAGCTGGCTGCCAGGCTCGCCGATTACACCGACGACTTAACGGGCATAGGTATGATGCTGCTGGCGCTCGGGGGAGTTTGGCTTGCCTGCTTGTGGTGGCTCAGAAAACAAATCTCGCTGCTCAATGCCGGTGCCGTGACATTAGTGGGCTGGCTGCTGGTGGGCACCTGGGGCTATATGCTGCTCGATAGCATGCGTACACCGCAGCAACTGATGCAACATACGGCCGAAACCATAGGAGAAGATGCCGAGCTTGGGCTGATTAAGTTCAAGGAGCAGTTCATTCTGTTTTCTCCTGTGTCTGTGACCCACTTCAGTTACCTGGCGAGCGTCGAAGAGCAGGAGCGCAATGCCTGGGCTTGGATGAACGAGGGGATGACAGAGGGCGCCTCTGCACCAAAGCGTTACTTGCTGGTTCCCGAAGGCACAACCCTGAGCTGTTTTGATATGTCCAGGGGCCGTAGCATGGGCATAGCCCACAGGGACAACTGGCTGTTGCTGGATGACCAAGCCATGGCGGCCAGCTGTGATGCACCCAAACGGGTCTACCGCTACCACACTGACCACCCTGGCCATTGGCTGACGGACTAATGAATAAGCCCCGCATGCGGGGCTTTTTTGTGCCAGTGCCAGTCATAAAACCTTTATCTCAATGACATCTCCCTGACGTCTTAATGACATTCGGCTGTGTTCCAGTATGGGCCGCTACCCGAGTAACTGAGTAGCACCCAAATAACTCATAATCACAAACTGGAGATGCCTTGATGAGAAAACATCATGCACTGCTATTTACCCTGATATTTGCCCTGCAACCTCAGGCCTATGCCGAATCACTCAAGGTGATGGCTTACAACATAATGCAGCTCAATGTGCAGGATTGGGATCAGGTCAATCGTGCAGCACGTTTGCCTGCCGTGCTGACACAGCTGTCGGATCAGCCCGACGTCATACTTGTAAGCGAAGCCTTTAACGATGAAGCGGAAACGGCACTGAGTTCCCTTGCCGGTCTATACCCTTATCAAACCGCTAATGTGGGTGAAAACTGCAGCGGCACCGGCTGGGATGCGCTCACCGGAAACTGCTCCAACTCCCCCATGGTGGTGCGTGGCGGCGTGGTTATCCTGTCCAAATACCCCATATTAACCCGCAAGGCCCATGTGTTTAATCACAGCCTGCAGGGCAGTTGGGATTATTATGCCAACAAGGGATTTGCCTATGTCGCCATCGAGAAAAATGGCGAGCGATTCCACCTGATTGGCACTCACCTGCAGGCAACCCACGACGATGACACAGCGCAAGAACATCAGGTACGTCTGGGGCAGCTGGGGGAAATTCAGGCCTTTATCGAGGCCGAGCAGATCCCGGCAACCGAGGCTGTTATTATCGGTGGTGACATGAATGTGGAATGGAGCAAACAGCTGGAAGTGGCCGACATGCTGGCCACAGTAAATGCCGGGCTGAATTTTACTACTCCGGGAACAGGATCTTTCAGCGCCAGGGATAACTGGTTTACCAAGGCCAATGCCTACTACTTTGACTACAGCCTCGACTACAACGATACCCTCGACTACGTATTCTGGCATCAGGACCACAAGCAGCCAGTCAATAACCCGGAGATGTCAGTGCGCTACCCAAAGGCTGAAATCAGCTGGTATTGGTGGTATTTGAAAGGTTATTGGAACTTAAGCTCGGGCCGCTATTACCACAATGGCTACTACAACGAGCTGTCGGATCACTACCCGGTACAGGTGAGCCTCCAGTTCAACTGATTACGTCGGATGAAAAAGCCCCGTTCAGGGGCTTTGATAATGTAGCTTCCGGCGAAAGACCCAGCACCTAATGTGCCAGTATCAGTACAGTGCCGGCCACCGTCATGATGGCGCCGAGCCATGCACCCACTGCGGGACTCTTGCGATACACCAACCACAGCAGTGGCAACACCAGAATAGGGCTGACGGACGACAATATCGCCACCAGGCCAGCGTTGCCGTGTTTCAGTGCCTGCAATATCAGTGTCATACCCAGTACCATCGACAGCGCAGCGTTGCCGATGGTGAGAGCCAGTACCTTGGGAGTGGCAGGGGTTCTGGCCCTGGCAACGGAAAAGCCCAGCAGCAACAGGGCGAAATGCAGCACAAAGGCGGTACTCATGCGCACTGCCGACGCCGCCACCGCATCTATATCGGTTTCCATCAGGGGTTTGAGCATCAGGGTCGACACCGATTGGCACAGGGCTGACAAGAGTGCCAGTGCCATACCGCGTTTGACCTGCTGATTACCGTTTTCCCAGGCATGTTCTTCGTTTTTTCGTTTACCGAAAAAGATGGCCACCATCACGCCGCTGATGAGCAGGCTACTGCCAAACAGGGTCCATCCCCACAGGGTTTCACCGAGAAACAAATAGGCCAGTACAGCAGAAAACAGGGAATGGGTGGCAAAGAGTACCCCGGCTCTTCTGGGGCCTAAGCGATTCATGGCGGCAAACAGCGCCGTATCACCAATGAAAATGCCGATAAGCCCCGAGAGTGCCAGCAAATAAAGGCTGTCCAGCGTCAGGCTGTGCCAGCTGCCAAGGAGCAGCGCCAGCAGCCAGAGCATAACGCTGGCACTGAGCATTCTGATGCGGGTGAAGGCAAAGGCGCCAAGATGTGTGGCGGCGGTGGCCGACATCAGGCTGCCAACGGCCCAGCAGGCAGCGGCGAGTAACGCCAGATATTCAAAGCTCAAGGATTTGCCTGTGAGTCAGTGGGATTCGGGGGCGCCATTATAGAGACTCGGCTATTAATGCTCCAGCGTTCGGTAACTGGCATTCTGCCAAAGTGCATTTATAGATGAATAAAAAGAACTCAAAAACGCAAATTGGCCTTGTTTTATCTGATTACGGATGAAATTATTTTGTCTGACATAGGCTGCAAAATACCGTGGTGCGCTGACCGAGGCGGATTTCACTCAGCAGGTGGCCACATTCGGTGCAGGTCTCGCCGCCGCGGCCATACACATGTAATTTCTGGGCAAAGTAACCGGGCTTGCCGTCGGCGTTGGTAAAGTCTTTGAGGGTGGTGCCCCCCTGTTTGATGGCCTGTGCCAGTATGGCCTTTACCTCGGCGGTAAGCAGCGTAAGGCGTTCGGCATCCACTTTACCCGCTTCGGCCTCGGGGTGAATACCGGCGGCAAACAGGGCTTCGTTAGCGTAGATATTACCCACTCCAACCACTATGGCGTTGTCCATCAGGCACAGCTTGATGGCCTTCTTTTTGCCTTTGAGTGCCCCTTGCAGGTAATCGGCATGGAACGCGGCCGACAGTGGCTCGGGCCCCAGCTTTTCCAGCAGCGGGTGGGCGGCCTCAGGCAACTCGCTCCAAAGCCAGGCGCCGAAGCGGCGGGGATCGTTAAAGCGCAGCACCCGACCGTTTTGCATGACCAGGTCAATGTGATCATGCTTCTCGACCGGGGTATCCTTCGGCAGCACCCTCAGGCTGCCGGACATACCCAGATGGACAATGGTGGTACCCGCCTGCGTATCTATCAGTAGATATTTGGCCCGGCGTCTGACGGCCAGAATGGTTTGGCCAACGATGTTTTGTGTAAGCTCAGGCACTGGCCAGCGCAGGCCGGCATTACGCACAATGAGGGCTTCAACGCGGTTGCCTTCCAGGTGGGGGGCAATGCCCTGGCGGGTCACTTCAACTTCCGGTAATTCTGGCATCTTGCTCTCGCACTGCGGGTTATTGGGGTTGGACTGACAAATGGGGTTCGAGTGCCTGACGCAGGCTGGGAGGAATAAGGTACCAGTGACCCTGGGGGGACTGCAAAAGTCCGTCATCAAACAGTAGCCAGGTTTGTGCGGGCAATTGGCCGATGAGGATAGTCAGCTCCCTCGGCCCAGTGGGCTGGCCCGGCGGTTGAGACAGGGCTGAGACCTTAAGGCTTAACCAGGCATTACCCCAATCATCACAGTTGCTGACCTGGCTGTCGCAGGCAAAGATGCCATTGGTACGCTCCAGCGCGACACCGTCCAGTTGCAGTCCCGTGAGCGGCGTGGAGTCGTCAAAGAGTGGCGCGGCATCTTCCGGCAGGCTGTTCATGCGCTGGTCAAGCAAAGTCAGCACCGAGACCATCAGGATGCAGGCGATGATAATGATGTTGTTCCAGGTGCGGCGTTTAAGTCCCATGGGAAAAAATCAAGCGAAACCCTGGCGTTGAGTGTAACACGAGATGCCCCAGGTTGAAGATTCAGCCTCCGGTCGCATTCATAAAGCGCAGTATTTGCACGGCACCCGTATCGAATTCATGGGATTTGGGCTTCAGAGGCATGGCTGCAAGAATGGCTGCTTTCATGGCTTCTGTGTCGCCGGGATGGCTTCTGAGAATGGCCTTGAGGTCGACCGAGTGTTCGTTCCCGAGGCATAACAACAATCGGCCCTCAACCGTCACCCTCACCCGGTTACATTCATGGCAAAAGTTATGGCTGTGGGGCGAGATAAAGCCGATATGCACCGGGCTGTCCGACATCTGATAATAACGCGCAGGCCCACCGGTTCGCTTGTCTGAGAGCGTCAGCGGATAACGGTGTTCAATGATGGCGCGCACCTGGTCGCTGGACAGGTGACGGGCCGTTTCGCGATCGTCCATCAAACCTATGGGCATTTCTTCGATAAAGGCGATATCGAGCTGGTGGCTGCGGCAAAAGTCCACCAAGTCCAGCACTTCATCGTCGTTGCGCCCCTTGAGGATAACGGCATTGAGTTTGATGCGCTCGAAACCTGCCTGTTTGGCGGCATCGATACCGGCTATTACCCGCTCAAGCTTGCCATTACGGGTGATCTGTTCAAAGCGCTCGGGGTTAAGGGTATCCAGGCTGATATTGAGGCGCTTGAGCCCGGCAGCCCTGAGGGCCGGTGCCAGTTTGGCCAGCCGCGAGCCATTGGTGGTCATTGACAGCTCCTGCAAACCGGGCAGTTGCCCCAGTTGCGCCACCAGATCAGTGCAATCGGTCCTGACCAGGGGCTCGCCGCCGGTGAGGCGAATTTTCTTCACCCCCAGCTCAGTAAAGGCTTTACCAATGAGCGCCAGTTCCTCAAAGCTGAGCACCTGCTCCCGTGTCAGGAAGCAGGGGTCTTCTTCCATGCAGTAAACGCAGCGGAAATCACAGCGGTCTGTGACCGATAGCCTCAGGTACTCGACCTTGCGGCCGAAACTGTCGCACAGGGCTGACATTAACTGGCCTCAGAGCAAATCGGCAAAGGGCTGGATATAGACCCTGCTGCCGATGGCGAGCTGTTCATCGGGCTCAGCGAGCACTATCAGGCAGTTGCCTTTCACCATTGAGCTCAGCATGCCTGAGCCTTGGGCTCCGGTGGTTTTGACATGGAGCTGGCCATCGTCTCCCAGATGGTAAATACCCCGGAAAAACTCGGTTCGGCCGGCACGGCTTCTGAGCACCTCGTCTGTGATGGCGGGAATAAATTTGGGCTGGTACTGATTTTCACCGGCGAGTTTGCGCAGGGCCGGTTGCACAAACTGCAGGAAAGACACCATCACGGCCACAGGGTTACCGGGCAGACCAAAAAACAGAGCCTGATTGATTTCGCCAAAGGCCAGTGGCCGTCCCGGACGCATGTTGATGCGCCAGAAGCCGATTTGACCAAGCTTTGCCAGCGCGGTCTTGATGTAGTCGGCATCGCCCACAGATACGCCGCCAGAGCTTATTACCACATCGGCGCAGCTCGCGCCCTGCTCAAGCGCCGCCATCAGGCTGGCTTCCGAGTCTTCAATAATGCCAAGGTCAATCACTTCACAGCCAAGGCGTTTGGCCAAGTTTTTGATGGTGAAACGGTTGGAGTCGTAGATGCAGCTGGGCGCGAGGGGCTCTCCCGGGGCGCTCACCTCATCGCCGGTGGAAAACACCGCCACCCTTGGGCGGCGCTTTACCTGTACCTTGTCAAAGCCAAGCGACGCCAACAGGCCGGTGGCGGCGGCATCGATGCGCTCACCTGCGCCAAGTGCCACTGCGCCTTTGGCTATGTCTTCTCCGGCCTGCCGCACATGCTGGCCCAATTCCAGCTTGCCCTGAAGCGACACAGTGTCGCCTCTGTCATCGGCAAGTTCCCTTGGCTGCACCGTATCGGCACCGGCGGGCAGCGGCGCGCCCGTCATGATACGCACGGCCTCACCGGGCTTGAGGGTGTCGGCAAAACCGTGTCCGGCAAAAGAGGATCCAACAATAGAAAGCGAGTCTGGCATGGGGTCGGCAAAGCGGAAGGCAAATCCATCCATGGCCGAGTTGGTTTGCTGGGGCACGTCCACCGGCGAAATGGCTTCGCTGGGCAGCACCCTGCCATCGAGTTCGTCCAGCGGGGCAATTTCGGTTTCACTGACAGGGACGACTTTCGCAAGAATGGCATCCATCCCCTGACGGACCGACAGAGTCTTGCTCATATCGGCCTCGCAGCCACAAGTGGGCGCCAGAGGCAATGACGGGGTGGCCGGGCACCAGTCGGCAATATACTGCTGCACAAAGTCGGCAATTTCGGCCACGTTGTTGATATCGAGTCTTGGCAGGTCGGATGGCAACTGGGTGTCGTCGCAGCAGGCCACGGCGAGAATGTCCGGGTCCTGGGTATGAATAAATGGCTTGCCATGGGCGGCTCTGTGCAGCTCTATCTTGGGCAGCGACAGCTTTTTAAAGCCCTCTACCAGCACTATATCCACCTTGTCGGCTTCGATTTGGTTCAGCAGATGGGGCAGTTCGGGGTCAGAGTCGCGGGCGTCTTCGGTCATCAGTGCCCAGCGCACGTGAGAGGCAACCAGCATCTGGCGGGCACCGGCTTTGCGCAGCTCATAGCTGTCCTTGCCGGGAATATCCACATCAAAGTCGTGGTGGGCATGTTTAACGACAGCCAGCTTTAACCCACGGCGGTTCAGCTCGGGGATGAGTTTCAACAGAAGGGTGGTTTTACCGGTGCCACTGTAGGCACAAAATCCCAATACAGGCACGGGAAGGGGATTGCGAAAGGCTGTCGTCATGCTCACCTCAAAAAATCACTGTGTCAGCGCCTTGGATAGTTGTTCTATTTGCTCTGGCGTGTTGACGTTTACGAAGGCATTGGGCTGGTCGGCAAAGGAAACTACTGCCACCTTGTGTTTGGCGTACCAAAAATCAATTTTGCGCTCGCCGGCCGCTAAAAAAGCCTTCATGGAATCGCGCAGTGATGGTTTGAGCAGCATCACCACGGGTTGTTCATACTCGCCATCGCTGGCAACGGCGAGGTCAGCCGCTTCGGCTTCCAATCCTGCCGCCATTCTGGCAACCAAATCTGTGGGCAGGCAAGGACAGTCACAGGGGACCACCAACAGCAGATCGGCCTGGGTTTTGCCCATGGCGGTTACCATGCCTGCGAGCGGTCCCAAAAAGCCGCTGTCTTCATCACCGAATACGCAGTCAGCAAACTGAGCATACAGGTTTTGATTGCGGTTGGCGTTGATCAGGATCTCCTTAACCTGAGGTTGAATGCGCGTAATGGCATGTTCAATCATGGGTTTGCCAAGGAGCTCTACCAGCCCCTTATCCTGGCCACCCATGCGGCGGGCCTGGCCGCCGGCAAGGATGACGGCATCAATGCGCAAGGACATATTCGTTTTCCTGTGGTTGTGGCGTTTTGATCTCAAGGCGTCCCGTGAGTATGCGGCCGTCCTGAATAAGCCAATGATGTTGGCACAGTGCCGTTAAGCGGCCATGCTGGTGGCTGGCTATCAGCAAGCCGGTGCCGTCTGCCTTGAGTTGTTCTGTCATGTCGAGCACCAGCTCGCGGGAGTCCTTATCCATATTGGATACAGGCTCATCGAGCATCAGTAATCTGGGCCTGAGCAACCAGGCCCGTGCAATGGCGAGACGCTGGCGCTCACCACCTGACAAATGGCTTGCCTGGCTGTGTTGAAGGTGCCCAAGCTGCGCCATGTCCAGTGCCTTTTCGATACGGGAGTGTTCCAGACATCCCAGTTTAAGGGCAAGGTTCAGGTTTTCCAGCACGCTGCCTTCAAAGAGGTACGGATGCTGATGCAGGTATACGGCGCAGCCGTGGAGTTTGTTCTTTTGCCACAGGCCACGGGATGGAAAACCCTGGGCGGTTACCGTGCCATGGGAAGGGGCCTGCAATCCGGCAAGAATTTTCATCAGGGTGGTTTTGCCGCTGCCGTTGTCACCCATCAGGTAGATGCAATCGCCCTCGGCAAAGGTCAGATTTGCCGACTCAAACAACTGCCGCTGGCCGAAGCGAATGCCCAAATCATGGGCAAGGATCCTCGCCATCAGTGACTCCTTACCTGATTCTTACCCCTGAGGTTCCCCAGGGCAAAGTTCATAATAATGGCCAGAAACAGCAGCACCAACCCGAGTGCTATGGCCTGAGCAAAGTCGCCCTTGCTGGTTTCCAGCGCAATGGCGGTGGGAATATTACGGGTAACATACTCGATGTTGCCGCCAACCATCATGGAGCAGCCCACCTCGGTCACAATACGGGAAAATGCCGCGATAACGGCCAACAGCAGTGGGCCGCGCAGCTCACCACTGACCATGAGTATGGCTCGGGGCAGCGATGCGCCAAGGGTCAGGGCGGTTTCCCATGCGCGTTTGTCGGCGCTGGTAAAGGCCGCCTGGCTCATGGCAATCAGCACGGGGGCGCAGATCAGCATTTGCCCGAGGATCATCCCCTGCTGGGTAAAGAGCCAGCGCAGGTCGCCCAAAGGCCCCATGCGGGTCAGCAGTAAATACACCAGCAAACCAATCACCACTGTGGGTATGGATTGCAGGGTTTGCACCAGATTCAGGACAAAGTGACGGCCGGGGAACTGCTTAAAGGCGAGCACAAAGCCCAGCAGCATAGAGGGGATAAGGGTGATCAGCAGGGCCGCGAGGGAAACGCTGAAAGAGATCCAGATAATCGACCAGAGATCTTTATCGAGGGAAAACAGCAGGCCCAAGGCCTGCTGTATCAGTTCAAACCAACTCTGACTCATTGACGATAAGTGGCCTTGAAGAGCTGCTCTCCCTGAACCTTAAAGTCATTGATCATCTTCTGTCCTTCGGCGCTGATCAGCCAGTCACTCAGGGCCTTGGCACCCTTGTGATTCAGATTGGGATATTTAGAGGAGTTAATCAGGATAACCTGATAAGGGTTGGCCAGGGTGGCGCCGCCTTCAAAGTCGACATCCAGATCCAGCTTGCCCTTGTAGGCGATGTAAGTACCACGGTCAGTCAGGGTGTAGCCCTGCAGTTCGTTGGTCATCAGCAGGGTCTTGCCCATGCCCTGGCCCACAGAGGTATAGCCCGTGAAGTCAGGTTTTACATTGGCGGCTTGCCAAATTTTGAGTTCTTTCTTGTGGGTACCTGAGTCATCGCCACGGGAAATGAAAGGCACGCCGGCAGCGGCGATTTTACCAAAGGCCTCTTCAGCGCTGGCGCTGCCCTTGATTTTGGCAGGGTCATTTTTGGGGCCAAGCACCACAAAATCGTTTTCCATAATGCCGCGAGGCTCGCTGCCGTAGCCTTCTTCAACAAACTTGGCTTCGGCGGCAGGGGCGTGGGTCATCACCAGGTCAACGTCACCCTGACGGCCCAGTGCCAGCGCCTTACCGGTACCAGTCGCGATAACCTGTACCTTGTAGCCGCTTTGGGCTTCAAAGGTGGGCAGCAGTTCTTTGAGCAGGCCTGAGTTTTCTGTGCTGGTGGTGGTGGCCAGCTTAATCACTTCCTCGGCCTGTACCGGCGTAATGCTCAGCAGGGTGGCCGTCAGGGCTGCGCCCAGAATATGTTTGGTGTTGAACATGCTTTCTCCTTGGCTTTAGTTCGTCGCCTTTAAATCGGGCCCAACAGGTATTGCGGGCAATTGGCGCCATAGCTATTAGCAATTTGAGTGCCAAAGAATATATAGCGATTTGCTTCACAATCCTTTCAACAAAGTGTGAAGCAGCTCCCAAGTGCAACAAAAACCTTCAGACAAATTGTCCCAACGCACACTTTAGCTGGTCCATAGTGACCTATCGACCATTTTCCGGTGATAGAATGACCGCATTATGCGTCAAAATGTCCAGAAGAAGACAAGATGAACCAGAACGAAGCCATTGCTAAACCTCTGCCTACTGCCGTGTCTGTGCTGATTGTTGATGATGAGCCGGGTATGCGTTCCTTTTTAAATAAGGCGCTGTCGAAAAAGTTTGCCCTGGTGGAAACCGCCGGCAGCGTGGAAGAAGCAGAGCAGCTCAGAAGTCGCTGTCACTTCGATTTGATCATTGTCGATATTCGATTGCCGGGGCGTTCCGGTATTGAATGGCATGAAGCCCTGTCGGATGAAGACAGGCGCTCGGACATAATTTTCATGACCGGTTACGCCGACATGGAAGTGGCCATTCAGGCACTGCGGGCAGGTGCCTCTGACTTTATCATGAAGCCATTCCACCTGGAGCAGATGCTAAAAGCGGTGGACAGGGCCATAGAGCGCAGGCTGCTAAAGCGCGAAAACCTGATGCTGCGCCGCGAAGTGTCGATTGGTTATTCCTCCAGCATCATTGGCAACAGCGCCGCCATGCAGGAAGTGAAAAACATTATTGCCCGGGTGGCCCCCACCAACGCCGTGGTGCTGATTGAAGGCGAGTCGGGCACAGGTAAAGAGCTGGTGGCCAGACAACTGCATCAACTCTCTGGCCGACAGGGTCCCTTCGTGCCCGTCAACTGCGGCGCCATCGCGCCTGAACTGCTGGAGAGTGAACTCTTTGGCCATGCGGCGGGCTCCTTTACCGGCGCCAAGGGTGCCCGTGAAGGGCTGTTCAGCTTTGCGTCGGGGGGCACCATCTTCCTCGATGAAATCGGCGAAATGCCGCTGAAGATGCAAACCGCGCTGCTGAGGGTGCTGGAGCAAAAGGCCATCCGTCCCGTGGGCAGTGAAAAAGAGGTCAGTATTGATGTACGTGTGGTGGCGGCCACCAACCGTAAGCTGGCCGATGAAGTCGAGGCCGGGCATTTCCGCCGCGATCTCTTCTATCGTTTGAACGTGCTCGAAATTCAAATCCCCCCACTGAGAGACAGGCCCGAAGATGTGGTCGAGTTGACCCATCACTTCACCCGGGTGCTTGGGGCGGAGCTGGGGGTCCGCGAACTGGTGTGGAGCCACGAAGACTTAAGCCGCCTTCAGCAGCACGACTGGCCGGGTAATATCCGCGAGCTGCGTAATATGATTGAGCGCAGCATCCTTTTAGGAAAGCCACCGGCAGAATATTGGAAAACCACCATCAAGGAAGCCGAACCGGGCCAGTTTGGGTTCCCGCTGGAGTGGCCACTCAAGGATGTGGAAAAGCATCATGTACTGGCGGTGGTTGAGTCCCATGGCGGAAATAAGTCGGCTGCGGCCCGTGATTTGGGTGTGTCCCGCAAGACCCTGGACCGAAAATTCAAAGAGTGGTTTGGCACTGACAGTGACGAGGAGGAATAACCATGTCCTTCTTCACCCAATTGTTTGGTGTTAACTGGCGCCAGATGCAGGCCAAGGTGCGCTATCGCATTCTTATACTTACTCTGCTGCCAATTTTACTGACCCTGGTGAGTTTGGTATTTATCACCATCTACTGGAATATCAGCTACACCGGCCAGCAGCTGTTTATGAAGGTAAAAGCCGACCTCACGGTGGCCAACAACACCCTGGAACAGGTGCAGCGGCGGCAGGAAAAGGAGCTGGAGAACCTGCTGCAGTCCTGGGAATTTCAAAACTTTTTCCGCGCCACCCACCTCGATAAACAGCAGCTTGCGGCCGACTTTAATGCATTTCTGGCCGAGCGCCGCCTTGCCATGGATTTGGACTTTTTACGGCTGATCAATGTAGAACGTGCCGCTGCCGATCCTGACCTGCGCCATCTGCTGACCAAAGTAAAGGGCGGCGAGCCATTTACCGGCCTGATGGTGCTCTCATCAAAACGCCTTGCCCGGCTGGATCCGGCATTGGCCGAGCGAGCCCGGCTGACACTGTTGCCCACTCCCCGCGCCGATGTGCCGGATAGAGAAGCCGAAGACCGGGGGATGTTGAGCCGCAGCCTGATGCCCATAGTGGACAACGAGGGTGAAGTGGCCTGGTATCTGGACGGCGGCACCCTGCTGAATCGGGATACCCGAATTGTCGACCACATCCGCGACCTGGTGTACGACAAGGGCACACTGCCTGAGCGCTCCATCGGCACTGTCACCATCTTTTTGGACAATGTGCGTATCAGCACCAACGTGCCGCTGCACTTCTTCCCCCGGGATGGCGAAGACAAGGGGCGGGCGCTGGGCAGTCTGGTATCCGAAGAGGTTAAACACAAGGTGCTGACACAGGGCCAGACCTGGGTCGACAGGGCGTTTGTGTACAACGACTGGTTTATCTCGGCCTATGCACCGCTCACCGACGTACGCGGCGAGCGTATCGGCATGATATACACAGGCTTTTCGGAAGCGCCCTTTATCCATAACTACCTGCTTAACATCATAGAGCTGGGCACCATACTCATGTTGGTGCTGCTGGTATCCGGCATGCTGGTGTATCGGGGCGCGTATAGCCTGTTGCAGCCAATTGAGCGGATCCATCATGTGGTAAAGGCGGTGCAGTCTGGCCGTAATGTGCGCATCGGTGAATTGGGACTGGAGAAAGACAACGAGCTTGCCAACCTGGCTGAGCAGTTTGACCGTATGCTCGACCTGCTGCAAAGGCGCAATGCCCAAATTCAGTCAGCCGCCGAGCAGCTGGAATTAAAAGTGGAAGAGCGTACCCGCAGCCTGCAGGAAAAAACCGAAGAGCTGCAGCGTAACGTGTCGCTGCTCAACGAAACCCGTGCTCAGCTGGTGACCAACGAAAAGCTCACGGCACTGGGGGAGCTTACTGCGGGTATTGCCCACGAAATCAATAATCCCACGGCAGTGATCCTCGGCAATATGGAACTGCTGCGCTCTGAGCTTGGCGACAAGGCTGGGCAGGTGGAGGAAGAAATCGACCTGGTTATCCAACAGGTGGGCCGCATCAGCACCATTATTCGCAGCCTGCTGCAGTACAGCCGCCCCGGCGAATTTAACGCACCGCTGGAGATGCACCAGATAACCCCCATTATCGAAGAAATGCTGGTATTGGTGCGCCATTCCATCAAGAAGCAAGAGGTGGTACTACATCAGGAGCTCAATGCCAGTTGTCCGGTACAAATCAACCGGCCACAGCTGTTGCAGGTCTTGATTAACCTGGTGGTTAACGCGGCCCATGCCATGGATGGGAAGGGGCGGATTTGGATCCGCACCTACGACTGGGTGGTGCAGGATGAGCCGGTTGGGGTCAAGATTGAAATCGAAGATGAGGGCTGTGGTATTGCTCCCGAACAACTTGGCCGTATTTTCGACCCCTTTTACACCACGCGTCCGGATGGCACGGGTTTGGGCTTGTCTCTGAGCTACGGCATCATCAAACGGATTGGCGGCACCATAGAAGTGACTTCTACCCTGGGTAAAGGCACCCTGTTTACCATTGGTCTTTACCATGAGGCACGGGAAGAGAGTGGCTTGAATCCCTACGAAGGTTTGATGCTGGGCGCCGGTGGTTTGGCTTAAAACCATTTGGGTAAAAAAAAGCCGGACGCTGGGTCCGGCCACAAAAGTGTGTGAGCAATGTCGTGCATGTTAACTCGGAGGCACCGGCCCACTTGCAGAGCGGTGATGAGTTTGGAACGCATTTAAATAATAATCATTCTCATCTTTAATGCAAGCACTTTTGTGACTTTTTATCTGCTTTGCCTTCTGCGTGGCTTTTTGTTTGCTCACGCTCTTTGGCCAGACTGTCATCTTCACCAGCCATCTTCACGAGCCAACGTTTGGATTCTTACGTCCAGGTGTTGGCACTTTTACCGACTCAAAGTGCGTTACTCATTTCCCCTGTCTTCGGTATTTGCATTGGCGAGCGAATCCGCTTGAGCCGACTCAATCGCTCTCAGATCTAAGGTGAATTTGCTCTTGATGTTACCCGAGATGCCGCTATGGCAGGCGCTGCCTGCCACACCAACGGTCAGTTTCATCCGCCTGAGAGAGGGGGACGCCAGGTGCCAGCAAGAGCACATCGGGGCAGAGTCTGGAATCTGGTTGTTTTCTGCTGCCGGCGAAATTGACCCTGGCAACAGCAACTTCAACTAAAGAGAGGGAGCGCCGGCAATCTGAAGGGAAAGGCGGGAACTGCATGAAGGCGTTTTTGGCATCGTCCTGGCGCAGATTGCAGCTGTTACAAGCAACTGGACAGATGGGTAAATGCGGCAGATAAAAAAAGAGCCGGGTCCAGGACCCGGCCACTAAATGAGTGTGTGAGCAATGTCGTGCTTTGCAAACTCAGGAACACCATAACCCGAAGAATTCGCTTCAGTTAAGGATGAGTTTTGGAACGCAAGTTAACGATAATCATTATCAATTGCGTTTGCAAGCTCTTTTTTTAGTCTTTACTCACACCAGCGATTTTTGCAGGCTGATTTTGTGCTCGGTCAGCGGTAATCCCGCGCCATTGAGTTCAGTGATCTGATAGCGATTTTGCACCAACATCGCCAGCATGGCGCCAAAGCGGTTGAGGGTCTTCACGCTCATTTCACTGTATCCCTGCTCAGTGGCCCAACGCTCCTGCACGTCCAGCATTTGCTGTGCCAGACCCAGCTTGCGGTAGTCAGGCAAGACACCGCCAAGCCAGCTGTAGAAGGCGCCCGGTGCCTTTTGATAACCCAGTTTGAAACCTGCCAGCTCGCCTTCAACATAGCAAAGCAACAACAGGGCTGGTGCATCGCCAAGGCGTTCCAATATGGCTTTGGCACTGACTGGGGCATCAAATTCAGGGATCTGTTGCATCAGGTCGGCAGCGAGTTGGGCGTCCGCCAGCGATAGTTCGGTTACGGCCTGTATCTTAATGGAGTACATCTTTTTCTCCCGGGAAAGATGCCGTCGCCCAGCGACGGCTGAACAAAAAAACGCCGTATTATAACAGGTCTGGCCAGTTGGGTCAGCAGGTTTGCTGCCTGGATTCTGTTGCCAGGATCCTGTCCTGCAGAACGCGCAGCAATACACCATAGGCGGGTAAGAAAAGTGCCAAGCTTACCAGTAACTTAAAGCCGTAATCGACCATGGCTATTTCAACCCAGTGTTCGGCCATAAAGGCATCGGTGGAGGCATAAAAGGCGACACTGAAGAACACCAGGGTGTCCAGCAAATTGCCTATCAGGGTCGATGCGGCTGGGGCCACCCACCAGCGGCGATTTTGGCGCAGGCGGTCAAATACTCTTATATCCATCAGTTGCCCTACGAAATAGGCCGCAAAGGAGGCGAAGGCAATACGGAAGACAAAACTGTTGAATTCCAGCGCGGCCGCGCTGCCTTGCCACTGACCCTGATGAAAGAGGACGCCCATAAAATAAGAGATGAGCAGGGCTGGCATCATGGCACGAAAAATAATACCGCGGGCGGCTTGCTGGCCAAAAATCCGGACCGTCAGATCGGTCGCGAGATACACAAAGGGAAAACTGAAGGCGCCCCAGGTGGTGTGAAAGCCAAACAGCTGAAAAGGAAGTTGAACCAGATAGTTACTGGCGCTGATAACCAGAATGTGAAATCCAGCCAACAGCAAGAGGGCGCGCCTGTACTGCGCGTGAGATAACTGCAACATATTGTGGCCTTTTTATTGGGTTAGGCGGGGTGAGGGAACCCGCAGTGGTACAAGTTGGCGCAACGCTTTCGCATAGTGCCTGTAAAAGGTGCCTGCTGGTGGCCGAGTCTTTACTCAGTCGCCTGCCGGGCTGCGCATTATAAGAATGGTAGCCCGGAACGCAAGGAAAAAGCGCAGAAAATCGCCGCCTGAGTCTGCTTCCACTACACTTAATGCTCTGACAACACTACTGGCGATGCAGGCATGCAGCACGGCAGTGGGCGGGGAGACTGGGGCATGGGACTGAAATCTGTCTGGCTTGGCGCAGTAATCTGGATGCTTAGCATCGCAGCACCGGCGGCGCCGGTGGAAGTACGGGTGGTTACCGCAGCCTGGATGGGTTATGCCAATGCCCAGGGAGAAGGTTACTACTTTGAAATTCTGCGCCAGGCATTTCCCTCCCCTGAGTGGCAACTCAAGGTAACTGTCGTGCCCTTCGCCCGCAGTATTCAACTGCTGCAGCACGACAAGGCGGACATAGTGCTCGGCGTGTACCAGGGCGATTTACGCAAGGGGCTCTACAGCGCGGCGGCCGTCGAAATGGATACAGTGGACGTGGCGCTGACGCCAGCCATGGCCCGCGATTGGCAAGGGCTGGAGAGCTTAAACCTGCGTAAGGTACAGGCCTACATAGCCTATGGCTTTGACCGTCTCATTCCTTATCCCATGTACTACGAAGAAAGCAGCAGCCTGCGGGATATGCTGCAGCGGCTCAACGACGGGCGTATCGATGCGGTGCTCGATTACAGGCCGGGTATGGAAAATGCCGCCAGGTTATTGGAGAGCGAGCCGAATTTTGTGATTGTGGATGATGTCGTCAGTGCGGCTGTGTATTTCGGTTTTGCAGATACCCGCTTTGGTGAATCACTTAAACTCCGATTCGATGAGGCCCATAAAGAGGTGATAGCCTCGGGGTTGCAGCAGCGGCTCTTTGAGGCAACCCAACGCAAACTCGGCCTGATCCCATAGCGGGACAGGCTTCAGGTCACACAGTCACAGCATGCAAACCTAAAGGTGAGTCGTTAAGCTCAGAGTTCCACCAGAATCGACAGGATGGTGGCGAGCTTGTTGTCCAACTCCTGCCATTCGGCTTCGGGGTCTGACCCTGCCACTATACCGGCACCAGCAAACAGGTTAATGCGTCCCGGCTCAATCAGCGCACTGCGAATGGCCACGGAGAACTCACTCTCATGGCGATTCAGGTAACCACAGGCGCCTGCATACCAACCCCGGTTATACCCTTCCTGTTGGCGAATAAAGCTCAAGGCGCTGGGTCTTGGCAGACCGCCAACGGCTGGGGTGGGGTGCAAGGCAAGCAATAGCTGAAAATCATTGATGCCGGGCTTCAGCTCTGCGCGAATGGCACGGTGCAAATGCTGGATATGTGGCAGCTTAAAGATACGTGGCGACTCTTCGGCACCCACATAGTGGCTCAGTGGAGAGAGGTGCTCCACTATGTGTTGGCGCACCAGCTGATTCTCGTGACTGTTTTTACTGTCTTCCTGCAATTGTTTTGCAAGCAGAGCATCTTCTTCCTCGGTATGGCCGCGCAGCGTGGTACCAGCCAGTGCTTCCGTGAAAAGCTCTTGCCCCCGTCTCAGATACAGCCGCTCGGGTGAGCAGGAAATAAAGGTTCTGTCTTTGGAAAATTGAAACCCAAACTGGAAGCTGCTTGGGCAGCGGCCTTGCCAGCACGCCAACACCATCCAGGGATCTACCGGGTCATTGATTTCCAGTTGCGACAACCTGGAGAGCACCACCTTGGGGGTGTGGCGGTTAAATTTATCCGCCGTCACCTGCTCTACCAACTGTTGCCAGCGGGGATATTCGGGATATTCACTGCGCCCCAGCAGATTTACCTTACCGGGTGGTGTCAGGGGCTTGGGGCGCTTCAGCGACCTCAGAGCCTGCAGCGCGGCCTGACACTCGGCAAGTCTGTCGTTGCCATCAAAATTCAGGTTAAGCAGCAGTTTGAATTCCTTGCCACTGCGGCGCAGCTCAATACGGGGCAGTACAAAACGGGCCCGGCCAAACTCCGGCCAGCCTTCCACTTCACGGTCAAAGGCTACACCACCGTAATAACGGAAATTCTGGTTATAACTCAACGCGCGCTGACGTTGATAAACCTCTGCCAGCTGCTGATCGGCCACCCTGTCATCAAAGAAGAAATCACAGGTGCAACCTATGGCTGCCACCTCTTCTTCTTTATCACGGCCATGCCAATAGATCCTGGGATACAGCTCCTGAGAAGCCAGCCAGGATATCAAGGGCAAGGCAGGGACTGCCTCTGTCAGCTGCACCAAGGGCTCACTGCCCTGGGTAGTGCTGAGATGTTGAATCTTTGCCTCGAGTGACAGCAAGGCATCGGGCAGGGACATGACTGACAAAAAAGGGTCTCCGGTTGTAATACAACACACTGCTTTTATTGTTGTTACCCAACGTTAAATAGCATGGGTGCCGGTGTCAATCGTCCAGAACCCAAGCTGTGAATGGTGCCAAAAAGCTATATGAGTCTTTGCTGATTTTGTGCGACACATTGCAAATTTGCCGCGCTTTGTGATCTGCCTCCTTTTGACCCAGATTGCAAAAAACAGTCAGACAAAATGTCCAATTGACCCAAGACGTCTTCGGAAATATTGCCAATAGGTCGATCGGGGGCAGATTTTGTCATTCTTTTGCTTGAGCCTGATTCGGCAGCTCTTTGAAATGACGCTATTCCTACGCCAACGAAGAATCAGAATGACAATTAAACCTCCCGTTTTCGCACTTTCGCTTCTGTCAGTTTCCCTGCTCCCCTTGTTGGGACACGCCAGCGAGACCCGCGACCCTCTGCTCAATATTGCCGATGTGATTGTGGTTCGCGGTGAACAGCCCACCGCCGAAGCGCTGGCAACCACCCATTGGCGCATCGATGCCGAGGACATTCGCGACAGTGGCGCGCAAACGCTGGATCAGGTGCTGGCGACAGTGCCCGGCATCCATGTGCGTACCGGTGGTGAAGGTACACCCCGAATCGATATCCGTGGTCTTAAAACCCGCCACGTCACCCTGCTGATTAACGGGGTGCCGGCTGCCAGTGCCGCCGATGGCCAATTCGACCCGAGTGTGATCCCAACCAGCCAGATTGCCGCCGTCGATATTGCCGTGGGCCCGGCCTCCGTGCTCTATGGCCCGGGTGGTGCAGGGGGCGTAATCAACGTGATTACCCGCAGTGGCGACGATGCTCAGGTATCCGGCAAGCTGGAGTTTGCCGGTTCGGATACCCTCAACGCTGACGTGGCATTGGGTGGCGGTGGTGACAACTGGCAGGGCTTTGTCAGTGCGGGTAAGCAAAAGCGCGACAGCTGGCCGCTGTCGGATGATTACCAGGAAGCGCCCAATCAACCCGCCGGTGATCGCCTCAACGCCGAAAAGGAAGTGGATAATTTTTACGCCCAGGGCAGCTACTGGCTGTCAGATGCCACGCAGCTCACTGCCAACATTAATCTGCGCGAGGGCGAGTGGGGTAAGCCGGGTCGTGACGGTAGCGGCTCTGGACGCGCCAAGTATGAACGTGTGGATGACTACCAGAATACCAGCAGTCAATTGGGCCTGGCCCATCGCTTTGGCAACGGCATGACGCTCAGGGGCTATGGCTACTACAACCGTACCGAAACCCTGGAGTCAGCCTACACCGACATCAGTTTCAGTGACCTCGACAGCCAGCAGCGCGGCGAATCCACGGTGCAGGGGCTGAATCTGCAACTGATCACAGAGCTTGGTCGCCACAGCCTCCTTACTCTGGGTGCCGGCGCCGAAGAACAGCGCTGGGACGAATTGGCGACCCAATATTCAACGTCTGATTCAGGCTCCGGCAGCGGCTCCGGCAGCGGCTCAGGCAGTGGTTCAGGCAGTGGCTCAGGCGGTGGTTCGGGCGGTGGCTCCGGTAGTGGCTCGGGCGGTGGCTCCGGTAGTGGCTCGGGTGGTGGCTCCGGTAGTGGCTCGGGTGGTGGTTCAGGCGGTGGCTCAGGTACGGGTTCAAGCAGCGGCGTACCCACTGAAACGGGCTTTGACGACAGTGCCTGGGTGTACAGTCTCGCAGCCGAGTACCAATATCAGCGGGATACCTGGGGTGCGACCTTTGGCGGTGCCTGGTACCAGCGTGATGGCGATACCTCTGTGGATGAGCCTTCGGCGATGGCGGCGTTGTACTGGCAGGCGCTGTCTCAAACACGCCTGAGCGCCTCGGCGGCACGCAAGGTGCGCTTCCCCTCCATGGAAAATCTGTATTCACTTTCTGCGGGTAACGGCGAGCTGACCGCTGAGACGTCAGAGCATTGGGAGTTGGGGCTGGAACAGGGCTTCTCCCTCGGCAGTTTTGAGGTTTATGGTTACGAAACCCGCGCCGATGACTACATCGCCAAAGACACTGATGGTATCTACGCCAACCTGGGTGACTATCGTTTCCGTGGTGTGGATGCGCGGCTGTTGATATCGCCATTGCAGGCCCTGGATGTATCACTGAGCTACAGCTTCCTCGACAGTGAAGACAAAACGCCGGACAGCACCGAAGCGCTGCAATATCGCCCGCGGCATCAGTACGGCCTGACCCTGGACTATCGCTTCGAAACCGATACCCGGGTGCACCTGTCCTGGCAGAAGGTGATGGATCAGATCTATTTCGAGCGCAGCGGCAAGATCATGGTCGAGCGTGACCTGCCCGACTATGACCTGCTTGACCTCAAGCTGTCGCAGTCGTTTTACGATGACAAGCTGGCGCTCTACATCAGGGCCACCAATCTGCTGGACGAAAATTACGCCGAGAGTGAGTCTCTGCCCCAGGCGGGTCGCCAGTGGTTTATCGGTATGGATTGGCGCTTGTGACACAGCCGCCGCTCGTCAGCCTCGAGGACCTTGGCTTTGGCCATGGTCCCGGGCAGCGCCTGTTTGATGGCCTGTCGCTGCGTATTCACGACGGCGAGTGCCATTGCATCAGCGGGCCAACGGGCAGCGGTAAATCAAGCCTTTTGGCGCTGATTGCCGGTTTGAATGAACGCCCCTTTGCGGGCGTGATGGTGCGTCAGCCGGAAGCCCAGGTCGCGCTGGTGATGCAAGACCCTCAGGTGCAGCTGCTGCGCCGAACCCTGGGCGCCGAAGTGGCCTTTGGGCTTGAAAACCATGGTGTGGCTGCCGACGATATGCCTGCTGCAGTGAAAGCCGCCCTTATCAGAGTGGGGTTGGAGCTGTCGCTGGATACCCCCATAGAAACCCTGTCGCTCGGGCAGAAATACCGGGTCATGTTGGCCTCCCAATTGGTGTTGAACCCCAGAGTCTTGCTGCTGGATGAACCCTGGGCACAGCTGGATGACGAGGGTGTTGGCCAATTGATGATGACACTGGCCCGCCTCAAAGCCGACGGCCTGGCACTGATCATTGCCGAGCATCACCCGGCGGCCTTTGCCGGATTGCTGGATTTTCATTGGATGTTGGAGCAAGGCCGTTTACAACCGGCTGGCGCCCGTAAGGCGTCCGAAGCGCGGCGGGCAGACATATTTTGCCGTTGCAATCCAAGCCAGAGTGGGGGGCGCAAATGCCTGACCCTGGCACCCTGTGAGTTGGTACTCCCAACCCCGAATCAGCGCGGCAGAGGCAGTTCTGGCCGTAAAGGGTTTCTGTCTGCCAGGTTTGCACCCGCGCCGCCCGAGGGTCGTCTTTTATTCAGGCTGGATACACCTTTGGTACTCAGAAGCGGTGACATCAGGTTGCTGCTCGGCGACAACGGCAGTGGCAAGAGCACTCTGCTCAAGGCCATTGCCGGTTTGCAGGATGGTGTGAAATTGCCGGTGAAACTCGACGGCCGCATTCCCAACACGGCCGCGGGTGAGGTGGCGCTGATGCTGCAGCGCCCCTGTCGGCAATTGTTTGAGCTGACGGTGTTGGAAGAGCTGAGCTTCAGCATCAGGCGTCGTGGGCTGGATGAGGCGCAGGTCGCCTGGGTGCAGGAGTTTCTCGCCATTGAGCACTTGGCGGCGGTCTCACCCCACAAACTTTCCTGGGGGCAGCAGCATTTGGTACTGCTGGCGGCACTGGTGATTACCGAGCCCAGGTTGCTGCTGCTGGATGACCCCTTTGCCGGATTGGATGAACAGAGTCTCATGGCCTGTATCAAGCTGCTCAACTGGTACCTGTCACGTGGTGGCTGCTGCGTGCTGGCGTGCCACAGGGACCTTGCCGGGTTCGACAATGTGGCGCGCTGGCAGCTTGGAAATGGCCGTTTAATTGAAGTTGAGGCCAACGAACAAGCGCCTGTGGCAAGGAGGGGGACGCCAACGAAGCAGTGGGAGCTGGCTGCCGGGGGAATGGCGCGGTGAGGCTGCTATCTCCAACCAGGCGAAGAGCTGGCAGGCCGCTGCTGGTCGATGGGCGCTGTGGACTGGCCATCCTTGGCACTCTCGGCATGTCTATGCTGGCCCTGATGTCGCCCCCGGTTTGGCTGTGGTTACCCGGACTTGCCGGGCTCGCCATGGCCATCGATGGCAGCCGCTTTGCCAGCCCCAGGCCCCTGGTACTGCTGTTTGTCTGGCAATGGCTGCTCACCAGTGCCATTTACGGCCTGTTTTGGGGCAGTGAACGTTTGGGCGAGGCGGCATTGGTGGCGCTGAGGCTGCTTCTGGCATTTCTGCCGCCCTGGTATCTGGCAATACGCTTTGCGCCCGAACGCCTTGGCGCCTTCTTTGCGAACTGGCTGTCACCGCGCTGGGCTTTTGTGCTGTCAGCCTCGATCAACGCCTTGCCCTTTGTGCTGAGCGAGGCGCGGGACATCTACCGGCTACAGCGGCTCCGGGGCGCACGAATTGGGGCGAAAGACCTGGTTAATCCACTGAATTGGCAAGAGCTGGTTCACACGGTAATAAGTCCACTGCTGATTGAGTTATTGAAATTATCCCGGCGCCAGGCACTGGCTGCGAAGAGTCGTGGGTTTGGCCAGAGTGCCAATCCCAGTCACTGGCCCCACAGAGGAAAGCACGATGAAGACTGAATTGGGTTTACAACAAGCACTGTTTATCGGCTTTTGTGCTGCCCTGATGATTGCCCTCAAGAGCATGTTGAGGCTAAAGCTGGGGTTATCCGGCCATTCCATGCTGCTGATGAGTTTTTTCTACCTGCTTTGCCATCTGGTGGTAGCGCGTCCCGGCGCCATGCTGGCTTGTGGCCTGCTGTCGGGTCTCCTTGCCATGATGTTGGGCGTGGGTAAATCGGGCGTATTGTTGCTGGTGAAATTTGGCGCGCCGGCGGCGGCGATGGAGCTGATGGCGCTGATATTGCCTGCCATCAAGCCCGGCAATCGCATGGCAGGGCTTTACCTGCGTCTTGGCATGCTGGCGTTTGCCGGTGCCCTGGCCTGGGGCCTCAGAGATGTGGTGGGCACCTTGCTTGCGGGCATGGCACTGCCTGCCGCCTTGCTGGCCGGTGCCATGGAGTTTGCCGGTGGATTTGTGTTTGCCCTGGTGGGCGCTGCCCTTATTCCGCCGGTTATCCGGCGACTTAAGGCCCATGACCTTATTGCTTCGTCGGAGGAATCCTGATGTCGACTTTGCCTGAATACCTGATTGCCATCGATGACACCGACGATATCGGCACCCGTGGCACAGGGGATATAGCCCAGCAGTTGGGACAGATACTGGCGATTGATTGCGGCGGTGTGGCTTCCCCGGTGACGCGCCACCAATTGCTGGTGCATCCGGATATTCCCTACACCTCACACAACAGCGCCATGTGTTTTGCGCTGAAAGGTGACATATCGCCCCAGCGGCTCAAGCAGCTGGCGAGTGAGTTGCTTGAAGCCGAGTCGGCCGCGGCGGCCGATCCGGGCCTGGCCTTCATGTGCCTATCTTCCTTTACGTCAAACGCTGCCTTGGTTGAGTTCGGTCTCGCCGCCAAACGCCGGGTACTGACCAAGGATGAGGCATATGGCTTGGCCGCAGACATTGGGGTCCACCTCAGTGAGCACGGCGGCACGGGGCAGGGCGTGATAGGTGCGCTGGCCGGGCTGGGGCTGCGGCTCGAGGGCAACGATGGTCGCCTTAAGGGCCATTTCGATGTGGGGCAGGGGGACGATGAGCTCAGCCTGCCGGTATCGGTCTTATTGGCGCAAACCGGTGTGGATGCCGTGATTGCCCTTGACGATACCGAGCTTGCCGATGAGGTGCCGGTGCGGGTTAGGGGTAAGCTCAAAGCCGTGTGGCGTCAGGGACGCAGTGCCATTCTGGTGAGTTTCCGCGACGGTGCCTGGCGCAACGCCGGCAAACAGGAACTCAAGGAGTACTGATGACCGACTTTTTTGAATGCCGTGGGGGCCGCTGGTGGTATCGCCACGGCGTGTCGCTGACCGAGGCACGCCTTGCGGCCGGGGCGTGTCAGGGATTTGTCCCGGATGATGAGGACGAGCAAGTCGACGATGTGCCCCTATCCTGTGTGAACTGCGCCTGGCGGCGATGGGAGCAGGGCAGCTTTCAGTGTCTGTATCTCAAACGTCTTCATCCCGACAACAGCCTTTAATTCTTGGACCCTGAAGCCAGTGTCATTTTGCACATAAATGCTACAAAAAGGATTCGCGTAAATGCTGGAAAGGTACTGGCTGCCGTCATACAATGCGACTCCCGGGGGCTTGGCCACAAAACGTTAATGTGGCAGCCAGGGCGTCGGGCAGGCTGCGTTTCTGTGGCTTGGCATTATACTCAGGCTTTCATTGTTGACGTTGGGGGTGAGTGACATGGCCGATAGGGCGCCTGAAGCGGCATTGTTAAAGTTGCCTGTCAGCAAGCTCACCCGTGGCATGTTTGTGGCGGCCATTGAAAATAACGGCAAGGTCGCCGTTGCCAATGCCGGGCAAATCAAGAGCCGGGAAACCATCGCCAAGCTGGTCAAAAGCGGCATTCACCATGTGTGGGTGGATGTGGAGCGCTCTTCCGACGAATCCGGTCTCAAACCCAAGTCACCTCCGGGAACTTCAGTACCTGCCGGGGCAACACGTCCCTCCCGCGCCAACCGTGACCTGCGCCAAACCCAGGCTAAAAAGCTCCTTGATGAAGCCAAGGAACTTATCCGCAAGGTATTGTCCGAAACCTTCGAAGGCAAAGCCATAGAAGTGGAGCCTTTTGAAGCGTTGGCCGACAACATGATTGAGTCCATCATGCTTGATGATGATGCCCTCAAATGTGTGTCGGCGCTGCGCGATAAAGACGCCTATCTGCTTGAGCATTCGGTGAATGTGGCCTTCCTGTTGGTGACCTTTGGCAAGTATTTAAACCTCGACCGTGACACCTTAAAGCAGATGGCCGTGGGCGGGGTGCTGCACGACATTGGTAAAATCAAGGTTGATAACAAGATTTTGCATAAGCCGGGCAAGCTGACTCCGGAAGAATTTGAGCACATGAAACTGCACCAGTTTTATGCGCTGGATATCATGGCCGAAGCTTCGGACTTGTCGCAAATCTCAAAAGATGTGTGCCTGATGCACCATGAAAAGCTCGATGGTCGCGGTTATCCCCGTGGCTTGAAGGGCGATGAAATCCCGCTCCATGGCCGCATGTCCTGTATCGTGGATATCTTCGATGCCCTGACGGCCACCCGCTGTTACAAAGAGGCCATGAGCCCTGCGGCCGCCTTTAAGATTTTGCTGAGCCTGACCCCTTTCCATCTGGATACAGACCTGGTGTACGAATTTATCCGCTGTATCGGTGTGTATCCTGTGGGGTCGCTGGTGGAGCTGTCGGATGGGCGTGTGGGCATTGTCTGGGAATCCAAAGACAGGGATGCCCTGAGCCCGATAGTGAAATGTTTTTACTCACTCAAGCACAGACGCTACACCGAAGTGAATTTTGTCGACCTGCTCAAGTCAGACCTGAACATAGAGCGGGGCGTCTCCCCATCCAGCCTGGATGTCGATCCCAAGCCATTTTACTGAAAAGCGAAGCCGCCCTGCCCGGAGTTTAAATTGTGGCATCACCGCAAACGGGGCAATTGGGCTGCGTGGGCAGTATCATCTGGCGCATCTCCATGGTCATGGCATCCACCATCAACAGCCGCCCCAGCAGCGGCTTGCCCATGCCGGTTATCAGCTTGATGGCCTCAACCGCCTGTAAGCACCCCATCAATCCCACCACGGGAGCCAGAATACCCGACTCGACACAGGTCAATTGCTGCTCACCAAACAGACTGGCGAAGCACTGATAACAGGGGCTGCCTCCGGCATAGTCAAACACGGTGATCATGCCTTCCATGCGAATCGCTGCAGCCGATACCAGCGGTACCTTATGGGCAAAGCATGCCCGGTTCAGCTGCTGACGCACCGCCACATTGTCTGTGCAGTCCAGCACCAGAGAGTGATCGGCGACCAGGGCATCCATTTCAGGGTCGTCCAACACCCGGCCGATGGGATTCACCTGCACATGGGGATTGAGCTCGTTGAGTGCCAGCCTGGCCGATTCCACCTTGAGCATGCCGATGCGGTTGTCCCGGTGCAGCACCTGGCGTTGCAGGTTCGACAGCTCCACCGTATCAAAGTCCACCAGGGTCAGCTCACCAACTCCGGCTACGCCAAGATATTGGGCCGCGGCGCAGCCCAGGCCGCCAGCGCCTATCACCAGCACCCGAGCCTGTTTCAGCTTTTCTTGCCCATCTATGTCCATGGATTTAATGGAGATTTGGCGACTGTAGCGCAGCAGCTCTGTGTCTGAGAGTATGTCGTCGGTCATCGGGTTCAGTCCAAAATGCTGTCGAAGGGTTCAACCAGAATAGTCTCACCCGCCTCCAGACTGCCCTGAAATTGGGGCAAATGGATAAAGCAGTTGGCGAGGCTCATGGAGGTCAACATACCCGAACCCTGGCCACCCGTGGTACGCACCATGAGGCCCTTGTCTTCACGGGTCAGTATGCCGCGCTGATATTCTACCCGTCCGGGCTGGCGTCGAATGGCGCTCGCCAGTGTGGCCTCCACCAACAGCGGTGGGCGCTGGGGCATACCCTGCATTTTGCGCAGCATGGGCCAGACCAGTTTCTGGAAGGTCACCATGGAGGACACAGGGTTGCCGGGCAAACCACAGAACAATGCCTTGCCGATGCGGCCACAGGCAAAAGGTTTGCCGGGTTTGATGGCGAGTTTCCAAAAGGTGATTTGCCCTTCTTCGCTCAGGATCTGTTTGGTGAAATCGGCTTCTCCCACAGACACGCCACCTGAGGTCAGCACCACATCGGCGCGGCTCGCCGCCTCACGAAACGCCTGACGAATGGCTTCGGGGTTATCGGGGATCACCCCGAGATCCAGCCATTCAAAACCGGACTTTTCCAGCAATCCGCGAATGGAGTAACGGTTGGAGTCATAGATTTGCCCCGGTGCCAGTTCACTGCCCACGGGCATGAGCTCGTCGCCGGTGGAGAAAAAAGCAACCTTGAGGGTGCGATATACCCGGATCTGGCTGATGCCCACCGTGGCCAACACCCCAAGCTCGGCGGCGCGAATGCGTACCCCGGAGCAAAGCACTGTATCACCCGCCTTAAGTTCTTCGCCGCGGCGGCGCACATGCTCACCGGTGGCCCTGGGCGCCTTGATATGGATCTGCTCGCCCTCGGCGCGGGTTTCTTCCTGCATCTGCACAGTGTCGAGGCCTGCCGGAATCGGCGCGCCTGTCATGATGCGGACACAGTCACCGGCGGCCAGTTGGCCCTTAAAGGGATGGCCTGCGAAGGACTGGCCCTTGAGGGTCAGTACCCCATTGAATGCCTCGAGATCCCCAAAGCGGAAGGCGTATCCGTCCATGGCGGAATTATCGAATGGGGGCAAGTCCAGCTGGCTCTTCAAGTCTTCGGCCAATACCCGTCCCAGGGCGTGGTTCAGGGTAACCACCTCGGTATCCGAAATGGTATTCACCTGCTCGAGCAGTTTCTTGATGGCCTCATCCGGATGCATGAGTTCGGGTTTGCTGCATGGGTCTTGGCTGGGCATTCAGGCTCCCTGGGATTGGTTTGCTTGGATGTAAGGCAGCCATTATGCCATGGCATGGCGGGGTAACTGTATGATCCAGACAGGCAAAAAGTGTGAATTGGCTCACCTTTGCCTGTCTGGGTAGGTGAAAATTGGGCTATTTGGCGCTGGCCGTGGCCTGGGCTGCTGCCTGCTGCACGGAGAGTTTCATGCCGTCGGTCAGGGTCTCGGCGCCGCGAATTACCACGGTATCACCGGCGCTGAGTTCGCCCCGCACCGCTATCCAGGGGCCTTCACCGTCTCCCAGGGTCACGGAAATACGCTCGGCGGTCTGCTCGGGGGTAACCCGAAACACACTCGCGCCGCTGGAGCGCAGTACCAGCGCGTCTCTGGGCACCAGAGTGGTTAAGGTCGCCGGTGCAATCGGCAGGGCCATGGACACCAGTTCACCTATGTTGATTTCCCGGGCCATGTCCTCAGGCAGGTCGAGGCGGGCCTCAAAGGTTTGGCTGCGCACATCCGATACGGGTATCAGGGTACGGATGCGGGCACTGAATTCGCCGTTGCTGTGATACACCTTGAGCTCATCTCCGGCATTCACCCTGCGGCTGTGTTTCAGGGGGGCATGGAGTCTTATTTCCAGATGGTCGGGGTCTGTGATGGTCAGTACCGGCTCGGCTGGGCCTACATCTTCACCCGCCTGATGACTGCGGGCGATAACAATGCCGCCGAAGGGCGCCTTAAGCTGGGTGCGGGCGAGATTATCACGGATGATATCCAGCCTGACTTTGGCCAGCTCCAGGCTGCTTTTGGCCAGATCCCGCTCGGAACGGGTATCGTCGATTTCGGTGCGTGAAATACTTTGGCTGGCCGCCAGACGTTCCAGTCGGGTCAGATTCCGCTCAAGGCGCGCCAGTGCGATTTCTTCCCGATTGACCAGTGCCTGTTGTTCGGCCAGTTGCAGCGTCAGCGGCGTGGCATCCAAACGGGCAACTACCTCACCTGCTGCGACCCGGGTTCCGGCTTCCTGCACCCACTCGAGCTTACCGGTAACGCCCGTGGTCAGCTGGGCCAGACTGCGGCTGTGCACTGTACCCACCACCATGAGTTTGGGTGACAGGGGGCGCTGTTCCACCGTGGCCACCCCGACGGAACGCGCATCTGTTGCCAGCACCTGATTACTGAGGAGCAGCGCCAATGCCAGCAGGGAAGTTTTAAAATAAGTCATTGAGTTACCTCTTGTGTCAGGGCTTTGGTGCTGGTGGCCTGGGTGGCAGTAAGACGAAGCAGGCTGGGCATGAGAACGAGGGTGAAGAGGGCGCTGAAGGTCATGCCGCCCACAATCACGGCGGCGAGACCTCGATAGATTTCACTGCCCACGCCTGGGACCAGCATCAGGGGCAGCATGCCGAAAATGCTGGTGAGGGTACTCATGTACACGGGGCGTGCACGGGTGGCGACGGCCTGGTAGATGGCATCGTCCAGCGACAGGCCTTCACGGCTGCCCTGACGGGTTTGGTCCACCAACAGGATGGCGTTATTGACCACTAATCCCAGCAATATGATAAAGCCAATCATGGTGAGCAAATCCAGGCTCTGGAAGCTGAAGAGATTCAGCAGTCGCAGGCTCAATACACCGCCGCAGATTGCCATGGGCATGGAGAGGATCACCAACAGGCTGTCCTTCACGGATTTGAACAGGGCTGCCATCAACAAAAACAGGATAACCACAGCCATCAGGAAGTTGGTGCCCATTTGCATGATGGTGTGGCTTAAGCGGTCCGCGGTGCCTCGAAACGCCAGCGAGCCGTCGGCGGGCAGCAGGGCGCGGATCTCATCCAGGGTGCCGCCATTGAGCTGCTCCATGGCTTCATCCATGGACAGATTCTGGGGCGGGATCACCAGCAGCGAGATGGCCCGGCGTCCATTGACCCGCTGCAACTGGGTGGGGCCCACGGTGCGCTGAATGGTGGCAAGTTCGCCTATGGTCTGCACGCCTGCTCCCTGGGTGTAAACCGGTGTGGCGGCAAGTTGCTCCGGGTATTGCCACTCGGGGCCCTTGAGCAGCACATCCATACGCTCGTTGCCGTCGAAATACTCGCCCACCCACAGGCCCGAGGTGTAGGCGCGGATGGCGTTGGCAATTTGGGTGCGATCCGCCCCGGCCTGGGCAAGTCTATGCTCGTCCGGGATGAGCTGCAGCTCGGGCTGCGCCAGACTCAACCCCGGAATGGGGCGTACCACGGCGCCGGGCATGGCATTGTTGATCAGGGGCATGGCCGCCGACGCCACCGACATCAGCTGCTCCATATCCGGCCCAATCAGGTCGATATTGATGGCGCGGCCGCCGTTAAAGCCAAAGTTGAGCAGGGTGCTGCGATTGGGGAACGCCTGGGTGTCCGGCAGATCCTTGAGGATTTCGTTATTCAGCAGCCCCAGCATCTCATCGATACGGGTCGGGTCCTCCGGGTAGATAAAGAGCACGTTGAATGCGCCGAAAACCGAGAAGTTATAGCCCTTGATATACGGTTGTTTTTCCTTGTCGTAATAGGGTTTCAGCCTGCTGATAAGGCGGGTGCCCAGTTCGGCTTCCATGGCATCAATGTTGGCACCGGGAGGGAGAGAGAAAAAGGTAAAAATGCCGTCACCACTGGCCTGGGGTAAAAAATCGACCCTGGGCATCAGCAGCAGGCTCAGGGCGCTCGTGCCCACAATCAGCAGCGCACACCAGAAGGCCGCAAGCTTGCGGGTGAGGGTAAGGCGTTTGACCCAGGCGCTCAGCGGCTGCCAATAGTCTTTGCCGCTTTGCTGAGTATCGGTTTTCAGCCACAGCATGTTCAGCATGGGGATAACGCTGATGGCGCTGATAAAAGACGACACCACGGCCACCGAGAGGGTCAGTGCCAAATCCGAAAAGAGCTGCCCCTCAACGCCGGGCATAAAGAGTACCGGCAAAAAGATGGCCACTGTGGTGGCGGTGGAGGCCAGCAGCGCACCTTTCACCTGTGCCGTGCCCGTGAGTACCGCCTGAGCCAGCGCCATACCCTGATGCCGCAGCCTGACGATATTTTCCTGTACTATGATGGCCGCATCCAGTACCAGGCCCACCGCAAAGGCGAGCCCCGCCAGAGAGATGATATTCAGGGTTCTGCCCATGGCTTCGAGGGTGATAAAGGCTATCAGCAGCGCCAGGGGTATGGTGATCCCAATCATCAGGGTGGCGCGGATATCCCGTAGAAAGCCATACAAAATCAGCAGTGCCAGCAGCACCCCAATACCCAGGTTGCCTTTAACCAGCAGGATGGCACGTTTAATGTGGACCGACGCATCGAAAGACAGCTCCAGCGTCAGCCCGCGGGGATTGAGTACGTCCCGATTCAGATCTTTGATGGCCTGATTGACCCCATCCAGGGCCTCAACCGTGTTGGCATCGAAGGTGCCTTCCAAGGTGATGTAGTAAGCGGGGTAGCCATTACGTTTGGTGAAACCGCGCTGCTCGGCTGTGGTGACCCGAATGTCAGCCAGTTCATGCAGATACACCGGGCGACCCGCATTGTAGGCCACGATGAGTTGCCCCAGTGTCTCGGGGCGATATTGGCCGGCAAAACGTACCGTGTACTCCCGCCGCCCGACCTTGGCGGTGCCGCCGGAGATGTCTGCCGCGCGGGAAATGGTGCTTCTGAGCTGGTCTAACGTGATACCCAGTGCGGCCGCCCGAAAGGGGTCAAATTCAATGTGCAGCTCCTTGGGTAATTCACTCTGTAGCTGCACGGCGCCGATGCCGGTTATCTGTCTGAGTCTGGGTTCAACCAAATCATCAATGAGTTTTTGGTATTGGGATAAATCGGTTTGCGGATTATCCGGCAGGGTGTAAATCAGCAGGGATGCCAGGTTGGGGGTGCCACCATTGCCGCCGCCCACGTTGATAAAGGGCTCGCCCGCATCCAGCGGCCTGGGGGGCGTTTGATTGAGGGAGTTGATGACGTTAATCATCGCCTCCTGCATATTGGTGCCCACCTCGAAGGTGAGCGTAATGCCACCAAACCCCTGGGAAATGTTGGATGTCATTTCCTGAACTCCGGGCACTTGCCTGAGCACGTTTTCCTGGGGTTCTATGATGTTGGATTCCATTTCCTGGGGCGCCGCGGCGCGCCAGTTATTGAAAACGGAAATCTGGGGCTGCTCTATGTTGGGCAGCAGCTGTATCGGCAACTTGGCAATGGCAAGCAGGCCAAACATCAGGATCAGCATTAGCGCCACTGTGGTGGCGGCCGGGTTTTGTGTGCTGGAATGGGTCAGGTTCATGTTGTGGCGCACTTGGCATAGTTATGCAAAGGAGCTTAGTGGTTATATGTAAACAGAACATGTTTGCTTGGTAAGCAAATGTAACTCGATTATCAGCAATAATGATAAGTGTTACTATTTTAAAATCATTGATTTAGGTAAATTTTATTGATCTTTGCTATTGCCTTGGTGACAATGCCGATTCATGAAAAAGACGTATAAAGGACGCAACAATGCTGGCTGCCACCATGATTGAAAAGCTCAACGAGCAGATTAACCTCGAATTTTTCTCTTCCAATCTGTATTTGCAGATGAGTGCCTGGTGTGAGGATAAAGGGTTTGAAGGGGCCGCCCACTTTATGCGTGCCCATGCCGACGAGGAAATGGGCCATATGCGCCGCCTGTTTACCTATGTCAGCGAAACCGGGGGGGTGCCGCTGATTGGCGCCATTGCCGCACCCAAAGCCGAGTTTACGTCTTTGCTGTCTCTGTTCGAGTACACCTACGAGCATGAGCAAACCATCACCCGTAAAATCAATGAATTGGCCCATGCGGCTTTTTCAACACAGGATTATTCCACCTTCCACTTCCTGCAGTGGTATGTGGCCGAGCAGCATGAAGAAGAAAAGCTGTTCAAAAGCATTGTCGATAAAATTCGCCTGGTTGGCGAAGATGGCAAGGCGCTGTTCTTTATCGATAAAGATTTGGCCATGTTGGCGACCCAAGAGGCCGAAAGCATCATGAAACCCTCGGCGCAGTAATGCTGCTCTGAAACGAAAAAGCGGCCAATGGCCGCTTTTTTTAACTGTTTTGATAGGCAAATCCGTCCGGCTGATTGTGCTGGCGGCGTTCCAGCCACGGCAGCAACTCCTCAAAGGGCAGAGGGCGCGAATACAGGTAGCCCTGACCAAACTGACTGCCCAGCGCTTGCAAGAAGGCCTGTTGATCTTTGGATTCGATGCCTTCTGCCACCAGTTTCATGCCCAATGATTTGCTCATGTTGACAATGGCGCGCACCAGGCTGGCATCCGACTCGCAACCCGGCAGCTGCTCCACAAAGCTTTTATCGATTTTGATGGCAGAAATCGGGAATTTTTTCAGATAACTGAGGGACGAATAGCCGGTACCGAAATCGTCCAGATAGATGGCACAGCCCAGGTCGCGAATATTGTTCAGGGTGTCCAGGCAGTGATGGCTGTTGTCCAGCAGCAGGCTCTCGGTAATTTCCACATGGAGATGGCGGGGCGCAATACCATGACGGGACAGTGCACTTCTGAGCTGCTCGTCCAGACTCTGGCGCTTACAGTGGCATTGGCACGCCGACACGTTGATGGCCATGCTCAAACCAAACCCCATGGCATGGAGACGGGCCAAATCGGCCAGTGCCTTGTCCATCACCCACTGCCCCAGTTCACCCATCAATCCCATGTCTTCCGCCACCGGAATAAAGCGCACCGGTGAGACCAGTCCCTGCTCGGGATCCTGCCAGCGCAGCAGGGCTTCCAGTGACGTGACCTCGCCACTTTCCATATCCACCACGGGTTGGTAGAACAAGCAAAACTCGTCGTTGGCCACGGCCCGGCGCAAGTCATGTTCCATGCCCAGGCGCTCAATCAGCGCCAGGTTCATTTCCTGGGTGAAGTATTTGAAGTGATTACGTCCCTCGTCCTTGGCACCATACATGGCAGTTTCGGCATTACTGAGCAGGGTTTCCACATCCAGCCCGTCCTGGGGATACAGGCCGATTCCCAGGCTGGCCGACACAGACATTGTGCCCTGCTCGACTTTGAAGGGGTCCGCCATGGATTGAAGCAAACGTTTGGCATATTGCTCGACGGCATGTTCCTGCGCCAGACGGGGCAGCACTATCACAAACTCATCGCCACCGAGGCGGGCGATAAAGTCGGTGGAGCCCATAACGGTTTGCAATCGCTTGGCCACGGCTTTGAGCAACAGGTCGCCGCAATCGTGGCCCTGGGTGTCATTGATGTACTTGAATCTATCGAGATCCAGCACCATCACCGCCAGTTTACGCCCGTCGTGTTCGGCCATTTTCAGTTCGTGGCCGAGTCTTTCTGATAACAGTTTGCGGTTTGGCAGGTCTGTGAGGGTATCGAAGTTGGCCTTGTACCAGATATCCTGCTCGTATTGCTTGCGGCGGCTGATGTCCATAAAGAGGCCGATATGATGGACTATCTGCCCTTCATCATCCCGCACCAGAGTAATGGCCAGATATTCGGGGTAGACCTCACCATCTTTACGGCGATTCCAGATTTCGCCTTCCCATTTGCCGGTGCTGCGCAGCGACTCCCACATGGCGTCATAGAGATGCGGCGGATTGCGGTGCGAGCTGAGAATGGAGGGGTTGCGGCCTTTCACTTCTTCAATGCCGTAGCCGGTGATCTGGCTGAAGGCGGGATTGATAAGCTCGATGTGGTTATCGGCATCGGTCACCATGATGCCTTCGGCGGAATATTCAAATACGGCAGCGGCCCTGACCAGGGCCTGGCGGTACTTTTTACGCTCCTTGAGCATCTTGTTCATGGCCTCGGCCATGGCAGCAATCTCGTCACTGCCCTTGGTTTTAATTGTCAGCTCCAGCTTGGGATCGTCGGCCATTTTTTGCATGTCCGAGGCAATGCTTTCGATTTTTCCCATAAAGCTGGCGGTGATTTTACGCCCCAGCAGCAAAGACAGTATCAGGGTAAGCAACGCCGATGCCGCATAAATGCTGATATAGGTTAGCGATATTGTCATCTGGTACTGACTGAGGCTTTGGATATGGGCAGCAATGCTGCGCGCCATGTCCTGCAACATGGCGGTGCGTTCGTTGGCCAGCTCCCACCACAGGCGGGCGTTCACCGGCGGAGCCGGGTATCTCAGGGTATCCAGAGCGTTTCGCAGCCGTGAGTCATCCACCCTTAATTGGGCATCAATGGCTTGCACAGGCATACCGGCGGCTCTGAGCTGGCGGATTTTGGGTATGCCCGTGTGGTACTGCAGCAAGGTATGTTTGATCTCATCGATGGCCCCTCGCTGCTCAGCACTGAGATTGGGCAGCGCCTTGAGTTTGGCCAGCAGCAGGCTCATGTCATCCCATTTTTGGTTAAATTGGCCGGCGTAAACCTCATCGCCCCGCAGCAGGAAATTTTTATAGCTGTGGATTAGCCCACCGTAACCCAGGCTGTCGGACATCTCCCAGGCCAACTGGCTGATGTTACGTTGCTGTGCCACCTGGGCGCGGATGTTTTCCACCTGTTGGCTGGGCAGGGATGATTGCAGCTTTTGCAGCAGCACCCTGTGGTGTTCTTCAAAGGTATCCAACGCCAGGTCTTCACCATGACGCTGTTCTTTTATCAGGGTTTCCAGCAGGTTGAATGAGGATAATTCCAGAGTGTTGGCACTCAGCAGCCGTGTCATCAGGCCCCGTTCCCGCGCCGCCAGTTCCTGAATTCTCAGGACCAGCAAGAGATCGGAGTAAGCCCGCGACTGGGCGGCATCATTGGTCTGGTGCTGCAACTGATTGACCAGCAGCAGGAGTTCATCATTGAAACGATTGAAGAAACCCGGCTCATCCCACCGATGTTGCTGTATGGCCTGACGCACCAGAGGCAGACGATTGGCACTGGTCTTGATATTGCCCATGACCTCGTTGAAGGTCATGGCCTCGTCACCGGCAAGGCCTTGGCTGAATCTTTCGAGTACGTGACTTTGCAGCAAATGGCGATAACTTAAATCGGTTTTGGCTTGCTGCGCCTTGAGATCCATTTCCGTGATGGTGGGTTTATCACTGAGATAATTCATACTCAGGCTGCGCTCATGCTGCAGCGCATACACGAGTTCGGCGGTTTCACCGCTGATTTGAATGGCGAGGGCATTGCGACTGGCTGTTTGAAATTCCTGATGCAGGCCCATGGCGCGAATGATGCCAAAGATAGCCAGGGTAAGAATAGGCAGCACTGCAAACAGGATAAGCTTCTGTCTGAGGCTGTAGTCGTGCAGCGAGGCCATTTGCAAAAGAGCTCCATGGTGAATCGAGATAGTCCCCTACTTCTTCCTTGCCGGGGCTTATAGAGTCGCAAAGAATTAACACAGCCTTTGGCCGAGGGGCACCACTAGTTCATGGATTTCTAATCCACATCACAAAAGCCACGAAAAAACTGTGTGAATCAGAGTAATCATTCGGTTTTTTACCCGCTTGGGGGTGACGAGTTCCCTGGAGTGTGCTCGGTGATGGCACAGATATGCGACCCTGGTCTTTTAAAACAAAAGGCGACCACTGGTCGCCTTTTGTTTTAAGTGCCTGACAGAACAGGCACTTAATGGCCCAATGAGCGTCAGGCGCTTTGGCTCATCAGTGCCTCACGGTATTGCACCAGATCTTCGATGCTGAGCACCGGCATCCGGTGAGTCTGGCCGAATGCGATGATTTCAGGCAGGCGCGCCATGGTGCCATCGGGGTTGGTCAGCTCGCACAAAACGCCAAATGGCTTAAGCCCCGCCAGGCGCATCAGGTCTACAGTGCCTTCGGTATGACCACGGCGTCCGAGTACGCCGGCAGGGTGTGCCCGCAGCGGGTACACATGACCAGGACGGGCAAGATCGCTGGGTTTGGCACCATCGGCAATGGCGGCCTTGATGGTGGTGACCCTGTCAGCGGCAGACACGCCTGTGGTGACCCCTTGCCTGGCTTCGATACTCACGGTAAATGCAGTACCGTATTGGCTGCTGTTTTGCTCCACCATGGGGGGCAATTCAAGCTGGCGCACCCGCTCATCGGTCAGACACAGGCACACAATGCCTGAACACTCGCGGATAAGCATGGCCATCTGCGCATTGGTAAGCGACTCGGCGGCAAAAATCAGGTCGCCTTCGTTTTCACGGTCTTCATCGTCGACCACAAGTACGCCCTGGCCGCGACGCAGTGCATCGAGGGCGGCATCGACCCGGGCGAGCGGATTACCGAACTGCGCCAGCAGTGAAGGGGATGTTTGAATCTGATCCATAATAGTTCCTTAAAGCACATAGGGTTATTGGATCAGGGCATAGCAGGATACACCTGTGCCACACGGCAAGGTGTTAAGGTGCGAAAGCCGGTATTGACCGCGGTCATCAGACCGCAGGCAGGCGCGTTTCAGCCGGGGCTGAGACGGTGTTCTAACCGGATAATCTCGACCATTCTCTCCCATCCGGACTGAGCCTGGCTGACAGGGATGACTCCCGGCACCAAGACAACACCGTCGGCTCCGGAATACCCGTTAACGGGATCACCGGATCTGCTGACCCTGCGCAAAACCATGCTCGCAGGCGCTCGCGGGCTTTGTGACATCCAAAGATGCCCCTTTACCGCCGGTGGGGAATTTCACCCCGCCCTGAGAATGTAACTTCACCCGGTGTTTGCACCGGGCGGGCACATTGTCTGCTACCGGTGCGCCGAATGCAAACCTTGCCCTTGCCTTGATGTGATGGGCCGAGGCACTATGTTCGGCATAATTTTGATGTTCCCCATAATGTGAATAACCGATGGATTTGGGTATGAAACGACAGGCGTTGGTCGCAGGAGTATGTTTAATGGTGTCCGCATGCAGTCACAATATCGATAAACATTCAGGAGCCCTTGCCCGGGAAGATGCGGCGCCTGTGGCCCCTGTCGCAGCCAAGGTGCCCTATGAAATGACGCACCATGGGGTCACCCGGGTGGATGATTACTATTGGCTGCGGGACGATGACCGCGCTGACGCGGATGTGATAGCCCATCTCAATGCCGAAAATGCCTACGCCGAAGCCCGAACGGCACCCTGGAAAGGGTTAAAAGAAAAACTGTTTGCCGAAATGACGGCCCGCATGGTGAAGGACGACAGCTCTGTGCCTTATCTGTGGCATGGCAAATACTATTACCGCAGGGTGGAAGGTGACAAAGAGTACCCCATCATCGCCCGCAAGGTGTCCCTGAACGGCGTGGAAGAAGTGCTGCTGGATGCCAACGAACGCGCCGAAGGGCAGGAGTTTTACTCCCTTGGCAATGTCAGCGTCAGTGAAGATGGCAAGCTTATGGCCTTCGGGGAAGACCTGCTGAGCCGCCGCATTTACAAGCTCTATTTCAAAGATTTGGTCAGCGGCAAGCTGTTGGCCGATGTGCTGGAAAACACCGAAGGCGAGGCCGTGTGGGCCAACGATGGCAAACATGTGTTTTACATCGCCAAAGACCCTCAGACCCTGCTTGGCTATCAGGTGTATCGCCACCGCCTGGGAACACCGCAAAGCGAAGATGTGCTGGTGTATGAAGAGACCGATGACAGCTTTTATATCGGACTTGGCAAGACCCTCGATGGCAGCCGGATTTTACTTTTCCATGAAAGCACCACGACCACCGAAGTGCAGCTTTTGGATGCCAACCAGCCGCTGGGCAAGTTCGCTCCTTTCCTGCCGAGGGAAGAAGGCCATGAATATGCCATCACCAAGCTGGGGGATGAGTATTATGTGCTGACCAACTGGCAGGCCACCAATTTCCGTCTGATGAAAGTCAGCGGCAAGGATACCGCCGATAAATCTCGCTGGCAGGACGTTGTGCCCTATAACGAGCAGGTGCGTATCGAAGATATGCTGCTGCTCAAAGACGCCCTGGTGCTGCAAACCCGGGAAGCGGGCGCTACCCATATACGGGTCTACGACCCGGATGGCAGCCAGGGCCGGGAAATCCATTTCGATGAAGCCGCGTATGTGACCTGGCTTGGCACCAATCGGGACCAGAGTGCGAATACAATACGTTTTGGCTATTCCAGCCTGACTACCCCGGATGCAACTTACGAATACAACATTCATACCGGTGAGCGTAAGTTGCTTAAGCAGCTTCAGGTGCCGGGGTTTGAAGCAGGCGCCTATCAGAGCGAACGTTTGATGCTGCCCGCCCGGGATGGCGTGCTGGTGCCCGTGTCTGTGGTGTATCGCAAAGACAAATTCAAAAAAGATGGCACCAATCCTCTCTACCAGTATGGCTATGGTGCCTATGGCAGCGTGGTCGACCCGGACTTTTCCCTGTCGGCGCTGAGCCTGCTCGACAGAGGCGTGGTTTATGCCATCGCCCACGTACGGGGCGGCGAGATGCTGGGCAGGCCCTGGTATGATGCCGGTCGTATGTTCGACAAGAAAAACTCCTTCACCGACTTTATTGATGTGACCGACGCACTGGTGAGCGCAGGTTACGGCGCCAAAGGCAAGGTTGTGGCCAGTGGTGCCAGTGCCGGAGGCCTGCTTGTGGGCGCCGTGGCCAATATGGCGCCCGACAGGTATCTGGCTATCCACGCCGGTGTACCCTTTGTGGATGTGGTCACCACCATGCTGGATGAGTCGATTCCGCTGACCACCAACGAGTACGACGAGTGGGGCAATCCCAACGAGAAGCCGAGCTTTGACTATATGCTCAGCTACTCACCCTATGACAACGTGACCCGTCAGCCATACCCCCATCTGTTGGTTACCACAGGCCTGCATGACTCCCAGGTTCAGTACTTTGAGCCGGCCAAGTGGGTCGCCAAATTGCGCGAGCTGAAAACCGACAACAATGAACTGCTGCTGGTGACGGATATGGAAGCCGGGCATGGCGGCAAGTCGGGCCGTTATCGCCAGTTTGAGGATATGGCGCTGGAATACGCATTTTTCCTGCACCTGTGGGGCATAGAGTGAGCCCTGTCTGGCAACTCTATATTATCCGCTGCGCCACCGGGGAGCTGTACACCGGCGTGACCACCAACGTGGCACGCCGTTTTGATGAGCATCAGCGCGGCGGTCCCAGGGCCGCCAAATATTTGCGTGGCCGTGGCCCACTGACCCTGGTGTATCAGGAGAATGTGGGCAGCCGTGGCGATGCGCTGCGCCGTGAGCTGGCGGTAAAGAAACTTTCAAAGGCCGCCAAGGAAGCCCTCATAAGCCCAACGGCATCGGGGAACCCGGCGCCGGGAACCTCATCTAATCCGAAAAAGGCGCTTGAGGTTTTTGGGTGAAAATTCTGCTGGTTGAAGACAATGCGGACATTGCCGCATCTCTGGCTGAAGAGTTATCAGATAACGATTGGGACTTTGCTATCAATGGGTTGCAGGGATTCCGATTGGCGCAGACGCATCATTACGATTTGATTTTGCTGGATCTTAATCTGCCCGGCATGGATGGCCTGGTGCTGTGCAGCCGCCTGCGCGAGGCCGGGGTCAATACTCCCATCATCATACTGACGGCCCGGGATACCCGTGAAGACTTGCTTGCGGGGCTTGGCGCCGGCGCCGATGATTATCTGGTTAAGCCCTTCGATTTGGATGAATTGCGTTTACGTATCGGCGCCGTGGTGCGTCGCTGCTCGGGTCAGGGCTTTGCCCAGGCCTTAACCTATAAAGACATCAAGTTGGATTTGCGCAGCCACAAGGCCTTCAGATCCGGTGTGGAGCTGCTGTTGCCCCCGGTATGTTTTGCGCTGCTCACCTGCCTGATGCGACATCCGGGCAAGTTGCTTGGCCGGGAAGAACTGGAGCGCGCGCTCTGGCCAGAGGGACCGCCAGACGACGATATTTTGCGTAAACACATTTACCTGCTCCGGCAAAAGCTCGACAAACCCTTTCCCGAGAAACGCATCCATACCCAGGCCCGCAAAGGATATCGCTTGCTGTGAACGCCAATATTGCGCAGAAAATAAACCGCAGCTTTATGATTGGCGCGGCGGTGCTGCTTGGCTGCTACGCGCTCCTGATTGAATACGGCATCCATGCGTTGGAAAACCATCTCAGTGGCGCCTTTTTGCAGACGGTGGCACCGCAACTGATTGATGCGTATGAACACGGGGCTTTGTCGCCCTCCGATGAGGCGCAAATTCAGTTGTTGCCTTCGCTCCCGGCCGAGCTTGCCGCCCAGTTGCCGTCCGCCGCCCCCGGTCTTTATAACCTGCGCCATCCCAACATTGATGTGGAATTCAACGTGCTGGTGGTTGTCCGGGACTCAGGACCTCTCTATCTGGTGCAGCGCCCCGACTTGTTTGAACTTGAGGGCTGGCAGGATTTTTTACTTGATACTTTGCTCATTGGCGGTGGTGCCAGCCTGCTGCTCTTTTCAAGTCTCTATATCCGCAACACGGCAAGGCGTATCGGTAAGCCCTTCGATTCTCTTGCCCGGCATTTGGAAACCGATTCCCGGGCGCTGGAACCCATCACGCTGAAGGATGACACCCGGGAATATGTGGCCCTGGTGAATGCCCTTAATCAGAGCCATGCCCGGGTAAAAGAGGCACTGGCCCGGGAAAAGAAGTTCACCCATTACGTGAGCCATGAGTTTCGCACACCGTTGACGGTACTTAAGCTGGCCCTGAGCAAAATGGGAGACCGGGAGGCGCCTGCCATGCAGCGGGCGATGCGTGCTGTGTGGGAAATGGAAAATCTTACCGGCGTACTCCTGCTGCTTGCGCGCCGAACGGAGCAGGATGATGGTCAATGCCTGCTTGATGAGGCCTTCCTGGCGCCCTTGCTGGAGCGATTGGCCATCCGCAGGCAGAGCAGCGCCGCGGAGTTCTCCATGCATGTCAGCCCGTGCCAACTGTCGGCACATCCGCTTTTGCTTGCTTGCCTGATTGAAAACCTGCTGGCCAATGCCTTTATCCACAGTGTGGGCGCGCGGGTATATTTGCGTACCGATGCCAGCGGCATTCAGATCGCCAACCTCGGCGGTGAGACCATAGCGCATGGTGAGAGCCACGGTATTGGTCTCATTCTGGTGGAAGATATTTGCAAGCGTTATGGCTGGCACTTTTCCATGGGTATGGCACCCGATGGGGTGGTGGCCCAAGTGGTGTTCAACCAAAGTATGACGCATGTGGACACTTCATTGACATAAGTGGCTATATGCTGCTCCCCAAAAGATTACAATTAAACAACATTGGGGCAGCTGATGAAGCTGGGTAACACGCATATTTCCGGGGCTCAGGTCGTCTTTTTGGTTTTGGGGTCGCTGGCCATTTTTTTCAGTCTGGTGCCTTCGGCCAGCCAGCAGTTGTTTCTCTTTATTAATCAGACGGGAAGGCTGGTGCCTGACACCCCGCTGGCCCTTGTCACCGATTGGGGTAATGGCGTTACCGCAGCCTGTATCTGGTTGACTATTCTCTGTTTTCGTCCATCCATCTTCTGGAAGTCTCTTAGCGCTATTGCGGTTGCGGCCTTGTTGATTAACGCCATGAAACAAGGTTTTGATGTGATGCGCCCGGCTGCTGTGCTGGAACATATCCGTATCGTTGGCGCGATGCGCCTCAACCACAGTTTCCCATCGGCCCACACGGGCACAGTATTTGTGATTGCGGGCATGGCCTGGACTCTGTGTCGTCGCACCGATATTAAGGCCTTGATTCTGCTCGCGGCTGTGATGGTTGGTCTGAGTCGTATCACCAATGGCGCGCACTGGCCGCTGGATGTGATGATGGGCGCCTGGCTGGGATGGGGCTCGGCCCGACTCGCGGCGCATTGGGTGCCGGAGTGCCAACTGAGTTCAAAGCATATGCTGCTGATAATGGCTGTGTTTTACGGCATTGTTCTGGTCTCGGCCCTGCAAGCCCGCGCGCCATTTCCGGACTTGCCGCTGGTGAGCGTCCAGCTGAACCTGCTGTTGCTGTTGCCACTGGCTGGGCTTGCACGACTCTATCGGCGCATGCGTGCCCAGCAAGCCGCCGGTGAGAGCAAGGTTTCTCTCGCCGGTTGAGCCTGGCACCCTGATCCCGGAGCAAATCAAAGCTGGTGTAAAGCGGCCAAGGGGCTTATGGTTGACGGCATCTACCGCTAACCAGCTTTGATGACTTCTCATGGACGACTTTCTCACTATCAATCAGCTCGCTTGGGATAACCGTACCGAGCTGCATCTCGAATCCGACTTTTACGATATGCCCGGTTTTATGGCCGGTAACACAAGCCTTCGCGAAATAGAACTTGCTGAGCTGGATGTGCGGGGTAAAAGTGTGCTTCACCTGCAGTGTCACTTTGGTCAGGACACCCTGTCCTGGGCCCGTGAGGGCGCCGCCTCCGTGACTGGGCTTGACCTGTCTCCCAAGGCCATTGCCGCCGCTACTCAGATTGCAGATACCCTTAATATCGAGGCAAACCTCGGGGTGCCTGTGCAGTTTGTGTGTGGCAATGTCCTGGATGCCCGCCACCTGATTGAGGGCGAATTTGACCTGGTTTATGCCTCTTACGGGGTGCTTTGCTGGCTGCCGGATTTAACCGCCTGGGCCAACACCATTGCCTCCTGCCTTAAACCCGGCGGGCTATTTTTCCTCGCCGAGTTTCATCCCATCAAGGCGCTGCTCGATGGTTATGATTACTTCCACACCGGCAAGGCCGATGTGGAGCAAGAGGGCAGTTATACCGAAAACAGCCGGGATGCCGAAAACACCATGGTCAGTTGGTCACACGACTTGGGTGAAGTGGTCTCGGCACTGATTAACGCCGGGCTGGTGATAGAGTCGTTGCGGGAATATGACTTCAGCCCCTACAACTGCTTCGAAAACCTCGCAGAAGAAGAGTCCGGCCGTTTTCGCCAGCGCATCAACGGCAAGCCCATTCCAATGGTATTTTCCATCAAGGCCCGTAAGCCCTGAGCCGTTCGGATTTGGTTACCACCCGGTGTCTGATACTGTATTTCAGTGCGACGCCGGGCTTCGTTTGATTCAGCACCTTCCCATCCTGTACAAGCTGTCCCTCAGCACCGCTTGCTCCTGTTTTGCCCCACGACTTCTATGCCGCCACTCAGATGCCTGATACAGACTGCGACAATTCAGGACAAACTGGGACAGTCATAACATCCATAAAACAAGACAATCACAACTGGGTGTTTTTCGTCCTGCTGTGGGTCTGTGACTCGATGAAGCTCACCTCCGAACCTCGTATCCATTAAAAAAATAATCCAATGGAAAGGAACAATGAGCAAACTAACTCACGTCTCTCTGATGGTTGCCAGTGCGCTGTACGCTGGCGCCGGTGCGGCCAGTGGTGGCAATAGTAATGATGCCCCACAGTGGAATGCACCACCTGCCGACTATGCACCCCAGCCGATTTCTATGCCCGAATATGCAGGCATCGCCAATCAGCAGGTAAAAAAACAACACAGAATATTTACCCCGGAGCAGGACATCTCTGGCATCCAGACTTATATCGTCCAGCTTGAAGACATGCCTGCCGCCGTGTACGACGGTTCGCTGCAACAGTTTCCTGCTACCAACACCCAGGTGCAGCATCAACTGATGGGCAAGAAGCCCCTCGCTGTCAACGAAGGAACACTTGGACAGTACACCCGTTACCTGGGACAAAAACGCGAACAGCTGTTGGCCAATGCCCTGACTCAGCAAGGTTTGAACATTCAGGTCGAGCAAACCTTTGCCATGACCCTGAACGGTTTCAGCACCAGCATGACTCAGGATGAAGCCATGCGTCTGGCTAAAGTGCCTGGCATCAAACACATTTCCCGTGCCAAAACCCGTCAGCTGTTTACCCATAACACCGCCACTCAAACCGGTGCCGATCAGGTATGGACCAATGCGAGCAGCGGCCTCGCGTCCAACATGGGCGAAGGCATGATTGTGGGGATTATCGACACCGGCATTAATACAGACCACCCCTCTTTTGCCGCCGTAGGTGGTGATGGCTATCGCCACATCAACCCCCTGGGAGACAAATACCTGGGTGACTGTGCAAGCTTCGAAGGCCTGTGTAACGACAAGTTAATTGGGGTGTATTCTTTCCCCGAAGTGACCGATGCCTACAGCGATCCGGTATTTGCCGAAACCCGTCCACCCGTGGGTGAGGACTATCACAGCCATGGTTCACACGTGGCAGGTACCGCGGCTGGTAACGTCATTAAAAATCAGCCATTTGTGATTGCCGAGGGCAAGCCTCAGTCTGAAGGGATAACCACCAGCTTTGTATTCCCTCAGGTGTCAGGTATGGCGCCCCATGCCAACATCATCTCCTATCAGGTGTGTTTGCCTGGAGGCTCCGGTGATCCCTATGCCGGTTGTCCTGAGGTGGCCATTCTCAAGGCCGTGGAGCAATCGGTCATCGATAACGTTGACGTGATTAACCTGTCCTTGGGTGGCATTGAAGAGAACCCCTGGCTCGATCCCATGGAGCAAGCCTTCCTGCACGCGGCCAAGTCGGGCATCTTTGTGGTGACCGCTGCCGGTAACAGTGGCGACAGACTCTATACCGCAGACCACTCTTCGCCGTGGCTGACCAACGTGGGTGCCCACACGCCAGCGGCAGTGACCGAATATCAGGACAAGTATCTGCAGGATATGCGCGGCGGCGCAACACCGGCACCCGAGGCTATGAGTGGCCGCTCGGTGACCTTTGAAGAGGTCAGTGGTCTTATCGTGCGGGCGCAGGCTTACCCCAACCCCAATGAAGCCTCGGCTGCAACCTGGGCCAACTGCGACAAGCCTTATCCCGCAGGCACCTTCGACCTGGCTGACAATCCCGACACAGCGGATGTGGACGAAAGCCAGGAAAAGGTAATTGTGCTCTGTAAGCGCAGCTCGCTGCCATTGTACGCCAAGTCACTGAACGTGGCCGCCGGTGGTGCCGAAGGTATCATCATCCAGAACCAGTCTCCGTTTCTGGACAGTTCAGTTACGCCCGATGTACCCCATGCCATCCCCGGGATCCACATCAGTTTCGCCAATGGCCAGAAACTCAACACCTGGCTGAGCACAGGCACCGGACACTTCGGTACCATCACAGGCACAGAAATGGCCCTGACCCCGGTGGAAAAAGAAACCATGGCAGGCTTCTCATCCCGCGGTCCTTCTTACTTTGGTATCGATACCATGGTGGTGGACATCGCCGCTCCGGGTGTGGACATCTTTGCTCCGGCTTCTGACGATCAGCCCTTTACCAAAAATCCGAGCTCAGGTCTGTGGACTACCATGAGCGGTACTTCGATGGCGAGCCCCCATGTGGCCGGTGCCGCGACCCTGCTGCGTCAGTCCCATCCGGACTGGTCTCCGATGCAGGTGCAGTCGGCGCTGATGATGACTGCCACCAACCAGCTCGAAAATGGCTCTATCCTCAATCCTTACACCAGCTATCAGGAACTGTCTGGCTATCAGGACATGGGTGCCGGTCGCATGAATGTGGACAAGGCCGACAAGGTGGATCTGACCCTGCATGAGGACATGGAAGCCCTGGCGCTGGCCAATCCCGGCAATGGCGGCGATGTGAAAAAACTCAATACCGCCTACATGGTCGATACAGATTGCGGTGACAGCTGCAACTTTATGCGTACCTTTACCGCCGAACGCGATGGTCATTGGACGCTCAGCACCGAAGCCTTCCTGGATGGTTTCGAAATCAAGGTGCAACCGGAGAGCTTCTCCCTCAAGGCCGGTGAGACCCAGTCAATCGTGGTGTCTGTGGTGAACAAGCAAACCACCAGTGCAGTGGACATGGTGTCTTTGTCTGGTAATCAGGGCCAGGTGCTGGTGACATCCTCCAATCCGGATGCACCCGTATTGGAACTGCCGGTATGGACCTGGGTGGGTGCCAAAGGTATCCCCACCCATGTGATGGTGGATGCCCACCGCACCTCGGGCCAGATGGAAGTGGGACCTTTCGATACGGCCGAGGTGAATGACCTCACCACTCGCAGCTATGGTCTGGTCAAAGCAGCTCAGCACAGCGCCCACATGTTTACCGATACTACCGGTGGCGATCCATTTGATTTGGACGCCGAGGGTAAACTCAATAACCATATGACACTGACTAATGTGCCGGAGAATGCTCAGGCCTTGTTCAGCCGCGTGGTGGGTGATGATCACTCAAGGGTGCTGGTGTTCATGGGTGAGGACAGCAACCAGAATGGCATGCCTGATCCAGAAGAAATGCTGTGTATGTCCACATCCTATACCGAGGCAAACTACTGCAGCATTCAGCAGCCCAATGCCGGTACCTATTGGACGGTATACATGAGTCTGGCCCCTGTGGGTTATGGCCAGGAAGATCTGGGCCGCGAAATTTCTGTGGCCGAGGCCGTGGTGCCTGCCCTGGATAACGGCAACCTGACGGTATCCGGCGACAGCAGTGTGCCGGGCTATCGCAGCTACATGCTGAGCCTGAGCTACCGTATCCCCGAACTCCAGGTGGGTGATGTGTACTTCGGCGGCTTTGATATCGGCAGCGACAGCAATAACCCCGGCAACCTGGGTTATGTGCCTGTCACCCTCATCCAGCGCGATGAAGATGTCAGCCTGACTGCCAGCCACACCCATGCCAAGCCAGGGGATCTGGTTGACTTTAAGTTGTCGGTTATCGCCAACAATGATGCCGCCGCCAAGGACTTTGTCTTCAATGCCAAGTTCCCGGCGGGTCTGCAGATTGTGCCTGATTCAGTGAAGGCCTCCCATGCCACGCCCGGCATACCAACGGTGGAAGATAATACTTTCCATCTGGCCGGCGTGCAGGAAAGCACCCGGGATGTGCAGCGTAACTATAAGATCACCTCTAACCAGGACGATCCTCTGTGTAACCTGACCGCAGCCAACTCACCTGAACCGGGTTATCTGGACTTGCGTCAGCTGGGCTGGAGAACCATCGAAGGGCTCGAAGGTAACTACCGTAATTACAAGGAGTACCTGCTGTCAGATCTGATGGCTACTGATCAGAAGGTTACCTTCCCTTACTTTGGCAACAAGGCATTCGACAGCATCCGCATCAGCCCTGCCGGTGTGATTTACTTCGGTGCGCGCAACCTGCCATTCGTCCATATGAAACTGCCTGACGGTTACACCAGTTTGCCTGCACCGGAAGACATGATTGCTCCGCTGTGGATTGGTGATAACAGGGTTACCCGTTATGACGGTGGCTACGGTCAATATGATCTCAATGCCGGTGTGACACCAACTTACACCTACAGCCGTGAGTGGCTGGTACTGGAATTCGATAACATCACCCGCAGCTCCGCTCCTGAGCAGCAGGTCGATTTCGAAATCTTTATGCGTATGTTGATTGACCATGAGCCAGGTGAGTACGAGATGCTTGTTGCTTACGACAACCTCAATCTCACCAGCGGCGATGGCAGTATCGGCTTCAAGAGCTTTGTGGGTCGTATGCTGGTGGATGGCGACATGCCGGTGGATATCTCCCATGGCGCCGGGTTCGCATTCGACGATCTCGACGAGAAGCTGAGTAACAAACTGGTGGTTTGTATGGACTATCAGGGTCCAGAGCAGTCCAAGTTTGAGGTGAACTTCCAGGCCTACGTCAGCGAACAAGCGGCCAACTCGGTGCAGCATGTGGTGCTGGAAAACGGCATGCAAGGGACTGATACCGAAAGCCTGTCAGTTGAGGTAGCGGTAAGCGGCAACCTGCAAATGGCACAACTACCCAACATGCAGGTTGACGAAAACAGCAGCATCAGCTTCGAAGTGACCTATGCCGACGGCAACAAGGTGAGCAACGAAATCAGCCTGGTAGGTGAGCACTTCAGCTATGAGCTGAGTGGCCACGAATCTGGCGCTACTGTGACCCTGACTCCCAATGCGGATTTCCACGGTGAAACAGAAGTGACTGTGATGGTGCGTGACACCGCCAATATGGGCGACTCAGTAAGCAGCAGCTTCCTGCTCAGCGTGATGTCCGACGGCATCGAAAAAGGCTGTACCGACAGTGGTGCAACCAACTTCGATCCGAACGCCAATCAGGATGACGGCAGCTGTAAGTTCCCACCCAAGCCTGAAGTTGAAGAAAAAGCCGAGACTTCATCGGGTGGTGCCATGGGCTGGTCCATGCTGTTCCTGGCACTCTTTGGCGCGTTGCGTCAGCAGAGACGTCGGGTAGAGGGTTAATCCCGCCATTAAGCCCGGCATCGCCGGGCTTAATTTTACCGTACGAATGTGGCAGAATCGCCAGCGAGGTAGTAATGTGCGAAAAATAAACATTCTCAAAAGTCCATTCTGTCACGTTTGTTTTGCCGACGGCATCAATGCCGGTTGGGCAATACTGCTGAGTCTTGGTTTGCTTTTTTCCTCTATCGCCCACGCTGAAGCGCTGGCCGAAGAGACCTATTCCGAAGACGAGGGATGGCATCTGGGCGTGGCTGTTGGCTATGGCACAGTGACCAATCCGCTTTACAACAAGCGCAATATTCCCCTCTATGTCTTGCCAAAAATCGAATATTTCAATGGCGATTTTGCCTGGACCAACACCCAGCTGAGTTGGACACCGGTGCAAACCCGCTGGGGCAATCTCGCCCTTATCAGCCAGTTCAATGAAGACGGGCTGTATTTTTTTGATAACAGGTACAGTGCCGGGGTGTTGCTGCCGCTGGCCAGACCGCCTCAATCCCCTTTGCCAGGGGGCCAGCTTCCCGCCGACAACAGTGTTCGTCGTGGCGATATTTCAAACATTGCCGACCGCAAACTGTCTTACATGGCAGGTGCCAGTTGGAGCCTGAATCTCGAAAACTGGCATTTTTCCTTGCTGGCCGTTACAGACGTGACCGGCGTGCATGAGGGATTTGAAGCATTTGGCCGCGGGGAATACCTGCTGCAGTGGGGCAGTCACCATCTCGCATTGGGGGCCGAACTCCAGTATCAAAACGACCAACTGGTGAACTACTACTACGGCATCCGGATACAGGATCGCATCAAGGGTTTCAGCCCTTACGGGGCCGACCACGGCCTCAACCGCGCACTCAAGCTGCGCTATCAATACCATTGGAGTGACAGTCTCAGGCTGATAAGTGACTTTCGCTATCAGTGGCTGGACAGCAGTATCAGTGACAGCCCGCTGGTGGATGACAAAGCCGTTATCTCCGCATTTATCGGCGTTGCCTGGGGTTTCTGAGCATGCAGCACCGCAAAGTAGTCTCAGCGTTGATACTTTGTGCGATAGCCGCAGTTATGCCGTCTGCATGGGCGCAGACCGAGCTTGCATTGTCACCCAGCCAATGTGTTGTAGACGAAGGAGAGTGTCAGGTCAGGGTCACCCTGTCCTGGCAAACAGAATCACAGCAAAGTGTGTGTATTCAAGTGGCGGCGGAGGGCGAGACACTCTATTGCAACCTTCCTGCAAACCAGAGCGCATGGTCGCTGGATGTCAGCGGTACCGGCGATGTGGAGTTTCGCCTGCTGAGTCTGGATAGATTGCCCCTTGCCAGTGCCCGTCTCCGGGTCTTGCATATCCCCAAACGAAAACCGCGACAAAGAGCCGCCTGGAGCCTGTTTTGATGCCAGCCAAAATCCTCTATATCGAAGATGACAACAAGCTTGCCAGGCTGGTGACGAACTTTCTGCAATCCCATGGGTTTGAGGTGACACACCTGCCGTCGGCAGAAGGGGCGCTGGACTTGCTTTACTACGACAGCTTCGATTTGCTGCTTTTGGATATAGGCTTGCCAACGGATGACGGCATCAGCCTGTGTCGGCAAATTCGTGACCGTTTTTCCGGGCAGATTCTGTTTATGACAGCAAGGCGCTCTGCCGTGGATGAAGTGGAAGGCTTGATGGCAGGGGCTGATGATTATCTCACCAAGCCGGTGGCGCCTGAGATTTTACTGGCGCGCATCCAAACCCGCTTAAAGCGCCGCGAGCCGCCAGAGACAGCACCGGCTGAGGCAAGCAAATCATCCACAGAGATGCAGTTTGGTCGCCTCTGTATTCGCATGGCGGCCCAACAGGCATTTTTGGATGAGGAGTCGCTGCGTCTGACCACGGCTGAGTTCGATATTCTGGCGCAGCTGGCCAAACATGCAGGGCAGATAGTCTCCCGTGAAGACCTGTTCAAGTACACCACGGGTGCCCCCTACGACGGACTCAACCGCACCATGGATAACAGGATCAGCCGCCTCAGGCGCAAGCTGGGGGACAACATGGATGATCCCTTTAAAATCAAAACTATCTGGGGTAAGGGTTACCTGTTTGTCCCGGATATTTGGGGCTAGCCATGTTGAAGCTTTACTGTGGTCTGCTATTGGCTGTCGTGAGTTCCCTGCTGTTGTTCTCACGGATTTACGATATCAGCACCCAAGAGCCACACCTGCTCTATCCCCAGGAAGAGGCTTTTTTAAGCCAGCTGTTTGCCCTGGCCGACGGCAGTATGGATTTGTCGCAGCTACCGGTCGCCAGCCTGCCCCTGGAACAGCTGGCCATTCCCGATGAGACCCGGGCTCTGCTGCTGCAGGGAGGTACAGCGGTGCTGCAGGATAAGTCGCAGGCTTTTTATTTTTATCGGCAGAACCCCGCCGAACCCGGCAAGGTGACCATAGTCGGGCCTATCGATTACCCAGAAAGCCCCCTCGACCGACAACCCGTGCTCTGGCAACTGCTGCCCTATGCTTTGCTTGCACTGGCGCTGCTGCTGATTTGCTGGCCTCTGTATTTGGATATCAAGAAGTTGAAGGCATTTTGCGCCCGGGTCAGCCGGGTCGATTTTGGGGCCACTGCTTCCATCACCCGGCTGACTATGTTGGGAGCCATCGGCAATACCATGGCAGAAATGGCGCAAAAGCTCGCCTTTCATCGCAGTCAGCAGCGGGACTTTATCAATGCCGTCTCCCATGATTTTCTGACCCCCCTGGCCAGAATGAAATTTACCCTGGCGATGGGGCGCAGCGCTCAGGGTCAGGCAGTCACTGACACCTTCGAGAGTCTTGATGAGGATTTGGCCGAGCTTGAGCAACTTATCGATGAGTTTTTAAGCCATGCCGAGTTGTCTCAGTATCGGCCGAGCGAACAGCGCCAACGCTTCTCTGGCAGGCAGCTGGTGGCCGATTGCTTTGCCAAGTTTGAACCGCTGGTGAGTGTGAACCTGGAAATTGCGGGGGACGCCGATGACATAGTGCAGGATAAGGCCGGGTTTGAGCGGATTCTGCAAAACCTCATCAGCAATGCGGCCCGCTATGCCTGCTCCCGGGTGAGGGTCAGCCTGAACTGGGATAAGGAACTGGTGGTGCAGGTGGAAGACGATGGCCCCGGGTTTGCCGCCGCCGATACCGATTCGCTGCTGACAGCTTTTCATCAGGGTGAGCTCTCGGCTCACCAGCTCTATCAGGGGGTGGGCCTGGGTCTGTCGACAGTTGCACTGCTTTGCCGTCATCTGTCTGCCGAAGTGACCCTGGGACAGAGCCAGACTCTGGGTGGTGCCTGCGTTACCCTGACATTTCCCCAAGCACGCTGAATCGCGACATCTTGCGCTTTACTTTGGCAGTCAGCGCCGAGACATAACCACAATTCTGGATTCAGCAGTCTTATATTTATAATTGGCTGATTGTACAGAGTTTTGCTCTATTTTCAGCCTAAGTGGCTTTCGTGACACATGCTTGTTAAAAGCGGTTTCGAAAGATTTCAAAAGTGTTGAAAACTTTCGTTTAAGCTGTTCTTATAGTCATCTGACTGACAAGATGACCACAGTCACTGCTGCCTTTTGGTGTGTTTGCCAGGGTGTCATCAGTAGCTGCAAGTCACAGGGCCGTTTGACGATAAGGATAATTATGGCAAGCCTCTCACCCTCACTTTCTGCATGGCGCTCCCGTGCCAGACCCCGCCCACTGGCGCTGGCCGTGGCCTTGATGATGGCGCCTCTCGGATTTATTGCCAATGCCGCCCCCGTGGGCAAGCTGGATACCCTCAAACAGGACGGTGCCACCGTCAATATTCGCACCGACAGCGGTGCCCTGGTGCAATTGAGTGTGCTCAAGCCTGCGCTTATCCGCATTCAGGCGGGGGCCAATGGCAAGCTGGTGAGCGAGGGCAGCAAGGCCGCCGCCATTGTGATTAAAAACGATTACCCGGCGGTGGCCTTTACCTTAAGCGATGAGGGCGACTATCGGCTGCTGAAAACCGAGGCGCTGGCACTGCGAATTTATGAAGCGCCGCTGCGCTTTGCTCTGTATCAGCCTGATAACAAAACCCTTATCACCGAGGAGCTGCAAAGCCTGGAGCTTGGGGAGGCCAGCACTGTGCAGACCCTGAGCACAGATGTCGACGAGCGCTTCTTCGGTGGCGGCCAGCAAAACGGCGCCTTCGAGTTCAAGGGCAAGAGCCTGGAGATCTCTTACTCCGGCGGCTGGGAAGAGGGCGACAGACCCAGCCCGGCGCCTTTCTATCTGTCGAGCAAGGGCTATGGCGTGCTGCGTAACACCTGGGCCAACGGCAGCTATGACTTCAGAAGCAGCTATGCCCTGCGCCTTGGCCACGATGAAACCCGCTTCGATGCCTTCTTCTTTGCCCCCGGCAGCATTCAGCAGGTGCTGGCCGACTACACCGAGCTGACCGGCCGCGCCAGACTCATCCCCCGCTGGGCCTTTGAATATGGCGACGCCGACTGTTACAACGATGGCGACAACGTTAAAAAGCCCGGCACTGTGCCCGATGGCTGGAGTGATGGCCCCACGGGTACCACGCCGGATGTGATTGACTCTGTTGCCAAAAAATATCGCGAACACGATATGCCCGGCGGCTGGATTTTGCCCAACGACGGTTATGGCTGCGGCTATACCGACCTGCCCAAGGTGGTTGAAGGGCTTGCCAAATACGGCTTCAGAACCGGCCTTTGGACCGAAGATGGGGTAGATAAAATCGCCTGGGAAGTGGGTAAGGCAGGCACCCGGGCGCAAAAACTCGATGTGGCCTGGACCGGTGAGGGCTACCAGCATGCGCTGGATGCCAACAAGGCCGCCGCCGATGGCATTCTGGATAACTCAGACTCGCGCCCCTTCCTCTGGACGGTGATGGGCTGGGCCGGGATGCAGCGCTACGCGGTGACCTGGACCGGCGATCAGTCCGGCAGTTGGGACTATATCCGCTGGCATATTCCCACCCTCATTGGCTCGGGTCTGTCCGGTCAGGCTTATGCCACCGGCGATGTGGACGCCATTTTTGGTGGCAGCCCGGAAACCTTTACCCGTGATTTGCAGTGGAAGGCCTTTACCCCAGTGCTGATGGGTATGTCCGGTTGGTCAAAAGCGGCGCGCAAGCACCCCTGGTGGTTCGATGAGCCCTATCGCAGCATCAACCGCGACTATTTGAAGCTGAAAATGCGCCTCACCCCCTATATGTACACCACGGCATTTGAAACCGAGCAGACCGGCGCGCCCATAGTACGCGGCCTGATGTGGGACTACAGCGACGACCCCAACGCCAACACAGAAGCGCACAAGTATCAGTTTTTGCTGGGTAAAGACATGCTGGTGGCCCCCGTGTATCGCTCACAAACCGCCAGCAAAGGTTGGCGTGAAGACGTGTACCTGCCCAAAGGCCAGTGGATTGATTACTGGGACGGCCGGGTGGTGGATGCCCCTGAAGGCGGCGCCAGCATCGATTATCAGGTGGACTTGAATACCATCCCGGTGTTTGTCCGTGCCGGTGCCATCATCCCTATGTACCCAGAGGCGCTGTACGATGGGCATAAACCCAAGGATGTGCTGACCCTGGATATTTACCCCTATGGCGAGTCGGAATACCTGATGTATGAAGACGATGGCAACAGCCGTCGTTATCAGCAGGGCGAGTTTGCCCGCCAGCGCTTTGCGGTGAAGGCGCCCGAGGGCAAGGCCGGTGATATCGAGGTCAGTATTGGCGCGGCAGAGGGCAAGTTCGATGGTCAGGATGAAGCGCGAGTCTATGAGCTGTGGCTGCATACCCGCGTAAAACCAGATGCTGTGCTGCTTGATGGTAAAAAGCTTAAAGCCCTCAAGGATGAAGCCGCGCTCGCCAAGGCCAAGAGTGGCTGGACTTATTCCGATACCAGGTACGGCACTGTGCTGGTGAAAACCGAGAAAGTCTCGGTGCGTAAGGCGCTGGAGTTCAAGCTGGAAATTGATGAATCACAGCAGCTTGCCGCCACCGCAGGTTACGCACAGGCGCCCGAGCTTGGCAATGAAATCCCTGCCGACAGCCTGCTGGTGCTTGCCCGTCCCGCCGAAGAAGCAGGGCATCCGCTGGAAAATGCCTTCGATAACAATCCGGATACCTGGTTCAGAACCAAGCGGGATCAGGCACAAAAGACCGGAGCCCACGAGTTTACCCTGGCATTGGGCGAGCGCCGCTTTATTGCCGGGTTTGAAATCGCGCCCCGTAACGACAAGCACTGGGAGTATGGTCAGGTGGCCGACTACGAGGTCTACCTGGGTGAAAACAATGGCGAGTGGGGCGAGCCGGTGGCCAAGGGCAGGCTGGATAAATCCCAAACCATGCAGAAGGTAGCGTTTTCGCCCAAGCCCGGCAGTCTGCTGCGCTTCAGGGTACTGAGCACCCAGAATGAGCTTGGCAATGACCCCATGGTGACGGCAGCCAAGAGTCAGGGCGGCGCCTTCAATGCGCTGCTGCCAAAGAGCGTCACGCCAATCACCATCAGCGAGTTCAAGGTACTGACCGCGCCCGAGCCCAAAGCGCCCAAAACCCAGCAGTTCCTCGCCGAACTCTCGCCGCAAAAGCTGGATAAGTCCGCTGGCAGCCGTGTGGCGTTAAACACTGCTATCGGTGGCAAACCCATGAGCATGAACGGCCTTAAGTTCAGCAAGGGGCTGGGGATGGCTGCCAACAGTAGGGTCGACTATCGTCTCGAAGGTAACTGGCAGCTGCTGCGGGCTGACCTTGGTATCGACGACAGCTGCAAAACCAAGGGTGGCATGCACTTTAAGATATTCGGTGATGGCAAGCTAATGTACGACTCGGGCCTGATTGCCGCGCCCGCCGTGGTCAAGCCAGAATTGGATATCCGCGGCGTTGAAACCCTGAGCCTGCAAACCGAAGGCACAGCCAAGGGCGTCTGCGGCAACTGGGCCAATGCCTCAGTGGTGGGCTGGCCCAAGGGCTGAAGTCTGGCACTCGCATAAAACAGACCCGGGATTTCCGGGTCTGTTTGTTTGGGTCACGCTTTGGCGGCCCCTATAACGCGGGGTCACAGCTGCTGATGACCCAGATACACCTTCAGTTGACTGTGTCTGTCACTCAGGGCCTTCAGCGCCAACAGGCTTATGCGGTTTTGCGACTTATCCCGGGTGAAATCGCCGGGTTCCACACCCTGTTGCCACCCCCATGTCGTATGGCAGGTGTCGCCTGCAATCAACACCGGCCCATCAAGGGTATTGAGCACATAGGCGGTGCTGCCTTCGGTATGCCCCGGGGTGTGCAATGCATATACGCTGGCGTCACCAAAAACGTCTATGGCTTCGCCTTTATCGAAACCCCATTCATTCAGCGACGGCCTGCCCGACAACAGAGCATCTGTTGTCGCCTGGGTCATGTGATTTTGGGGACTCAGGCTCAGATGCTCGTTGCGGCCAACGTAGAGGGGGATATCCGCAGCCAGATCCGGCAGGCCGATGATATGGTCCAGATGCAGGTGGGTCAGAAAGATGCCGCGCAGAGGCTTGCCGCCTGATGCAATTTCACCGGTGCTTTGCAGCAGCTGGATTTTTCCGAGGCCAAATGCCTGGAAGAGTTCCGCTTGTACACCATGCCGGGTGGGCGCCTCCAGTAACCCCTGTGCCACGCCGGTATCGATAAAAAAGCGGCCATGCTGTGGGTGCGTGAACTCATACAGGTAAACCTGAATGGGTTCATCCCCATCTTTTTTACCGGCCGCTTTGGCGGCGGGAGCCTCAAGATTGAGCAAGCCCCTCAGCGGTACCTGCCAGTTGGCGCTGGCATGAACGCTGAAGCCCAGGCGACCTGGTGTGGCGAGGCTCGCTTCCATCTCGGCCAGGCTCACGGGCTTGCCCAGTGCGGCAGCCTGGCTGGCATGCTGGGTTTGCGGGGCATCGGATTGGGCCGTTACAAGCGGGCTTGCCATCATCAGCCCAAGCAGTATTGCGGCACTAAGGTTGCGGGTGTTCATATTTCATCCTTGCGGTGTTCTGACTGTTTTGTCTTGTGGTTATGCTTTCATGGATGGACATTGGTCTCAATTGGCGAATATCGTATGTGGGTATTCGTATTTGGATGGTAATAGAATGAAGCAGGGGCTGAACTGGGAAGACATTCGTTTATTTGTGGCGGTTGCAGAGCTTGGCAGCTTCAGCGCCGCGGCGCGGCAACTGGGCCTGGGGCAACCCACCCTGAGCCGACGCATCGCAGAACTTGAGGGGCAGTTGGGTGAGCCCGTGTTCATTCGCCGATCCCAGGGCTGTGAACTGGCGCCTGCGGGGTTGCGGCTGTTACCCGCTGCGGCCCAAATGGCTCAATGGGCCCATGATGCCGAGGTGAGCCTGGCCAGGCCCGCTGAACGTGTGGCCGGTAAGGTGCGTATTACTGCGCCGCCGGGACTTGCCCTGACATTGCTGACTCAGTTGGCTCAGAGACTGAGGGCACGATTCCCGGCATTGACTCTGGAAGTGCTGTCTTCAACTCATCTGCTCGATTTGTCCCGGGGCGAAGCAGACATTGCCCTTCGAACCCGGCAGGTGGCGGAGCCCGGACTGATGACGGTTGGCAAGATACTGAGTAAACCCCGATTGTATGGCAGCCGGGACTATGCGGCGTCACTGCCACCGGGGGCTACCCTCGCTGACCTTGCACTCATCTGTTGGAGTGAGGATCAGGGGCATTTCAGGATAAACCGTGAATTGCATCGACTGTTACCCGGGTTTAAACCCGTCTTTGCCAGCGACGACTTCAACGTGCAGTTGGGGGCCTGCGTGCAGGGACTGGGCGCCATGGTACTTTACGATGCCCTGATGTCCCATCCCATACTGAGCTCGCTGGTACGCCTGCCGGTGTCCTTTGACAGCGATTATCGCGGCGAAATTTTTATTCAGGTACACAAGCGCCTGCATGGATTGCCGAGGATTATGGCGGTGCTGGACGAGCTCGGCTGCTTTGGACGTGGCATCGCGGAGTATCAGGGGCCGGACGAGGTGTGAGTTTGCGCTTGTGGGCCCGGATAGGTTTCGTTCAGACGAGCGACTTGCGCTTTTTGCGCCTCTGGTTATGATGTCGTCTGGGTCTGCAGTTCACCCAGACATCGCCGCGGCGCAAGCCGAGCTAAACCTGCCTTACACCTGAATCCGGTACCGTACATTCGCGTGCCCCGTTGGAAGTCGGCGATCACTGACACCCCAGGGCGGGCGCGCCTGTGTGAGGTATAGTCATGAAACAGGTTATTCCATTTGTGGCCGCCGATATCTCGGCATTGGCCAAGTCCCTTCGCAAGCAGTTGATGGCTTGCGAGCAATTCCCTACCCATGTAGAAATGCTGAACCTGCTCGCCAAGGCCAGTGGGCATCAAAACTTTCAGCAGCTTAAGGCGCAGCAGTTACCGCTGGAGGCGGATGAGTCAGGGTTGGATCCCCTGGCCGTGGATATTCCGGCCAAGCTGAAACCCTTTATGGGCCAAGACTATGTGCTCAGGCAATGGCCTGGCCGTTACGCCTTGCAGCAGCAAAGTCTGTGGTTTTTCTGGTGCCGTTTCCGGTATGGGGTGGAGTACAGTGAGGCCGAGGTGAATGCGCTGCTAAAACCCTTTATCGGGTTTGGTGATCATCCCCTTATCCGGCGGGAGTTGGTCAACAAGTCCCTGTTGGGACGCACCGACGACGGTGGTCGTTATTGGCGCCAAAGCGCCATTCCGCCAGCCGGATTTGAGCGGTTGGCCGACGTGTGGTGAGGCCAGGCTAGCCCCGAATTGTATTCGGGGCTTTTTTGTTGGCGCGCCAGCAAGTAGCATGATTTTAAAATCAATGATGCCGTTTCGGTGAAACAGGACGTTTCGGCAGTGCGCCGGCATGCTCAAGGAATAGAACTATGACACTCATGCAAAAGCTGTATTGGCTGATGGCTACCTTGGGCAACGCCCTGGCAATCTGGCTGTGTAGCCGGCATCCCGGTTTGGGTGCCTGGCTCTTGCTGGCCTTTACCCTGGGCTACACCCTGATTGGTGCCTACGACCTCTTCCTTTCCCGCCATAGCCTGAACAGGCTTTACCCCGTTGTGGCCTATATCCGTTATGGGCTTGAATCTTTTCGGGTGGAGATCCAGCAGTATTTCATCGCCAGCGACACTGAAGAAAAGCCCTTTAACCGCGAAGAGCGCTCTTTGGTGTATCAGCGTGCCAAAAATGAGCGCGACACCATCGCCTTCGGCACTCAGCGCGACCTTTTGGCCGATAACTACCTGAGTTTGTGGCACTCATTAAACCCCTGTGAGGTGAAAGAGGAGAGCAAGCGGGTGCGCTTTGGTGGCGATGAATGTTTAAAGCCTTACAGTGCTTCGCGGCTGAATATTTCGGCCATGAGCTTTGGCTCCCTCTCATCCAACGCCATTCAGGCGCTGAATCTGGGGGCGAAGAAAGGCGGTTTTTACCATAACACCGGCGAGGGTGGCATAAGCGATCACCACCTCGAACATGGCGGCGATCTGGTGTGGCAAATTGGCTCGGGCCTTTTTGGTTGCCGCACCCATGAAGGGGAGTTCGACCCTGCGGCATTCAGCCGTCAGGCCTGCCAGCCCCAGGTGCGGATGATTGAAATCAAGCTGTCACAAGGTGCCAAGCCCGGCCATGGTGGTGTCCTGCCCAAGGCCAAGATTACGGCAGAGATTGCCCGTATCCGCCTTATCCCCACCGACAGGGATTGTGTGTCGCCTGCGGTGCACCCCATGTGCGCCACGCCCAAGGCGCTGCTTGGATTTATCCGTGAGCTGAGGGTGTTATCCGGCGGCAAACCCGTTGGTTTTAAGCTGTGCATTGGCAATCCGGCGGAGTTTTTGGCCATCGGCAAGGCCATGTTGGAAACCGGCATTTATCCTGACTTCATCACTGTGGATGGCGCCGAAGGGGGCACGGGCGCCGCGCCGGTGGAGTTTACCAATCGCATGGGCATGGTGTGTCTCGAGGGTGTGTACTTTGTGCACAATGCCTTGATTGGGCTGGGGCTCAGAGACAAGGTGCGTATCATTGCCTCGGGCAAAACCGCCTCGGCCTTTGACTTGCTCTCCAAACTTGCACTGGGCGCCGATACCGTGAATGCGGCCCGCACCATGATGCTGGCCCTTGGTTGTATTCAGTCGCGCCACTGCAACACCAATAATTGCCCCACGGGCATTGCCACTCAGGACCCTGTACGGGGCAAGGCGGTGGACGTAGAAGTGAAGAGTGACAGGGTGAGGAATTTCCACCACAACACCCTGCATGCCTTTTATGAACTGCTGGGTGGCATGGGGCTGGACAGCCCTGCCAAGCTGTTGCCGCAAATGATAAAGCGCCGCACACCTTATGGTTTGCCAATGTCGGCCAGCAGCATGGTAAAGCAGCTTTCCCATGGCGAGCTTGCCGAAGGCAGGGCGACCGGCGTGTGGCAGTCCTGGTGGCAAAGCGCCAGCAGCGACAGCTTCTTTGTTTATGACGATCTTATCCTTACGCCCATTGAGCTCAGGCAAGGGCATCAGGGATAACAAGTGGATGTCATGAGACAAAAAAAGCCGGGCTAGCCCGGCTTTTTTACATCAGAAGCTGCGATAAACAGGGTACTTGAGGTATTCCCGGTCGTAGTAGGGGCTCTTTTCATAGAACCAGCGCAGGCGGGCGCTTGGATCGGCGGCGAATGCGGGGTCTTTGAGGGCTGCATCAAAGGCCTTTTTCAGCTCAGGATCTTCGGCCAACATACGCGCCGCCATGGGTTCTACTGCGTACTGCTCCATGTACTCGGTACGGGTGAAGATGGGATTGAACAGGCCCCATTGCAGCAGTGAGTCCGGTGACTGGGGCTCCAGCAGCAAAATGGCGAGGTCGCCCAGTGCCTGCTCTGTGCTGATTTTGATGGTGCCCGCCGGCAGTGTGGTGTCAACCTTATTCAGGGTGACGTCGGCACTGAGCCGCTGGCGGCCTTCGTAGTCTTTGGCGCCAAACTGGGGATTGCTGAAGCTGTATTGCCCCAACGTCAGTTGCTGTGGTTGCTGCAGTCGCTCATAGCGAATGCCGTGGGTTTCCAGCTTGGCTATGACTTCCTGCCATTGGGGCAGCACATAATAGGCCTCCGGGCGGCTGACACTGATGTCGGGCACTGTATTACCGATGACAGGCAGCTGCTCATACAGCACGGGCTCACCGGTCCAGCGCACCACATCTGCACCGGAAATGGGGCTTTTTTCAACCCGGTATCCTATGCCTTTAAAATCCCATCCCTTTGGCTGGAGTGTCTCTTTCCAGGTCAGGGTAACCTGCTCAGGGAAGGCAAAGCTGTCGGCCATGATGGCGGCCTTGAGCGCAGTCGCCTGCTCGCCCACGGTCTTTAAGGTTTGTTCCAGCATCACGTAAGTGCCCAGCACCCTTTGTTTGAAGGGCTTGAGACTGTGGTTTTCTATCAGGATGGTTGGCAAGTGGCGGGCATCACCGTAGCCATTGGAGTAGCGGGGCGATGCGCTCCACAGCGACATGCCCTTGGTGATATCGCTGTTATCCAGGGCAAACACCAGTGGGCCGGGAATATGGCCAGCCTGGGTGAGGGCAGCTTCAACGTCGGGGCGGTATTCGCCGTCAAGCCAGGCAAAGGCGGCCGGGCTCAGTCCCTGACTCAGGTTGTAACCGAAGGTCACATCGTATTGATAGTCGATGCCGTCGGTGACGTGCACGTCGATATAGAGGCTGGGGTTCCAGTCGTTGATGGCGGTCAGCATCAACTGCATCTCTTTGGTATCGGCCTTGGCGTAGTCACGGTTGAGGTTAAGGTTGCGGGCGTTGGTACGCCACCCCATGGTGACGGGGCCGCGCTGGTTTACCCGGTTATATTCGCTGGCGCGTTCGTGGGCATCCACACTGAAGATGGGCACAAACAACAGGTTGGCCTTGTCGAGCAGGGCACTCTTGCCGCCCATTTCGATATCCCGCAGCAGCATCATGCCCGCGTCTTTACCATCTATCTCACCGGAGTGGATCCCGGCCTGCACCAGCACACTGGGTTTGCCGTGCTTTTCCAGCTTGCCCGGGGTGTCTGCGCCTTCTTTACTGGCGACAATCATCCAGATGTCCCGTCCCTGTGGGCTCTTCCCAAGACTCACTTTAGACAGGTATTTGCTGCGTTTTACCAACTTGTCGAGCCAGGCCATGGTGGCGTCGTAGTCGGGGCTCTCAAGGCCACCGCTCTGCTCAAAGGGCGTGGCCCATTTACTGTCGCGGGTCAGCATCAGGGCCTCACTGGCACCTTGCCATGCCTCTATGGGTGGCAGTACCGCATCATTAACGAATTGGTTGGCAACAACGGGTGTGGCCCAAGCCGGAGCTGTGCTCAGCAGGGTGACGGAAAGCAAGGTGAGGGACGATTTCAGTGGCAAGAATGGCATGGAGCTGGCCTATAGTGGCAATAAAAATCAAAGGCCTATCTTTTCGTAATTGGCAGGTCTTCGCAAGAGGCATTCTGGCCGTTTTTGCGCGAATAAACAGCAGATACTGTTAATGGATACTCTGAGGGGATTAAGTGTAATTAATTGTAATTGGGCTCTTTTTGTTGGTTGGCGCCTCCTCTAGAATCCTGATGACTACATAGGGAGGTGGTATGATCCATATTCAGGCAAAGGGGCTTGAGAAGCGCTACAGCACGGTCAAGGCGGTGGACGGCGTCAGCCTTGATATTCAGGGCGGTAAGATCCTCGCACTGTTGGGGCCCAATGGCGCGGGTAAGTCATCACTTATCCGTATGTTGGTGGGGCTGACGGAGCCGGATGGTGGCGAGCTGCATATCAGCCGTGATGGCAGGCCCTTATCGCAATTGCCACGGGAACACTATGGTTATTTGCCGGAAGACAGAGGCCTGTATCAGGACAGGACTGTTGTTCAAAACCTGACTTACATAGGTGAGCTGCGCGGTTTGCCGCGGGCGCGCATCGACAGCCAGATAACGCAGTGGACCGAGCGTTTTGGTCTGGCCGAAAAACGCAGTGATAAACTCAGCCAGCTCTCAAAGGGCAACCAGCAAAAGGTGCAGTTGATTGCCTGCCTTCTCCATGAGCCCGAACTCCTTATCCTTGATGAACCCTTCTCCGGACTGGATCCTGTGAATCAGGAGCTGGTGGTTTCTGTGCTGGCTGAACTCAGGGCGGCGGGCAAGGGCATAGTGCTCAGCGCCCACCAGATGGCGCTGGTCGAACGTTTAGCCGACCATATGCTGCTGATTAATCATGGCAAGCCCATTGCCGGAGGCAGTTTGGTCGAAGTGATGACACAGTTGTCGCCGGGGGAAGGTTATCAGGTGGCGTTGCATCCGGTGCCGACTCTGAATGCCGTGGACGCCCTGGAAACGGTGGAATCGGTCCGGGTCGAAGGCGATAAACTGTCGGTGACCAAGGCCAAGGGAGCCAGCCTGCAGGCGTTGTTGAATGAGTTGGGTGCCCTTGGCGAACTGATGACGTTCGCGCCCTTGCAACCTAACTTGCATGAACTCTATTTACGGGCCGTAGGCGGTGACAACAGGGATGTGGGGGAAGGCGTATGATCCGCTGGAAGATAGCCGTATTTGAATTCAAACGATTTCTGAAGTGGAAACAGGAACTGGCCACTCTGGCCATCATGTTGGTTATCATTGCCAGTATGTCGGCCTGGCCCCAGATTAAAGGCTGGATAGACAAAGACTACCGGGTTGCCGTGGTGGGAGACACCATGCCGGCCATTGCAGGTTATCAGTTTACCCGGGTCGGGGATGACAGGATTGACGAGGTACAAGCCAACCTCGGCAAGGACTGGGACTTGCTGCTGATAATCCGGGCGGGGGAGCTCAAACTGGTGGGGGAAAAATCTACCAGCTGGCTTGAAAAGCTCACACCTCAGTTGCAGCGCTGGCATCAACAGCAGTTGATTGCGGCCCTGCCGCTGTCGGCGGAGCAGCAAAAAGTCATCGATGACTTGCCGACTGTCGACATCAGTTATACCCGCGAGAGTCTGGCCGATGAAAAGGCCCGCAAGCTGAAGCGCATTGTCGGTATTGTGTATTTGAGTGTGCTGGTGACGGGATTTTTTGCCAGTTTTGGTCTGATGTTTACTGCCATCACAGGTGAAAAGCAGCAGCGAGTGACTGAGCAACTGCTCACGCTGGTTGCACCCCGGGAATGGATTGATGGCAAAATTATCGGCGTTTCACTGTTCTCCCTGAAAACCATAGCCACCTATGGCCTTATTACGGTTCTGATCATTCAGGGCGCGAGCCTCATCAGTGGCGGAACATCCCTGAGCATTCCGTTGGGGGCCTTGGAGCTGGTGTGTATGCTGGGCTTTCTCATCATGGGCATACTGCTGCTCAATACCTTTCTGGCCGGTTTTGCCGCCACCATCGACGACCCCAATCATTCGGGGCGCACCGTGGTGATGTTGCTGCCGGGCCTGTTGCTTGGCGCTGTCTTTATGGTGATGGACAATGCCGAAGGACAGGCCATGCAGCTACTGAGCTGGCTGCCGTTGACGTCCTTCTCTGCCATGCCGCTGCGGGTCATGAGTTCCGACGTGCCCTGGTGGGAGTGGCTGGGCTCGTTGGCGCTGCTGATTGGGTTTGTGGTGTGGCTGTCGCGGGCATCTGCCCGGGTATTCGAGCTGGGGATCCGCATGTACGGTAAAGAGCCGCGCTGGAGTGATATTGCCGCAGCACTGTTTAACCGACGCTGATCTCAGATATAAAAAATGGCTCCCACGGGAGCCATTTTTATTGCTGCATCATGGATGCGCTTATTCATCGGATTGGGTCACTGAGATTTTATGGACACCAGCCTCTTTGACCTTATCCATCACCTCTACCACAGTGCCGTGCAGGGTCTCGCCGTCGGCCTGAATCAGTACCGCCGCCCCCGGCGTTTCAGCAAGCTTGCGCTCAATGTTGGCTGTGATCCTCTCTACGTCCACCTGACGCCCTTCCATGGTCACCAATCCAGTTTTACTGACGGTGATCAACACGTTGTCCCCCTTGGCACGGGACTTTTGCGCGGATTCAGGTTTGTTGTAGTCAATCCCCATGGGCTTGACGAATGAGGTGGTCACGATAAAGAAAATCAACATGATGAAAATGATATCCAGCATGGGAGTCATATCGACCTTGGCTTCCTCATGCTCGGCAGCGTATTTTTTAAATGCCATATCAATTCCCCCCTATTGCGCGGTCACTTTTTCCTGCGCAGCTGTTGATGTTATTGCTAACGGTTTGCGCGAAAAAGAACCTGGTAATTTATTCATCGCATTGTCCTAATCTAATGTCCATCGCTTTTCGCCATGTATCAGTGAGTGAATGCTAAATCAGTGACGTGGTTCACTTTTTGCGCGAATTGTTGTGCGAATGAAGGGAGCGTAGATGTGTCGATTCAATCCGCACCGGTCAGGGCTGCAATGAGAAAAGGCCAGGGTATTCCCCCGGCCTTTGAGTCCTTGTCAGCTTGCTCAGGATTCGCAAGCCGTTACTTGCGGGATGGCTCAAATGCCTCGTAGCGGGGAAGGCTGGCATCCAGCTCGTCCCAGTTGGCCTTGGAGGTGACGAAATTGTGGGACAGGGGGCGCTCGTTGATATCGGAGTCGAGGGAGCCAATTCGCAGACGATAACGGCCGGGGTATTTGGCGTTGGCGCTGTAAAGGGGAGAGGCGCAGACCTGACAAAAATACTTTCGCTTGCCCGGTTCGCTCTCGTAAAAGGTCAGTTTGTTTTCGGGATCGCTCAGCTCTAAGTCTTGTGACGCGATAAAACCGTTGGTGGCATAGGCACTGCCGGTGGATTTTCGGCACAGGGAACAGTGACAGTGAATAATGTCGCTGATAGCCCCGTTAAGGTTGTACTGGATAGCACCGCACAAACAACTCCCTTTGTACATAAGGTCCTCTGAAATCTGATATGTATGAGCCAGGGTGGCTCGTTATCTTAACCCTTCATCAGGATTGCCTAAAGCAGATACACCTTCGGATGGCTTGCGCTCGCGTGCTCATGGAAGATGTCATCCAAATAGGTGGCCAATTCCTCGGGTTCCAATGCGGCGGGGATAATCACGTCATAAACAGGGCGTCTCATACCCGTTCCGGACACCAAAAATAAACGCCACACGCCATTTTCACGGTGTACTGACATACGTTTGCCAAATACATCAAAGAGGTAGCTTTCTGTCATGGTTGGTCCCGGTAATAGTTTGTGTGCTGGCATGTGTGCAGGAATTGATAGTGAATGAGCTTTGATGTGCTTTCAACAGCAATTGTGTGCCGATTGAATACCCTTGGCGGTACAGCCAGAGCTGTGCGACGACTTGTTCGCACCTTCCTTAGGTGTAGACAATAAAAAACGGCCCCCGCAGGAGCCGTTTTAGTCTTTCTTGCTTCAAGACGCTATCAGGCTTTTGGGCCGGCGTTCTTGATGGAGTCAGGTACCTGATACTTGGCAAAGTTGGCCTGGAACTCTTCAGCCAGCTTCTGCGCGTATTCCTGATATTTGGCCTTGTCGGCCCAGGTGTTAACCGGATTCAGCAGGGCTGTTTCAACACCTGGAACGGCCACAGGCACTTCCAGATTCAGCTTCTCCAGGTGTACGGTTTCAACACTGGCCAGTTCGCCGCTCACGATGGCATCAACGATGGCGCGGGTGGTTGGGATGTCGAAACGCTTGCCCACACCGTAAGGACCACCGGTCCAGCCGGTGTTAACCAGGTATACCTGGCTGCCGAATTCTTCGATACGCTTCATCAGCAGTTCGGCGTAAACACCGGCTGGGCGTGGGAAGAATGGGGCACCGAAACAGGTAGAGAAGGTTGACTGGATGGCAGCTGTTGAGCCCATCTCAGTGGAACCTACTTTGGCGGTGTAGCCAGACAGGAAGTGGTAAGCGGCCTGTTCCTTGGTCAGCTTGGACACAGGAGGCAGTACACCGGATACGTCACAGGTCAGGAACACTACGGCGCGTGGCTCGCCGCCACGGTTTTCTTCCTGGCGCTGGGCAATGTGCTCCAGTGGGTAGGCGGCGCGGGTGTTTTCGGTCAGGCTGGCGTTTTTGTAGTCAGGTACGCGCTTGTCGTCCAGTACTACGTTTTCCAGCACAGTGCCGAAACGGATGGCATCCCAAATTACCGGCTCATTCTTCTGGCTCAGATCGATACACTTGGCGTAGCAGCCGCCTTCAATATTGAACACGCTGCCTGGTGCCCAGCCGTGCTCGTCGTCACCGATGAGGAAACGCTTGGGATCGGCAGACAGGGTAGTCTTACCGGTACCGGACAGGCCGAAGAACAGGGTGGTGTCGCCGTCTTTGCCAACGTTGGCAGAGCAGTGCATTGGCAGCACGCCCTTGGCAGGCAGCAGGAAGTTCTGCACGGAGAACATGGATTTTTTCATCTCACCGGCGTACTTGAGACCGGCGAGCAGCACTTTGCGTTCGGCAAAGTTGATGATAACTGTGGCTTCTGAGGCGGTGCCATCGCGCTCTGGCTCACACACGAAGCCTGGGGCGTTCATGATTTGCCAGGTGGGCTTGCCGGCCTGGTTGAAGTGCTCAGGGATAATAAACAGGTTGCGGGCGAACAGCTGATGCCACGCATATTCGGTGGTCACTGTCACTGGCAGATAGTGTTCTGGGTCGGCACCGACTTCCAGATCGGATACGAACACTTCTTTGTCGGCCAGGTAAGCGGCTACGCGATCCCACAGGGCATTGAAGGCCTCTGGAGCGAAGGGCTTGTTGACGTTGCCCCATTCGATATCTGCTTCAGAACCGGCTTCTTTGACGATGAAGCGGTCATTGGGAGAACGGCCTGTACGGGCTCCGGTTTTGGCAACCAGAGCGCCATTGGCGGTCAATTCTCCTTCACCTCTTCTCAGCGCCAGTTCTACCAGCTCGGCCGTTGAGGGATTACGGTGTACGCGGTTAATTCCTTCCGCCATAGGTAAGGTCTCCAAATATCAAGAGGTTTTGTTTTATGGGTACCGATCTGTGTTGCCGGTTTGTGGTGCGCCTTGATTTATCGGGTCGAGCGCCCGCGGCGGATTGTAACTTAAGCGGCCTTGAATGTGTGAGCCGGATCTGAAAAAACGTCAAAAAAAACGGACGCCCCCGGGCGTCCGTTATCAGTCAGTGATCTGGCTCACTGTTTGGTGGCCTGCTCATCTGACAGGGGCACATTGGCATAGAGGGCTTCTATGTCGATGGCATCAAATCGGTAGAAGGTATTACAGTATTCACAGCCCAATTCCACCTGACCCTGCTCCGCCAGTAAAGACAGGATTTCTTCCTTGTCTATGCTGCGAATGGCACTGGCGCTGCGTTCCCGTGAACAGGTGCACTTGAAGCTGACGTCGATGGGGTCAAACAGACGTACCTGCTCTTCGTGGTAGAGGCGATGCAACACTTCTTCGGCTGGCAGCTCCAGCAACTCTTCCTGCTTGATGGTGGCAGTGAGGGTTGTCAGGTGTTCGTACTCGGCGTTGTGATCGCCTTCGCTTGGCAATACCTGCAGGAAGATACCGGCAGCGCACTCGCCATCGGCGAACAGCCAAATGCCTGTGGGCAGCTGTTCAGACTGCTGGAAGTAGTCCTGGATACACTCGGCCAGCGTTGGCTTATCCAGTGCCACTACGCCCTGGTAACGCTCGCCGTCATCCGGTGTCAGTGTGATAACGATATAGCCATCACCGAACAGGTCGTTCAGGCTGGCATCATCGGCCAGATTACCATCCCAACGCGCCACACCACGCAGTTGCTGGTGGTTATTGCCATTGATCACGGCCAGTGACACAGGACCGTTGCCCTGTACCTGTACGGCGATATCGCCGCTGAACTTGAGCGTGGCGGTCAGCAGTGAGGTCGCTGCCATCAGCTCACCGAGGAAGCGGCGCAGCACGGTGGGATACTCATGGGCGTTTACCACGGATTGGTAAGTATCGGCCAGTTGTACCAGTTCGCCGCGCACGTCGGCGTTTTCAAACAAATAGCGGTATAAAGTGTCTTTGTTCATCACGTTAATCTTCATGCGCCAGGCGCTGGGTTAATAATCGCCGGACTTGGCCCTCAGCAACTCACGGCGCTGTTTCTTATCGGGCTTGGTGTCCGGTGACGGATTGTTCAGGATATTCAGGCGTCGAGCCTCGGCATTGGCGGTACGTTTTTGTACGCTCTGCGCCGTTTCTTCATACAGGGTTTGCGCCAGAGTGGCATTTTGTCGCTGTTCCGACAATTTTTTAATGACCACCTCTTTTTCGTCATATCCCTGACGTATCTTAAGCACAGCACCAACTTCCGCATTCTTGCTGGATTTGGTGCGGGCCCCGTTGTAATGTACTTTACCGCCGTTAATCATTTCCTTGGCCAGTGCTCGGGTCTTGTAAAAACGAGCGGCCCAGAGCCATTTATCGAGACGGACGGATTGCAGTATTGGATTCCCGGATTCCATAAATGCTCCACTTTTGCAAACATTTGCTACATATAGATAGTGGCCGGATCACGTTGTGCAGGTTCATGCGCTTGATCCCTACGCAGAATTGCCATTTTAGCGGCCTGCCTCACACCCTTTTTGGGCGCGCAAAGTTAGCATAAATGGCGAAAAATCGCCACAGCCTGCGCTGTTATGGGGTTGTTGCCATCAAGTGGCTGAGTTAGCATGTTGCAGGTTTTCCTAAATTATTCTAATCAGAACAGAGACCTGTAAGAGGGTCCATAAATTATGGATTTATTGGATAAAGTTATCGCCCGGGCAGGAAGCATCCCGCACAAGCCTCTGAGTCGGCTGGTCTTTTGGCTGGCTTTCGCGGTTTGTTGCTATTTGGCAGCTCAGATCAGCTGGCGCTTGGTTCCGGCCCAGACTGAATCAGCGGCCTGGCGTCCCAATCCCCCATCCTCCGGTACCAACGGCAACAGCGGTGTTGATGTCGATGGTCTTAAGTCTCTGTCTCTCTTTGGTAAAGCTGATACCAGTAAACCCAAAGAGCAGCCGGTGCAGGAGGTAATTACCGATGCACCCAAAACCTCCTTGTCGATTGTGCTGACCGGTATCGTGGCTTCCACCGCCGAACAAAAAGGCCTGGCTATCATCGAGTCGGGTGGCAGCCAGGAAACTTACGAGCTGGGTGAAAAAATCAAGGGCACTTCGGCTTCTCTCAAGGAAGTGTATGCAGACCGGGTGATTATCACCAACGCGGGACGCTACGAAACCCTGATGCTGGACGGCGTGCCATACACCAGCGGCGCCAGCACTCCCTCGGTAAACAACAATCGCCAGCGCGGCTTTGAAGATGAGGTACGCCGCATCGACAAGCGCCGTGATGAAGATGTCGCGGCAGAGCTGTCATCCTCGCGGGACGAACTGCTCGCCGACCCAAGCAAGATCACCGATTACATTTCGATTTCGCCGGTTACCCAGGGTGAAGAGTTGGTGGGTTACCGCTTACAGCCCGGCAAAGATCCCGGACTCTTTTCCCAGGCAGGTCTCAAACCAGGAGATCTGGCCAAATCCATTAACGGCTATGATTTGACTGTCAGCACCCAGGCTCTGGAGCTGATGGGCCAGCTGACTGAACTGACCGAAATCTCTGTCATGGTAGAGCGGGAAGGTCAGCTGATTGAAATCATGTTCAGTTTGCCGCAATAAGCGAAGTTTTAGGGGACAATAATTAGATGAACAATCAAGGATTCCGACGCAAACTGATCGCCAGTCTGGTGGCTGGTACAGTACTCCTTTCGCCTGCGATTGCCTGGTCTGCTTCCAATGAGCAGCTGGCACCTAGTTTCAAAAATGCCGAAATTCAGGAATTTATTAATACCGTTGGCAAACGACTGAACAAGACCATCATTGTCGATCCGACCATCCGCGGCAAAATCAACGTCAGAAGTTACGATAACCTCACCGAGGACCAGTACTTCCAGTTCTTCCTGAACGTGCTGCAGGTGTATGGCTATGCCGTGGTGGAAATGGAAAATGGCGTACTCAAGGTCATCAAAGACAAGGATGCCAAGACCTCCAATATCCGTGTGGCCGACGACAGTGCCCCGGGTCTGGGCGATGAATTGGTAACCCGCATCGTCCCCCTGTACAACTCAGAGGCAAAGCAGCTTGCACCGCTTCTGCGTCAGCTTAACGACAACGCCGGTGGCGGTAACGTGGTTAACTATGACCCGTCCAACGTGCTGATGCTCACCGGTCGTGCTGCCGTGGTGAACAAGCTGGTGGAAATCGTCAAACGCGTCGATAAACAGGGCGATACCGAAGTGCTGGTCGTGCCTTTGCAGCACGCCTCCGCCTCTGAAATGGTACGGATTATCGATACCCTCTACCGCGCCTCTGCCAACCAGGCACAGTTGCCCGGTCAGGCACCCAAGGTGGTAGCCGACGAGCGGATTAACGCCGTGGTGATCAGTGGCGATGAAAAGAGTCGCCAGCGTGTGGTGGAATTGGTGAAGCGTCTGGACGCAGAGCAGGCCAGTACAGGCAACACCAAGGTACGCTATCTGCGTTATGCCAAGGCCGAAGACCTGGTTGAAGTGCTTACCGGCTTTGCCCAGAAACTGGAAGAGAGCAAGGAAGGGGCTGCTCAGCAAGCTTCGGGCAAGCGTCGCAGCCAAATCAATATCATGGCGCACACAGATACCAATGCCCTGGTGATCAGCGCCGAACCCGACCAGATGCGCACCCTCGAGAGCGTCATCAATCAGCTCGACATCCGTCGTGCCCAGGTGCTGGTGGAAGCCATCATCGTAGAAGTGGCTGAAGGTGACGATGTGGGCTTTGGCGTGCAGTGGGCCACTGAATCCGGTGGCGGCACCCAGTTCAATAACCTGGGTCCCACCATTGGTGAGATTGGTGCCGGTATCTGGCAGGCCCGTGGTGAAGAAGCCTCTGAAGTGACCACCATCGACGGCAACGGCAACCCCATAGTTTCCAAGAACCCTGAAAAACGCGGAGATATCACTTTGCTGGCCCAGGCACTGGGCAAGGTGAACGGCATGGCGTGGGGTGTGGCCATGGGCGACTTCGGTGCCCTCATTCAGGCCGTGTCCTCCGATACCAACTCCAACGTGCTGGCTACGCCTTCCATCACCACCCTGGATAACCAGGAAGCCGCCTTTATCGTGGGTGATGAAGTGCCGGTTCTGACGGGTGCACAAAACTCCAGCAACGGTAACTCCAACCCCTTTCAGACCGTTGAACGTAAAGAAGTGGGTGTGAAGCTGAAAGTGACGCCACAAATCAACGAAGGCAATGCGGTGAAGCTTGCCATCGAGCAGGAAGTCTCAGGTATCAACGGTAAAACGGGTGTGGACGTGACCTTTGCTACCCGCCGTTTGACCACCACAGTCATGGCCGACTCAGGTCAAATTGTGGTGCTGGGTGGTTTGATCAACGAAGAGGTGCAGGAGAGTGTGCAGAAGGTGCCTATCCTGGGCGACATTCCACTGCTTGGCCACCTGTTCAAGTCGTCTTCCAGCGGCAAGAAAAAGAAAAACCTGATGGTGTTTATCAAGCCCACCATTATTCGTGATGGCATTACCATGGAAGGCATCGCCGGCCGTAAGTACAACTATTTCCGTGCCCTGCAGCTCGAGCAACAGGAACGTGGCGTTAATCTGATGCCCAATACCAATGTGCCCGTGCTTGAAGAGTGGGACCAGTCGCAGCATCTGCCACCGGAAGTGAACGATATCCTTGACCGTTACAAAGAAGGCAAGGGGTTGGACACCGACATGCGTGAAAAGGACGCCGCACTGAATTACATCAACGAAAACAAATAACGGGCGAGCCTATGAGTGACATCAATCAGGGCGAAGTGCTGGAACGCCTGTCCGATGAACTTGGCGTAGAGGCCGAGACCCAGGTAGACGAGGCATTTCGCTCCAATAGCCGCGAGCGGCTGCCCTTTGCCTTTGCCCACCGTTTTGGCTTGGTGCTCGCCAAAGACGAGCAGGGTGTGCTGGGGCTGTATTACACAGACAAAACTCCGCTGGCGGCCCTGTTGGAAGTGCGCCGCTACGCCGGTGAAGCCGTTCCGTTGCAGCGTCTGGAATCCGGAGCCTTCGAGGCCAAACTGACTCAGGCCTATCAGGCCAACTCTTCCGAAGCGCAGCAGCTGATGGAAGACATTGGCAATGAGATGGACCTCTTCACTTTGGCCGAAGAGCTGCCACAGACCGAAGACTTGCTGGAAGGCGACGATGATGCGCCCATTATCCGGCTTATCAACGCTCTCCTGTCAGAAGCCATTAAAGAAGAGGCTTCGGATATCCATATCGAGACGTACGAGAAGCAGCTCGTGGTGCGTTTCCGGGTGGATGGGGTACTCAAAGAAGTGCTCAAACCCAACCGTAAGCTTTCGTCACTGCTGGTGAGCCGTATCAAGGTGATGGCCCGTCTGGACATCGCCGAAAAACGGGTACCTCAGGATGGCCGTATCTCGCTGCGTATCGGTGGCCGTGCTGTGGATGTGCGGGTGTCGACCATGCCATCGAGCCACGGTGAGCGGGTGGTACTGCGTCTGCTGGACAAGAACGCCGGTAATCTGGATTTGGCTCAGCTTGGGATGACAGAAACCATTCGCGAGCAATTCGACGAGCTTATCCGCAAGCCCCACGGGATCCTGCTGGTGACCGGTCCCACGGGTTCGGGTAAGAGTACGACCCTGTACGCGGGCCTTACCGAAATCAATTCCCGTGATACCAATATCCTCACTGTGGAAGACCCCATCGAATATGAGCTCGAAGGTATAGGTCAGACCCAGGTAAACACCAAGGTCGACATGACGTTTGCCCGCGGCCTGCGCGCCATTTTGCGTCAGGACCCTGACGTGGTGATGATTGGGGAAATCCGTGATCTGGAAACTGCCCAGATTGCGGTGCAGGCGTCCCTTACGGGTCACCTGGTGATTTCGACTCTGCACACCAACACGGCCTCCGGTGCCATCACGCGTCTGCAGGACATGGGGGTTGAGCCCTTCCTGGTCTCCTCCAGTTTGCTCGGGGTATTGGCCCAGCGATTGGTGCGGACCCTGTGCCCAAGCTGTAAGGCACCCCATGTGCCCGATGAGCGAGAGCGTGAACTGCTGGGTATTGGCGGCGGTGATGCCATTATTTACCGCGCCACCGGCTGTAAGGCCTGTGGCCACAATGGTTATCGTGGTCGTACCGGTATTCACGAGCTGCTGCTGGTGGATGACACAGTGCGCGAGCTTATCCATGGCGGCAGAGGCGAGCTGGCGATTGAGAAGTATATTCGTCAATCGGTTCCCAGCATTCGCCACGATGGTATGCAAAAGGTCCTTGCGGGCATTACCACCCTCGAAGAAGTACTGCGGGTGACCCGCGAGGAGTAAGGCATGCCGGCTTTTGAATACAAGGCGCTCGATGGCAAGGGCAAACAGCAAAAAGGGGTGATTGAGGCAGACAGTGCCCGTCATGCCCGCAGTCAGCTGCGAGATATGCGTCTGATGCCGCTGGAAATCGAGCCTGTTGTTGAAAAGGAAACCAAGGCCAAGTCCGTCGGCTTCAGTCCCTTCAAGCGTGGCATCAGTGTGGCCGAGCTGGCACTGATCACCCGTCAGATTGCCACCCTGGTGGCGTCAGGCTTGCCGGTGGAAGAAGCCCTCAAGGCTGTTGGCCAGCAGTGTGAAAAAGACCGTCTCGCTTCCATGGTGATGGCGGTGCGCTCACGGGTGGTGGAAGGTTACTCTCTTGCCGACTCCATGGCGGAATTCCCTCATATTTTTGATGATTTGTATCGCTCTATGGTGGCATCGGGTGAAAAATCCGGTCACCTGGAAGTGGTACTCAATCGTCTGGCCGACTACACCGAGCGGCGTCAACAGCTCAAGTCCAAACTGACTCAGGCGATGATTTACCCCGTGATGCTGACACTGGTCGCCATTGGCGTGGTTGCCGTGTTGCTTGCGGCCGTAGTGCCCAAGGTGGTGTCTCAGTTTGAACATCTGGGGCAGGAGTTGCCTGCGACCACCCAGGCCCTGATGGCATCGTCTGCCTTTGTGCAGGACTATGGCTTGCTGATTATGGTCTTGGTTGTGGTGGCCTTTGTGGTGTTTCAGCGTTTGCTCGCCAATGACAACTTCAAGATGAAGTACCATCAGTTTCTGCTGCGTCTGCCGGTGGTTGGCCGGGTCAGTCGCAGTATCAATACAGCCCGCTTTGCCCGCACCCTGAGTATTCTCAGCGCCAGTGCCGTGCCGCTGCTGGACGGGATGCGTATCGCCGGTGAGGTGATGCAGAACTTAAGGGTGCGCGAAGCGGTCGAAGAAGCAACGGCCCGAGTGCGCGAGGGGACCAGCCTGGGGGCGGCCCTGACCAACACCAAGCTGTTTCCGCCCATGATGCTCTATATGATTGCCTCGGGCGAAAAGAGCGGTCAGCTCGAAAACATGCTCGAGCGGGCTGCGGATAACCAGGACAGGGAATTTGAGGCCAATGTGAATCTGGCGCTGGGGGTGTTTCAACCCGCGCTGGTGATCAGCATGGCTGCGGTGGTGCTTTTTATCGTACTCGCCATCCTGCAACCTATTCTGGAAATGAACAATTTGATTGGTGGCTAAGTACCACCTCAGCGGTTTTTACAAGGAGAAAGCGTCAATGCAAAAGCGCAAGCAACAAGGTTTTACCCTGCTGGAAATCATGGTGGTTATCGTGATCCTGGGCCTTCTGGCCGCCATGGTGTTGCCAAACGTGTTGGGTAATAAAGAATCTGCCGACATCAAAAAAGCGGTGGCCGATATAGTCGCTCTGGAAAATGCTCTGGACATGTACAAGCTGGATAACAGCGTCTACCCCACCACTGAGCAGGGTTTGGATGCTCTGGTGCAAAAACCAACCATGTCCCCTGAGCCACGTAACTACCGCGACGGTGGCTATGTGAAGCGACTGCCTCAGGATCCATGGCGCAGTGATTACATGCTCCTCAGCCCAGGTGAAAACGGCAAAATTGATATCTTCAGCGCCGGCCCCGATATGCAGCCAGGTACCGAGGATGATATCGGTAACTGGAACCTGCAAAAATACCAGTAATGCGGGTGTGATGTGAGACAACGCGGTTTTACCCTGATAGAAGTCTTGCTGGTGGTGCTCTTGATGGGCATCGCTGCGGCTGCGGTTACCCTGAGTTTGCCGGGTTCCGGGGTTAAACCTGTGCTGGATAAGGCCGCGAGCCAGTTTCTCGTGGCCACCGATTTGATTCGGGATGAGGCCGTACTCAGCGGCCAGTTTCTCGGGGTGGTTGTCGATGAGGATAACTACCAGTATGTGGTGTATCACGAAGGCAAGTGGCACAAGCTCGAGAATGACAGGTTACTGGCCGCCAAAGCCATGGAACCCGGTGTTCGTATGAGCCTGGTGGTGGAAGGCCTGCCACTGGATCAGGAAGAGGAAGACGAGTCCTGGTTTGATGAACCCTTTATCGATGAGCCCACCGCCGAGCAAAAAGCCAAAAACCCGGAGCCGCAGATCCTGGTGTTCCCCAGCGGCGAAATGACCGCCTTTGAATTGACCTTCCTTGGCAGAGACGATTTGGGCCAGGAAGTAGACGTGTTGATAAGCGGTGATGCACTGGGTCGACTTAAGCTGGGGAGGGGGGATGATGAAACCCTGTAACTCGCCGGCTCGCAATAGGTACCTCAACTCACGGGGTATGACGCTGCTGGAAGTCATGATGGCGCTGGTCATCTTCTCCATTGCCGCCATCTCGCTGACCAAGAGTATGAGTGAGATGATGGGCAATCTGCCCATTCTCGAAGAGCGCACCCTGGCTCAGTGGGTCGCTGACAATCAGATGGTGGATGCCAAACTGGAAAAAGGCTTCCCCTCTATAGGAAAGAAAGACGGTGAAGTGGAGCTGGCCGGACGCACCTGGTACTGGCGCAAAGAAGTGGTAAAGACCACCGACGATAATTTTCGCATGATCCGTATCAAGGTCAGCGACGATGACAGATATTCACGGACTCTGGCCGAGATAAGCACTTATGTCTTTAAGAGAGAATAAGCCTCAGCGGGGTTTTACCCTGATTGAGATGCTGCTGGCCATCGCCATCTTTGCCTTGCTCGGGCTGGCGGCAAATGCGGTGCTGGGGACTGTGCTCAAAAACGATGAAGTAACCCAGGACTTCAGCAACAGACTGCGTTATTTGCAGCAGGGTTTTGGTGCCATTGAGCGTGATTTGGGGCAAATGGTGGCCCGCACGCCAAGACTGCTGGAAGGCGGCCGCGGCACGACGGTACTGCAATCGGGCAGCGATATGCTGGACAGCGAGAGTGAGGCCTTGTCCTTTTTTCGCATCGGTTGGCTCAATCCCGATGGCAAGTTGCCCAGGGGCAGTGTGCAATCGGTGGCGTACGTGGTTATTGAGGGCAAGTTGGAGCGTTGGTACTACCCTTATCCTGAACCTGAGTTTGGGGCGCAGCCGCTGAAAACCGTGCTCTTTGATAAGGTGTTGTCGGTGGAGTACGCCTTCTTTGTGGGTGATAAGTGGGAAAAGCGAATCGAGGCGACCATTCTGCCTGAGGCCATTGCCATGGAAGTCGAACTTGAGGGCATAGGCAAAATTCAGCGTAAGTTTCTGCTGCCCAAAGGCAGTATGCCCAAGTCAGATGATGACGAGGGCAAAGACAAGGGTGATAACGGTTCAGGTAACGGCGACCAAAACGGCAGCGGCAACAGTCCAGGTAACGGCTCCGGCGAAGGCAAGGGCAATCCCGATGAGTCAGAGGACGACAACGGCCCCCGTGGCAAGGAGGACATCTGATGCGCAAGCAGCATGGTGTAGCTCTCATCGTGGTCTTACTGATTATTGCCATCGTGGCTGTGATCGCCACCAACGTAACGGCACGTAACCAAATCAGTATGCGCCGCACCATGAATCTGGCCCAATACGATCAGGGTTACTGGTACGCGCTGTCTGCCGAGGAGTTGGCCCGTAAGGTGCTTAAACAGGATTTGGACGACAGCGAAGGCAAGGTGCATCTGCAGCAGTACTGGGCACTCGCCAATGTGGTGTTTCCGGTACAGGGCGGGGAAATTGCCGGCAAGATTTCTGATATGCGGGCCTGCTTCAATCTAAACGCCCTGTCAGTGGCGTCAAAAGAGGTCGAAAACGGGCAACCCCAGTTGCCGCTGGCGGCCAAGCAGTTCAAAGCCTTGCTGGTGGCGTTGGGTGTAGATGATTTTGGCGCCGAGCGTCTGACCCATACCCTGAAAGATTATTTGGATGAAGACACGGTCACCAGCCCCTTTGGTGCAGAGGATGCCGAGTACGAGTCCAGGCCTGCGCCTTACCGCGCGGCCAATACCCTGATGAATCACAAGAGTGAACTGAGGGCCGTGATTGGATTTACTGAAGAGGTGTACCGCAATCTGTCACCTTATGTGTGTGCCATTCCGGGCAATGACAGACAGTTGCTGAACATCAACACACTCAAGGTGGAGCAGGCCGCACTCCTGGTGGGAATGCTGGACGGCCAGCTCAGTGTGGGTGAGGCAGAAAGCATTATCAATCAGCGGCCATCGGAAGGATTCGACAATCTGGATGAGTTTTGGCAACTGACCAGCGTAAAACCGGACGATAAGCTCAAGTCCAGCATAGTGCTCGACAGCAAGTTCTTTCTGCTGGAGGCGGGCTCAAAATTGGATGATCGGATTTTCAGGCTCGACAGTGTGCTGGCCCGCACGAGTGGTAACCACATGGACACCCTGACACGCCAATACGGCGGCCAGCAATAGTGCATGGTGATACAGAATAACAACACAGCCTCCCCAAAGCGGGGGCCGGAGAATGACAGTGAGTGAAAGGCTATTTATCCGCCTGGGCACCAAGGCTCAGGACAGCTGTTCCTGGCTGATTTGGTCTGAGCAGGAACAGGAGATTATCGCCTCGGGAGAACTGCCGGGTGCCGAGTCCCTCGCCAGCCTGACGGAAAGGGCGGGCAACCGTCCGGTAGATATTCTGGTGCCTGCGTCCAGCATGACCCTGACCGAAATACATTTGCCGGAAAAAGGCCAGCGTCAGGCGCTCAAGGCGTTGCCATTCATGCTGGAAGAAAACATCGCCCAGGATGTGGATGATATGCATTTTGTGGTGGGGAGCCGCGATGGTGAGCGCCTGTCTGTGGCCGCTGTTGCCCACGAGCAGATGCAAACCTGGCTTGGCTGGCTGGCCGATGCTGGCCTGAAGGCACGCAGACTGGTGCCTGACTGTTTGGCTCTGCCGCTGGAAAGCTGTGAGTGGGCGGCCATGTTGATGGGGCAGGAGCTGCTGGTGCGTACCGGTAAAGGCTCGGGTCTTAATCTGCCACAGGACTGGTTGCCTGTGGCCTTGCCCATGATGCTTGCCGATAAAGAGATGGCGCCTTCAGTGGCCACTTACAACGACATGAATATCCCCGGCGCCGATGTTAAACCGCAAACCCTCGAGCTGCCCATGCTGGTGTTGGCTCGCGGCGTATTGCAGGCGCCGATGAATCTGCTGACCGGCAGCTATAAGCCAAAGCGTGAGCTCAGCAAGCATCTGTTGCAGTGGAAGAGTGCCCTTATAGTCGTAGCGGTAGCACTCTTGTTGGCGCTGGTGAACAAGGGGCTGACCATCTACCAGGTTGGTAATCAGGCCGATGTGCTCAAGGCCGAGAGTGAGGCCATTTACCGTCAGGTAGTGCCCGGTTCAAGCCGCATCGTTAACCTGCGTTCTCAGTTGGATAACGAAGTACGCAAGTTATCGGGCAGCGGCAGTGGCGCCGAGTTTTTCAGCATGCTGCAGCGTTTGAAAACGTCTTTTGCGGCCGTGCCTGAATTGAAACCCAACAGCCTCAGATTTGACAGTGCCCGCAGTGAAATCCGTATGCAGGTGACCGCAAAGGACTATGCCCAGATAGAAAAATTCAAAGAACTGGTTGGCAAAGATTTTGAACTGGAAGCCGGTGCCATGAACAGCAGTGACGAGGCCGTCACCAGCACCCTGACCTTGAGGAGTCGCTAATATGGACAAGCTGAAAGCCTGGTGGGATGGCCTGGCAACCCGCGAGCAGCAACTGGTTGGAGCCGGTGGGTTCATGCTCGTTATCGCCGTGTTTTATTTTGGCATCTGGAGCCCAATCTCGAATGCAGAAGAGGCGGCGCTGGGGCGGCTCAAAGCACAGCAGCAAACCCTGAGCTATGTGAAAGACACTGCCAATCGCCTTGCCGGATTGCGCCAAAGTGGCAGTCGTCCGGCATTAACCGGCAGCATCACCAACGTGGTGAACCAAACCGCCAGCCGTTATGGGCTGACCATTACCCGCATGCAGCCTCAGGGAAATAAAATCCAGTTGTGGATGGATGATGTGCCCTTCGATGCGCTGCTGAGTTATCTGGGCGATCTGGTGCAGCAAAAAGGTCTGTCGCTGGAGTTGCTGGATGTGGGTGAAACCGACACCCCCGGCATGGTGAAAGTCCGTCGTATTCAATTGGCCCAATAAGGGCAAAAGGGTTTAGCGAGTGTTTAAAAAGATAGTCATTGGCATACTCCTGTATCTGGTATTTCTTATTGTGCTGCTGCCAGCATCTCTGGTGGTTGCACTTGCACCTCTGCCACAGGGCATCAACATTGGTGGCGTAACAGGTACCTTGTGGCAGGGTGAAGCGGCCACGGTTCAAATCAAAGACAGGCAACTTGAGCAGGTTAAATGGGATATACATGCCCTTAAGTTGCTCACAGGTGCACTGGTGGCCGATGTGCAGATAGGCGGCAGGGCTTCGGCTCTGCAGATGAAAGGTGAGCTTGGCTGGTCGTTCTCTGGCGTTCGTGTTGCCAATCTTAAGCTCGACACCGGGCATGGCTTTTTGCTGGGTAATACCAGGTTGCCGTTTGGCGCCAAGGTGCAGGGGGATGTCAGCCTGATGCTCGGCGAGTATCGACAGGGTCAGCCCCTGTGCGACAGCCTCACTGGCAAGTTATTTATTCAAAACGCCAATCTCAACAACCAATTTGGCGAATATCCCCTGGGCAGCGTTGAGCTGAATCTGGCCTGCGATGCCGGACAGGTGCAACTGCTCGCCATGGAAGATAAAAACCAGTTGGGTCTGACTGGCACTGTGCTGCTGGCTGACCAGGGTAAAGTGGTCGTGAAGGCTAAAATCCGTGAAACCGATTTTCAGACAGAAGATATGAAAAAGGCGCTGGCGTTCCTGGGCCGCAAAGATGCCGAGGGTTATTACCCGCTCGTGTGGCAGGGCAAGGTGCCTGGACTCTGATGGAGTCAGCAATAAAAAAGGCGCCTGTGGCGCCTTTTTTATTAATCAGAACTATTACTGTCGGATACATAAGTGTCAGCATGGATAAACAGTATGTACTTGGCCTTGTAATGTTGGCTGTTGTCGCTCAGCAGCAGGCCGATTGCGATGCCCGTAATCAACTCAAGGAGTAGTGGAAGGATTCTTCTCATATTCACAGCATCTATTAATTGTGTGATATGGGTCGTCGCGTCTTCGCTCGAGTCTATTTTATCGGCCACTTGAACTGGTCTGGTTTGAATTGACGATAATGCCTTTGCTGCTTTTGAAGGCGATGTATCTGCGTTGTCCGTCTACTGTTGCAGATACGAAGATGTTTTTCAGCCCAGCGTCGCGAAAGAGCAGGTCCTTGGCCTTATCCCACCCGGCTTCTGACTGATAGTGCACAGTCAGGGTACAGATACTGTCGGAGCAGACTGGCTTGTCCACGTCGAGTTCGGGCAGTATTTCAGCCATCTCTGTAAGATTGCTGTTGAGGGCCTCCTCAAATTGCGACGCTTGTTCAGTACGATTTGCATAACTCAGCCATTCGCTGAATACCTCGAAGTTGTTGGCATCCAGCAACACGCTGATTACCCCAACGTTGACAGTATCATTTTTATTCAGCAGCAGCGCCTCAAAGTCTGTGGCGTTGCTGAGTTCACAGTAATCCTCTGATGCCTGTATTTCACATATCTGTTCGCGTAAATCCATTGACAGGGTCTGAGGCTGAGACGACGCTTCAGGCTCGTCTTGTTGCTCCTCCGCAGCCTCGACGCTTTGATTGAGCGTTGCTTCTGATCTTGGTGAGGTCGGCATGGTTGAATCTAAGGCGGGCGTATCTGTCGTTGGTGCAGAGTGATCAAAAGCCACAGCGGCTGCCGTAATCGCATGGGCCGATTGAGAGGGTTCTGGCATTGGGGACTGCGAAGTCGAGTCTCTGGAAAACAAGGTGGCGCCGGCTATCAAGCCGATTGCCAACGCTGAAATGCTTGCAATCAAGGTTTTCATTCGATGTCCTTATCGTTCTTTTATGAAAACCCGACGTTACACCAATCCTTTGTTCTTCACAAACTAACTGCGCGGGTTAACTCTTTGAGCAGCAAACGGTAATCATGGATGGCAGGAAAGTCCTGGAACACCTTATTGGGCTGTCGGCTGTCCGGATTGCTGATCCCAAGCTGAAATCCCACTCCGGCATGCTTTGCTGCCAGCAGAATGGCCTCGCTGTCGTCAATAAAGAGACAGCGCCTGGGGTCGAGTTCGAAGCGGGCAAATACCGCCTGCCAGAATAGCGGCGACTCTTTTGGATAGCCGGTTTGATGGCTGGAGAGCATCTCATCCAAGCCTGAAGCCAGTTCCGTATGTTCAAGCTTCAAGGCGAGGCTGTTCGGGTGGGCATTGGTGAGCAGGATGCGGCGTTTCCCTGCATCGGCGAGGGCCGTCAAAAAGGGCATGCTGTCCTGTCGCAGTTGTATTCTGTCTACCAGGGTGCGATGCAGGGCCATGATATCCAAACCCAGCTCCCGCTCCCAATAGTCGAGACAGTACCATTCCAATGTGCCTGCGACGTTGTCGTATGCCGCTCTCACATTGGCGATTGCGGCCTCGGTGCTGATGCCATGCAGGCGGCTGAGGGTGCCCGGAACCAGTGACAACCAAAAGTGGTTATCAAAGTGCAGGTCCAGCAGGGTGCCATCCATGTCGAGCAGTACTGTGTCAATTTGGTCCCAGGGAAACATTGGAAAATTCCATTGGTAGATTAAAAATGGGGTAGTAAGATTGTACCCCATCATGATTTATGAAACTCAAGAGTCAGGGGCGAGCATGGGTGAGCGGCGCCAAAAGCCGGAAATACTGCACACTGAAGTAGTGGCCAAGAGCCGTTTATTTCAGATAGAGCAAGTTCATCTGCGCTTTGCCAATCAGGTTGAACGCTACTATGAGCGCATGAAGGGCTCGAATCGTGGTGCCGTGATGGTTGTGCCTGTGTTGGGTGAGCAGCTCCTGCTGGCGCGGGAATATGCGGCTGGCACCGACAACTACGAACTGGGTTTTCCCAAGGGCTTGGTGGATCCGGGGGAACTACCCGCCCAGGCCGCCAATCGTGAGTTGCAGGAAGAAATTGGCTTTGGGGCCCGTAAGCTTACCCTGCTGAAGGAGCTGAGCCTGGCACCTGGGTATTTTTCCAGCAAGATGCAGATTTTTCTGGCCGAAGATCTCTACGAGAGCCGCCTTGAGGGTGATGAGCCTGAACCCATTGAAGTTGTAGAGTGGCCCCTCGTGGATTGGCAACAGCTTCTTGAACTTGATGATTTTTCAGAATCCCGCAGCGTCAGTGCTTTGTTTTTGGCACAAAAGCATCTACACCTTAAATAGAAAGTTCCGGGCCGCGTGAGGCAGTGCCCCCTTCTGGAGTGGTTATGAAGCCAGAACAATTGGTCGATGAGGCAATTGCCATTGCGACCCAGGCAGGAAACAAGATCCGGGAAATTTACCTTGCCGGTGATTTCGAACGGATCGTGAAATCCGATAATACCCCAGTCACTTCTGCCGACCTTGCCGCGAATCAAATCATCATGGATGGACTCAGGCAACTGACGCCCCATATTCCTATTTTATCGGAAGAAGCTGCCGATATTCCCCTCAGTGAACGCGCAGACTGGCCGTGCTATTGGCTGGTAGATCCTCTCGATGGAACCGGTGAGTTCATTGCCGGCAGTGGTGATTTCTCAGTCATTATCGCGCTGGTTGAACATAACCGTCCCGTGATGGGGGTGGTGTACGTGCCCATGACCGGGGTGTGTTATTACGCCGTAGCGGGCCTCGGTGCATACAAGCGCAGCGGCGGCATGGAAGTCAGGATCACCAGTCGTCAGCTGCCGTCCGGTGTTGAACCCTCGCTGAGACTGGCCGTGAGCCGTCGTCAGGACCCTCAATCCGTACTGAAGCTCTTTCATCAGCCCCGCCATTGTGAGTTGGTGGTAATGGGCGGCGCCGCGCTGAAAAGCTGTTTGGTGGCCGAAGGCCGCGCCGATTGTTATGTTCGGGTAGGCCCAACGGGCGAGTGGGACACAGGGGCTGCGCAGATCATCATCGAAGAGGCCGGTGGCCAACTGATGGACATAGAACTGCAACCCCTCAGCTATAACGAACGTGATACCTTTGAAAATCCCAATTTTGTGGTAGTAGGTTCGCCCAATCTTGACTGGGATAAAATTCTCGTTGGTGAATAATATTTTGCAAATTCAACCTCTCTCTGCGTCCAACTGGCAGGATGCCTATCATGTTGAACGTACCTGTTTCGGCACTCATGCCTACCCAGACTTTTTCTTTCGCCAGGCCGTGGATGCCTGGCCCGATGGTTTGATTGGTGCCTTTATCGAAAATGAATTGGTGGGTTACGCCCTGTGCGTACCCGGGAATGAGCCCCATATCGGCTGGATTCTTTCCGTTGCAGTGCTCGATACCCATCGAGGTTGCGGCGTGGGTAAGGCGCTGATGAACCAATGCTTGTCTCTGGGGTTTGCCAGCCTCAAGCTTACGGTGGCACCGGATAACCCTGCCCGGCACCTTTACCTTAAACTCGGATTTCAGCAACAGGCTGTAGAGCGGGATTATTTTGGCCCCGGCGAGGATAGATTACTGCTCGTTCGCTGATTGATACTCACTGAACCTTTGCTTAATAAACAGTGTTTTTTATTATTGTGAACATTGTTTTTAATTTGTTCTCCTGTTAGCTTGTCACTAACAATCAACAAGTCGGCAGATAGGGTGAGGGATGGCAAGGCGAAAGGAACACAGCCATGAGCAAATCCGCGAGATGGCTATCACTGAGGTAGAGCGCTGGTTGGAGACAGAGCCACTGCAGGATCTCAGTCTTCGCAAAGTGGCTCAGCAAATCGGTTATGCTCCCAGTACTCTGGTGAAGGTCTTTGGCAGTTATACCTATTTACTGCTGGCCGTCGCAAGGCGCGCGCTCGAAGCCCTGGATACCACTTTTGCAGGGCATTTGGGCGCCATTTCTGACAATCCCTCAATCAAGAATCCTCCTCTGGATGCGTTGCAGGCAAAAGCGGCGCTTAATGCCATGGCGCAGAGTTATGGGCAATTTGCGCTTAGCTCGCCGGGGCGTTTTTCACTGGTATTCGAGCTTAAGCTGCCCGAAGAAGCACTACTGCCGTCAGACCACAGCGCCCTGATTGAGTCCCTGCTGCACCGACCAGAAGCTTGCTTAAGCGCCATGTTTCCATCTCTGGGGCCCGCCCAACTTAAATATCAAACCCGCCTCCTGTGGGCGGCGCTTCATGGCCTGGTGGCGCTGTCGCTTCAGGATAAGCTGTTTTTACTCGAACATTCGTTGGCCGAACTCCTGACGGTTCAGCTGGGAAACCAATTGCATGCGATTTCTGTGCTTGATGCGCAGCACACGGAGGTGAAGCCATGATATTCAGTCGCCGCTTTTTACCCTATTTTTTGACTCAGTGCCTGGGGGCGCTCAACGACAACATATACAAGAATGTGCTCTTGCTGCTGGTGGCTTACAGTCAGGTTGACAAGTTACCCATGGACCCCAACTTGTTTGTAAACCTCGCAGCCGGGGTGTTTATCCTGCCATTTTTCCTGTTTTCAGCCCATGCCGGTGGCATCGCCGATAACATGGATAAGGCAAAGCTTATCCGCCGGCTCAAACTGCTGGAACTGGGCATTATGTCCTGCGCCGCCGTCGCCCTGGTGACAGAGCACTATCTTGCCATGCTCCTGCTGCTGTTTATGACCGGAAGCCAATCGGCCTATTTTGGTCCTGTGAAATACTCACTTTTGCCACAGGCACTGAAAGAAGATGAGTTGGTCAGCGGCAATGCCTGGGTCGAGATGGGCACTTTTCTATCGATTCTGGTGGGCACCCTGAGTGCTGGTCTGTTGGTGGCAAACGAAGGCGCTACCTGGCTTGCGGCAATCACAGTGGCAACCCTGTCGCTGGCGGGCTATCTCAGTAGCCGTGCCATTCCGGCATTGCCTCCCCAGAATAAGGTGCATACAGTAAAGTTCGCTCCCCTGTCGGGTACCTGGCGCAGCGTACAGCGGGTACGGCGTACCCCCACCATCTGGATGGCGATACTGGCCATCAGTTGGTTTTGGTTTTTGGGGGCCACTTACCTGACCCAATTCCCTAATTTTGCCCGTGAACATCTCCATGGCGACGCCACTGTCGTGTCTGTTTTGCTGGCGCTCTTTTCCATCGGGATTGCAGTAGGTTCGTTTCTATGTGAGCGCATTTCCTTTGGCCGGGTGGAGCTTGGCGTATTGCCCTTTGGTGTTGCAGGTTTAACTCTGTTTGGGGTCGATATGTTATTTGCCCTGCCGGGACTTGCTGCACCTCAGTCGCTTTATGGCGCGGCCGAGTTTGTGCAGCTGAGTGCCCACTGGCGTCTGATGTTTGATCTCTTTATGGTGGGCATCAGCGGTGGTCTTTTTATCGTCCCCCTGTATGCCTTTATCCAGACCCGCGCCGCCAGAGGTGAATGTGCCCGCGCCATTGCGGCAAACAACATAGTCAATGCCTTCTTTATGGTGGTATCGGCACTGCTTTCCATGCTGCTGCTTGGCCCGGTTGGGCTGGGCATACCCGAACTCTTTTTGCTCCTGGCACTGATGAATGCCGTGGTGGCCTTCTATGTTTATCGTCAGGTACCTGAATTTGCTCAGCGTTTTATCTCGTATTTGCTCAGCCACCTGATGTATCGGGTATCCATCAACGGCAGGCAGCATATTCCGAAAGAAGGCGCGGCGCTGATGGTGTGCAACCACGTGAGTTATGTCGATGCCTTATTGCTGCTGGGGGCTTCAACCCGGCCGGTCCGGTTTGTAATGGACAAGAGTATCAGTGAAATGCCGCTGCTCAAGTACCTGTTCCGTCATGCCGGTGTCATTCCCATCTGCTCGCCCAAACAATGTGAGGCAACCTATAACGCCGCCTTTGAGCGTATCGACGAGGCGCTGATGGATGGCGAGCTGGTATGCATTTTCCCCGAGGGTCGACTGTCGCCGGATGGGGTGTTGGGCGAGTTCAGGCCGGGAGTGGAGAAGATTCTTTCCCGCCGACCCGTGCCCGTGATCCCCATGGCGTTAAAAGGCTTGTGGGGCTCTTTCTTCAGTCATAAGGATGGGCATGCACTGGCCACCCGCCCGAAACGCTTCTGGTCCAGGGTCGAGATTGAAATCGCGCCGCCTGTGGATGGCGTAGCCACCACTCGCCATACACTGCAACAGAAGGTGGCTGAACTATTGGCTCCTGAGTTCATGAAAGGTGCATGAGAGGGCCTTGGGCCATCCTCTATCAGCTGATTGAGTTGTGAGGCTTATTCTCGCTCGTTTCGGCCAACGCCATGCCAATAATTGGGCCAGTTGGTTTCTTCGGCGATGTTATTGAGCAGTGCTGCAATGGCCACCAGAGCTACGCTGCCAAGCAATACGGGATAGATCAGGAAGTCAAACCCTACCACGGCTTGTCCGGCGAAGATAATGACCAGGGGATTGGCTCCTGCCGGTGGATGCACGGCACGAAACACCTGCATTACCAGAATCGAGAGCCCTACAGCCAGGGCCATCACCCACAAGGAATCGCCCAGACCGTACAAGGCCGCAAGGCCAATGGTTGCGGCGATAAGATGCCCACCTATCACGTTACGAGGCTGGGCCAGCGGTGATCCTGGTGCGGCGAATAAAATCACGCAAGTAGCACCAAAGGGAGCCATCAACCAGGGGGCACCAGTCGTTTGCCCCAGCAATCCCAAAAGCAATACGCCAAAGAATCCTCCAGCCAAGCCTTTTATCAGTTGTTTTGGTGTTGCCCTTTCAGGCAGTGCTCCGCCGCCCTTGAGTTTTCTCATCGAGCTTTCCTTAAGTGAGTTGTATGTTTGTGAATCGCTTAAGTGTACAGATCTGTACTTCACAGAACAATACAGATCTGTACACTTAAGGCAATCTATAGAGGTGAGTAGCCGGAAGGCGGGGAAAATGAGCAAGAGAGAGCACATATTGAATGTGGCAGAAGCGTTGTTTAATGAACATGGTTACACGGCGGTTGGCGTCGACCTTATTCGTGATACGGCACTGGTCTCAAAAACCTCTATGTATCGTCATTTTGGCTCAAAAAATCTGTTGATTGAGGCGGTGCTTGAACGGCGGCATCAGCGGTGGGAGGATTCATTGACTTCTGCTATGGCGGCCGTGGAAGCTTCAGCGACAGCTGCGGATGAACGACTGGACATACTGCTTAACTGGCACTTTGATTGGTTTAAGCAAGCTGATTTCAATGGATGTATGTTCATGCATGCACAGGCCGAGTTTAAAGGAACGGACCAAGCCATATCCGGCAAGGCCATTCATCACAAAGCTTGGCTCAAATCTATGTTGGCGAATGTTGTAGATCCAACGTTGCCCGATCTCCGGTGGCGCACAGAGAGCCTGATGACCCTGATTGAAGGGATGATAGTCAGAGCTGAATTCGGTGAACTGGTCGGTGCTGAAGGGGCATATCGACGTGCGGCGAGAGCGTTGCTAACAGCCTGAACTGGAATAGGTGTAAAAATCTGCGGTAGCAGCAAAAAAGCCCTCTTTCGAGGGCTTTTTGTTATTTGCCGAGGCTGCTGAGGTAGTCGTGCATCTCTGCGTGAGTACCGGTAAAGCGCACCCGGGCGGCTTTTTTACCCAATTGATAGTGGTACATGGGGTCGTAATAACTTTTCAGCAGCAGTGATATCCACTCCAGATGGGCACTGGTATCCCTTTGGCTCTGCTCAGTGGCCAGCGCTTTGTTCATCAGCTCTGTCATTTCAGCGTGGAGCTTACCGCCAAGGCGCTTGTAGATACCCTTGAGGCTGCCGAGCAGATAGTCACGATAAGCGATAAAGCCCTGTTCTTCACCCAGACGTTCCACATAACCTGCGTGCATCTTGTGGACGTAGTCATCCAGCAGACGGGGCAGACGTTCTTCGAGCGTAGAAGTCAGCACCAATACCGGCGCCTGTTGCATCTTCTCGAAAAAGACCTTGGGGATGGCATTGCGGCCAATGAGAAAGCTTTCATCCTCCAGCAGGAGTCTTGCTTGCTCGCGCTCCTGATGGCGCATCAGCTCGATGGCGAGGCGGTTTTCAAAATCAATCTGGCTTGGCTGTCCCTCGTGCTGGCGACCAAAGCTGGAGCCCCGGTGGTTGGCGATGCCTTCCAGATCGACCGACTCACTGCGAAGGCGTACAAAGTCAGTTTTACCGCTGCCGGTAATGCCGCTGAGGATCAGCATTTCGCGTTTGCCGGGCGTCGTTTCAATCTCATCAATCAGAAACTGACGCATGGCCTTGTAACCGCCCTCGATAAAGGGGATATCGAGTCCGGCTTCTTTGAGCCAACTTTGGGTGATGCGCGATCTTAAACCGCCACGAAAACAGTAGAGAAAGCCATCAGGATGCTCGCTGAAAAAGGCCTTCCAGGCGTCGATGCGGCTGGCTTTGACCTTGCCAGAGACCAGCTGGTGGCCAAGTTCAATCGCCGCTTCCTGGCCATGCTCTTTGTAGCAGGTGCCCACCTTTTGCCGCTCGCTGTCGGTCATCAGGGGCAGATTCACCGCATTGGGAAAAGCCCCCTTGGTGAACTCGATGGGGGCGCGCACATCCATAATGGGATGACCTTTTAAGAAGATCTCCCGATATTGGTTGGCGGGGACGGTATTCGTGCTCATGCCAAACCACCGGATTTGAGCAGCAATTTGCCGGGGCCGGCCTTCAGCTCGCCTATACACACAGGCGCTATACCATGGCTGCTGAGAAGCTCGCATAAGGCTGCTTCGGCGTCAGTGCCAACGGCCACCAGGAGGCCGCCGCTGGTTTGAGGGTCGCACAGCAGTGCTTTTTCACGCTCGCTGACGCTTGGCAGGTGCTCGCCGTAGCTGTCGAAATTTCTGTGGGTGCCGCCGGGGATGCAACCAAGATTCAGATAATGCTCGGCGCGCTCCAGCAGCGGCACTGCATCCAGATTCAGTTCGGCATCCACAGTGGCGCCCTGACACATCTCCAGCAGGTGTCCCGCCAAACCAAAACCCGTTACGTCTGTCATGGCACTGACGCCGGGCAGAGTTGCTATATCGGCGCCAATTTTATTGAGGGTGCACATGGCTTCGGGGGCAATGTGGGCATCGGCGTCTTCAAGCTTTTTCTGCTTTTGTGCTGTAGTGAGAATACCAATACCAATGGGCTTGGTGAGGTAGAGCTTGTCACCCGCCTTGGCCGTATTGTTTTGTTTCAGACGCTCCAGGGGGAGCTGACCAGTCACGGCCAAACCGAAAATAGGCTCGGGCGCGTCAATACTGTGGCCACCGGCAAGCATAATACCGGCATCCATACAGGCCTGACGGCCACCATCCACCACCTGCTGAGCCACTTCGGCGGGCAGCTTGTTCACAGGCCACCCCAGAATGGCAATCGCCATGATCGGCGTGCCGCCCATGGCGTAGATATCGCTGATGGCATTGGTGGCAGCGATACGGCCGAAGGTGAAGGGGTCGTCCACAATGGGCATGAAAAAGTCGGTGGTACTGATAATGCCAGTGGTTTCATTCAGCTTGTAAACGGCGGCATCATCACGGCTGGCATTGCCAACCAGCAGATTGGGGTCGACAAAGCTCGGCAGCTGCGATTCGAGAATGGTGCCCAGTACCTTGGGCGAGATTTTGCAGCCACAACCGGCTCCGTGGCTGTATTCGGTCAGTTTTATGGGCTGTGAAAGTTGCGATGACATACGGATTTGCCTGCCTGAATGGAATGGCAACCATGATAGTCAGATACGGCCTCCATGCAAGGAGGCCGTGTTGATTCTTGTAACGGGATCAGCGACAGGCGGCTGTGAGTGACGCCCAGTTTTGCTGCGCCAGACGCAGGCGGTCCTTAAGCTCCGCTACCTTGGGTAAGAGGTCTTTTACACAAAGCTCGGCACGACGGGCTTCCAGCAGTTCCTTTTTGGCCTCGTAGTAGGCCAGTAACTGTTGCTTCAGACGCTCGTATTCCAGCTGCAGAGATTCCAGCAGTTCATCGGCATCTTTACGGCCGGCAATGCGGTGTTGGCTGCGTTTGAGCTGCATCTGCAGTTTGGCGCTTTCGATGCGCTCCTGCGGTACTTTACGTAAGTCACCCGCCATACCACACCAGGACAAGCCCTTGATAAGCCACTTAGTCGGGTCGTAGTCCCACCAATGGATGCCATTGCGGTAGTCGTTTTCGAAAATATGGTGGAAGTTGTGGTAGCCCTCACCGTAGGTCAAAAACGCCAGCAGCGGATTATCACGGGCGGTGTTTTTGTCTGTGTAAGGCTGCGAGCCCCAGATGTGTGCCAGGGAGTTGATAAAGAAGGTGCAGTGATGAACCAGCACCAAACGCGCCAATCCTGCCAGCAGTAACATCGACAGCACATCACCATGGATCCAGCCAAGCAGCGCCGGCAGACCCACATTCATCAAAATGGTCAGCAACAAATAATGCTTGTGTTGCCACATCACGATAGGGTCGTTTTGCAGATCGCGTACGTTGTTGTAATCGTGATATCTGTGGGCCTGATATTCCCTCAGCATCCAGCCGATATGGCTGTACCAGAAACCCATGTTCGCTGAATAGGGGTCTTTGTCGTTATTGTCGACATGCTTGTGATGCACCCTGTGATCCGATGACCAGTGCAAGGCGCTGTTTTGCAACGCCAGAGCGCCACCGAGTGCATAAAAGAAGCGCACCACGGCATTGGCCTTATATGCCTTATGTGACCAAAGCCTGTGATAGCCCGCAGTAATAGAGAGGCCGCTATAAAACACCAGCACGACAAAGGCAACCCATTCAACGGCATCAAAGCCATGGGTGATGGCTCGCCAGGGAACCAGAGTAATAGCACCGCCTAGGGTTAAAACGAACAGAGAGAGGTTAAGCCAAATGATGGGGGGTTTATTCATTATTGTTTCCATATATCGCTTTAAGCGTACAGCTGTAAGCTAATTTAGACGAGCTGGTGACCAAGGTCAAGGAAGGCGGGGCTGTGTTTTAGGGGCAAAAGGGTTATTATCCCTTGAATCAGTAAGATGAACGGAATATCACATGGGAGTTAGAGCACAGCAGAAAGAGAAGACCCGTCGCGCCTTGGTGGACGCGGCCTTCAATCAGCTCAGTGCCGAGCGCAGTTTTTCCAGCTTGAGCCTGCGGGAAGTTGCCCGGGAGGCCAGCATTGCGCCCACTTCTTTCTACCGCCATTTCAAAGATATGAATGAGTTGGGGCTTACCATGGTGGATGAAGGCGGCCTGGCGCTACGGCAGATGATGCGTAAAGGGCGTCAGCGTGCCGAAGCGGGTGGCAGCGTAATTCGCATTTCCGTCGATACCTTTATGGAAGTGCTCGACTCCAACCCCAACGTGTTCCGTATTCTGCTGCACGAGCGTTCCGGCACTTCTGCTCCGTTCCGTGCCGCTGTGGCCAGAGAGATAGAGCACTTCATTTCTGAGCTTGCCCATTACACCGAGGAAAAGGCCAAACGCAGTCCGGAATTGGCCCGAGCCCAGGCCGAATCCATGGTCACTCTGGTGTTTAACGCAGGTGCTGCGGCGCTGGATATGAAAAAGTCTGAGCGCAAGATTCTGGCGGATCAGCTGGTGTTGCAGCTGCGGATGGTGGCCAAGGGTGCTGAGTTTTTGCAGCAAAAGGTCGATGCAAAATAAAAAACGGAGCCTAAGGCTCCGTTTTTTATGGGGTGACAACAGCCTGTATCAGCGGCGTTTAAGCATCACGCCGGCTTCCGTGTGATGGGTGTAAGGGAACTGATCGAACAGCGCAAAGCGTACTACATCATGAGTTTCGCTGAGTACCTCGAGGTTGTCGTTCAGGGTATCGGGATTGCAGGAGATATAGAGGATGTTCTCGTAACCCTGAACCAGCTTAACGGTCTCATCATCCAGGCCCGCTCTGGGCGGATCCACAAAGATGGTGTTGCACTGGTAGCTTTGTAAATCGATGTCGCCGAGGCGGTTGAAACGCTTTTCACCCTTCATGGCTTCGGTGAATTCTTCCGCCGACATACGGATGATGTCGAGATTAGCCACCTTATTGATTTGAATGTTGTACTGAGCGGCCTCTACCGAGGGTTTGGCCAGTTCAGTCGCCAGTACCTTGCCAAAGTTTGGCGCCAAGGCGATGGAAAAGTTGCCGTTACCACAGTACAGCTCCAGCAAGTCACCGCTGCTTTGCCTGGTGGCATCCAGTGCCCATTCCAACATCTTAACCGCCACACCTGCATTGGGCTGAGTAAAGCTGTTTTCTACCTGCTTATAGTGCAGGGTCTTGTCGCCCACATTGAGTGACTCAACGACAAAGTCGCGGTCGAGCACAAATTTTTGTTTGCGGGCACGGCCAATAATGTCGACCTTAAAGTGCTCACCCAGACGGGCCTTGAGCGCACGGGCTTCAGTGAGCCATTGATCGTCCAGTTGGCGGTGATACAGGAGGCTGACCAGTATTTCACCGCTCAGGGTAGATAAGAAGTCTACCTGGAACAGCTTATGGCGCAGGGCGCGATTGGGGCGAAGTTCGTCCAGAAGGGCAGGCATCATGCGGTTGATGAGTTCGCTGGCTGGCAAAAACTGATCGGTACGCACTTTTTCTTTGGCCACATTGTCGAACATACAGTAGTAGAGATCGTCGCCGTCGTGCCACACGCGGAATTCACAGCGCATCCGATAATGGGCTGGGGCAGATGGGAATACTTCCAGAGCCGGGGGATTATAGTGGGCAAATGCCTCAGTCAGTGCCTGGCACTTTTGTTCAAGCTGCAGCTCGTACTGTTGAGGGTCCATGGCTTGTGCGTTCATTTGCAATCTCGTCCGGCTTAAAAAATGGTCGCAAATTTTACCCCAGCGAAACCGTATGTCCAGCTTTCTGGCTTTGCCCTTTATTTTAGGCTGTGGGAAAATTCACGGGTTTTCATTTTCAGGTGGAGTTTGGCTTGGCACGTCCCATTCTGGTTTTCGATTCAGGTATAGGTGGTTTGTCGGTGTTGTCTGAGATACGGCAGCTATTGCCATCCCATGACTTCTATTACCTGTTTGATAATGCACGCCTGCCATACGGAGAACTTACCGAACAGGTGCTGGTGGAGGGCTGTGTTGAGCTTGTTGTGGCAGCTGCTACCAAAATCAACGCCGCGCTGGTGGTTATTGCCTGTAATACGGCCAGTACGCTGGTGCTGCCGGTATTACGGAGTAAGTTGACGATACCCGTCGTGGGGGTCGTTCCTGCGATCAAACCCGCTGCAAGCGACACCCTCTCCGGCCATATCGGTCTCTTGGCTACCCCAGCCACGGTGAAGCGCTCTTATACCCATGAGCTGGTCGCTAAATTTGCCAGCCATTGTCAGGTGCATATGTTCGGCAGTTCGGAACTGGTGATGATGGCGGAGCAAAAGGTGGCGGGAGTGCCTGTGGACATGGAGAAGTTAACCGGAATTCTTGCGCCCATTCAGGCAACGCCAGTGGATGTGCTGGTATTGGGATGTACTCATTTCCCCATGTTGGCGGACGAATTATCCCAGGTATTGGGGCAGGGGATTAAACTGCTCGATTCGGGCTTTGCCATTGCCAGCCGGGTGCAGCATTTACTGGAGGGCTTGGGTGAGCACGAGCATCCTGCGCCAAATAGCATGAAGGCGTGGTATACCACGCCTTCACTGACACAGGGTCTAATCCAGAGTCTGACAGACTATGGATTCAGCGAAATATCGCCCTTTACCCCTAGAACCCGGGTTTAGTCGTCAGACTTCTCTGACTCATTGTCCTGATTCTTGGCTTCTCTTACTTTTAATGTTCTTTCCTGGAAGGTGTAGTCATTCAGTTTGACCATCGCCTTCTGGGCACCACTCTCAGACATCTCAACGAAACCGAAGCCTTTGCGTCTGCCGGTCTTACGATCGCGAACCAGGCGCACTGAATTGACCGGTCCATACTCGGCAAACAGCGACTTTACGTCACCTTCATGCACCCGGTATGGCAGGTTACCCACATAAAGCGTCATTGTTGGGCCGGTATATTCTGTTTCTACGGTGGCAGCGTCATTACCGGACGGCGTAATGGCGAAAATACCGATGGCCAGCACAGCACCGAGAATAAAGGCAAGATAAGCAGGGAAGGTGGGCAGAAACTGAAAAATGACCAAGGCACCCACTGCGGCGGCTATCAGCGCAATAAGAAATGATTTCTGCATAAGCAAATGTACTCTGATGAAAATAAGGAAATGATAAATAACTGTTAACAGCAGGTATATAGTAATGAATTATCTGAGATTAAACCAGATCGCTGTAGAAAAAATGACCGTGAAAGCCACTTTGAAACACAGGTAATAAGGTGTTTTCGCCGCCAAGGTGCGCCCAAAGTGCCAAAAGCGATGGGTATTTGCCCTTATTGATTGAATTACAGACGAACGATCGCAAGAGTGTCGAAAAGATCTTGTGAATGTCTGGCTGCTCCCTATAATGCGCCCCATTCCCGCCGGACATGATGATTCAGCCGGTTGAGAATAGTGTCTAAACAAAAAATAGGCACTCGATGAAAAGCGCTTGAAAAAGCGCTTGACGTCAAAGAGGGATGGCGTAGAATACGCAGCCCTGACCAGATGAAAGTCGGTCCCGCTCTTTAAAAATTTATCAAGTAATCTGTGTGGATACTCGCAGGTTGATGAAGTCGACAAAACGATTTTATCAATGAACGAGTTTTCATGCAGAAGCATGACAGCAGAAATTCATTGAGACCAAAACTTTAATTGAAGAGTTTGATCATGGCTCAGATTGAACGCTGGCGGCAGGCCTAACACATGCAAGTCGAGCGGCAGCGGGAAGATAGCTTGCTATCTTTGCCGGCGAGCGGCGGACGGGTGAGTAATACCTGGGGATCTGCCCAATCGAGGGGGATAACAGTTGGAAACGACTGCTAATACCGCATACGCCCTACGGGGGAAAGGAGGGGCTCTTCGGACCTTCCGCGATTGGATGAACCCAGGCGGGATTAGCTAGTAGGTGAGGTAATGGCTCACCTAGGCGACGATCCCTAGCTGTTCTGAGAGGATGGACAGCCACACTGGGACTGAGACACGGCCCAGACTCCTACGGGAGGCAGCAGTGGGGAATATTGGACAATGGGGGAAACCCTGATCCAGCCATGCCGCGTGTGTGAAGAAGGCCTTCGGGTTGTAAAGCACTTTCAGTGGGGAGGAAAGGTTGATGGTTAATACCCATTAGCTGTGACGTTACCCACAGAAGAAGCACCGGCTAACTCCGTGCCAGCAGCCGCGGTAATACGGAGGGTGCAAGCGTTAATCGGAATTACTGGGCGTAAAGCGTGCGCAGGCGGTCTGTTAAGCGAGATGTGAAAGCCCCGGGCTCAACCTGGGAACTGCATTTCGAACTGGCAGACTAGAGTCTTGTAGAGGGGGGTAGAATTCCAGGTGTAGCGGTGAAATGCGTAGAGATCTGGAGGAATACCGGTGGCGAAGGCGGCCCCCTGGACAAAGACTGACGCTCAGGCACGAAAGCGTGGGGAGCAAACAGGATTAGATACCCTGGTAGTCCACGCCGTAAACGATGTCTACTCGGAGTTTGGTGTCTTGAACACTGGGCTCTCAAGCTAACGCATTAAGTAGACCGCCTGGGGAGTACGGCCGCAAGGTTAAAACTCAAATGAATTGACGGGGGCCCGCACAAGCGGTGGAGCATGTGGTTTAATTCGATGCAACGCGAAGAACCTTACCTACTCTTGACATCCAGAGAACTTTCCAGAGATGGATTGGTGCCTTCGGGAACTCTGAGACAGGTGCTGCATGGCTGTCGTCAGCTCGTGTTGTGAAATGTTGGGTTAAGTCCCGCAACGAGCGCAACCCTTATCCTTACTTGCCAGCGGGTAATGCCGGGAACTTTAGGGAGACTGCCGGTGATAAACCGGAGGAAGGTGGGGACGACGTCAAGTCATCATGGCCCTTACGAGTAGGGCTACACACGTGCTACAATGGTCGGTACAGAGGGTTGCGAAGCCGCGAGGTGAAGCTAATCCCAAAAAGCCGGTCGTAGTCCGGATTGGAGTCTGCAACTCGACTCCATGAAGTCGGAATCGCTAGTAATCGTGGATCAGAATGCCACGGTGAATACGTTCCCGGGCCTTGTACACACCGCCCGTCACACCATGGGAGTGGGCTGCACCAGAAGTAGATAGCTTAACCTTCGGGAGGGCGTTTACCACGGTGTGGTTCATGACTGGGGTGAAGTCGTAACAAGGTAGCCCTAGGGGAACCTGGGGCTGGATCACCTCCTTACCTAAGCGACACATTATCCTGCTGAGTGTTCACACAGATTACTTGATAGACGATAGAGACAAATGCGATGGGTCTGTAGCTCAGGTGGTTAGAGCGTACGCCTGATAAGCGTAAGGTCGGTAGTTCGAGTCTACTCAGACCCACCAAATCTCATTGATGCGTCTTGGAAACGTCGTCGTTTACACCAGTAAACGTCCTCCGCTTCCGCCTCGCCTGAATGAGATTTTTAATCAACGCATTTGTGTCAGACTGCATATTGCAGAAACGGGGCTATAGCTCAGCTGGGAGAGCGCCTGCTTTGCACGCAGGAGGTCTGCGGTTCGATCCCGCATAGCTCCACCACTGTAAATATGTGAGTCTCAGGACGTAAGTCCCAAGGATAGAGACGCCAAAGATAAGTGATGAATTTATCTTTGGCTTTTTTAAGCCCGCTCTTTAACAATTTGGAAAGCTGATAGTAGAAACTGAATCTTCGGATTTAGTTAATACAAAAATTGAGTTCTCAAACACTTCAATCAAGTGTTTTGGAAATTCTTCAAGGCGAGTTCAGTAAAATGAACTATCGAAAACCAGCTGGTTGCAATACAGCACGATGAGGAAACTCATCCGGGTTGTATGGTTAAGCGACTAAGCGTATACGGTGGATGCCTTGGCAGTCAGAGGCGATGAAGGACGTAGTAACTTGCGAAAAGCGTTGGTGAGGTAGTAACAACCGTTATAGCCAGCGATGTCCGAATGGGGAAACCCGGCACCATAAGGTGTCATCACTAAGTGAATACATAGCTTAGTGAGGCGAACGAGGGGAACTGAAACATCTAAGTACCCTCAGGAAAAGAAATCAACCGAGATTCCCTCAGTAGCGGCGAGCGAACGGGGATTAGCCCTTAAGTCTTCGGGGTGTTAGTGGAATGGTCTGGAAAGTCCAACGGTACAGGGTGATAGTCCCGTACACGACAACTAACCAAAGATGAAATCGAGTAAGGCGGCACACGTGATATGTTGTCTGAATATGGGGGGACCATCCTCCAAGGCTAAATACTCCTGACTGACCGATAGTGAACCAGTACCGTGAGGGAAAGGCGAAAAGAACCCCTGTGAGGGGAGTGAAATAGAACCTGAAACCGTATACGTACAAGCAGTGGGAGCGGTTCTTGAGACCGTGACTGCGTACCTTTTGTATAATGGGTCAGCGACTTACGTTTTGTAGCGAGGTTAAGCGAATAGCGGAGCCGTAGGGAAACCGAGTGTTAACTGCGCGTTTAGTTGCAAGGCGTAGACCCGAAACCCGGTGATCTAGCCATGGGCAGGTTGAAGGTTGAGTAACATCAACTGGAGGACCGAACCGACTAATGTTGAAAAATTAGCGGATGACTTGTGGCTGGGGGTGAAAGGCCAATCAAACCGGGAGATATCTGGTTCTCCTCGAAAGCTATTTAGGTAGCGCCTCGGACGAACACCTTTGGGGGTAGAGCACTGTTAAGGCTAGGGGGTCATCCCGACTTACCAACCCTTTGCAAACTCCGAATACCAAAGAGTGCTATCCGGGAGACAGACGGCGGGTGCTAACGTCCGTCGTCAAAAGGGAAACAACCCAGACCGTCAGCTAAGGTCCCAAAGTAATTGCTAAGTGGGAAACGATGTGGGAAGGCTTAGACAGCTAGGATGTTGGCTTAGAAGCAGCCATCATTTAAAGAAAGCGTAATAGCTCACTAGTCGAGTCGGCCTGCGCGGAAGATGTAACGGGGCTAAGCAATTCACCGAAGCTACGGGTGTGCACGATAACGTGTACGCGGTAGAGGAGCGTTCTGTAAGCCGTTGAAGGTGAAGGGGTAACCCACACTGGAGGTATCAGAAGTGCGAATGCTGACATGAGTAACGATAAAGGGGGTGAAAAACCCCCTCGCCGAAAGACCAAGGGTTCCTGTCCAACGTTAATCGGGGCAGGGTGAGTCGACCCCTAAGGCGAGGCCGAAAGGCGTAGTCGATGGGAAACGGGTTAATATTCCCGTACTTCTGCTAACTGCGATGGAGAGACGGAGAAGGCTAGGCCAGCACGGCGTTGGTTGTCCGTGTTTAAGGTGGTAGGTAGTGTGCTTAGGCAAATCCGGGCACATATATACCGAGAGCTGATGACGAGTCACTACGGTGACGAAGTGGTTGATGCCATGCTTCCAGGAAAATCTTCTAAGCTTCAGGTTAGCAGGAATCGTACCCCAAACCGACACAGGTGGTCGGGTAGAGAATACCAAGGCGCTTGAGAGAACTCGGCTGAAGGAACTAGGCAAAATGGTACCGTAACTTCGGGAGAAGGTACGCTGCTGTTGGTGACGGGACTTGCTCCCCGAGCTGACGGCAGTCGCAGATACCAGGTGGCTGCAACTGTTTATCAAAAACACAGCACTGTGCAAACTCGCAAGAGGAAGTATACGGTGTGACGCCTGCCCGGTGCCGGAAGGTTAATTGATTGGGTTATCGCAAGAGAAGCTCATGATCGAAGCCCCGGTAAACGGCGGCCGTAACTATAACGGTCCTAAGGTAGCGAAATTCCTTGTCGGGTAAGTTCCGACCTGCACGAATGGCGTAATGATGGCCACGCTGTCTCCAGCCGAGACTCAGTGAAGTTGAAATTGCGGTGAAGATGCCGTATACCCGCGGCTAGACGGAAAGACCCCGTGAACCTTTACTATAGCTTGGCACTGAACATTGACCCTACATGTGTAGGATAGGTGGGAGACTTTGAAGCGGGAACGCCAGTTCTCGTGGAGTCAACCTTGAAATACCACCCTTGTAGTGTTGGTGTTCTAACCTCGGTCCATGAATCTGGACTAGGGACAGTGCCTGGTGGGTAGTTTGACTGGGGCGGTCTCCTCCCAAAGAGTAACGGAGGAGCACGAAGGTTGGCTAAACACGGTCGGACATCGTGTGGTTAGTGTAATGGCACAAGCCAGCTTAACTGCGAGACAGACACGTCGAGCAGGTACGAAAGTAGGTCATAGTGATCCGGTGGTTCTGCATGGAAGGGCCATCGCTCAACGGATAAAAGGTACTCCGGGGATAACAGGCTGATACCGCCCAAGAGTTCATATCGACGGCGGTGTTTGGCACCTCGATGTCGGCTCATCACATCCTGGGGCTGAAGTCGGTCCCAAGGGTATGGCTGTTCGCCATTTAAAGTGGTACGCGAGCTGGGTTCAGAACGTCGTGAGACAGTTCGGTCCCTATCTGCCGTGGGCGTTGGAAGATTGAGGGGGGTTGCTCCTAGTACGAGAGGACCGGAGTGAACGAACCGCTGGTGTTCGGGTTGTCATGCCAATGGCATTGCCCGGTAGCTACGTTCGGAATCGATAACCGCTGAAAGCATCTAAGCGGGAAGCGAGCCCCAAGATGAGTCTTCCCTTGGACCTTGAGTCCACTGAAGAGCCGTCCGAGACCAGGACGTTGATAGGCAGGGTGTGTAAGCGTTGTGAGGCGTTGAGCTAACCTGTACTAATGACTCGTGCGGCTTAACCATACAACCCAGATGGGTTTCAGATGGTGTAGATAGTCTTGAAGAGACCAGACTTGATTGAAGTGATAACTCAATAGCACAGAATACCGGTCGCTTAGCTCAGCCGGGAGAGCACCTCCCTTACAAGGAGGGGGTCACTGGTTCGATCCCAGTAGCGACCACCATCATTTTCTGCGAAACGCAGCTTTCCGAATTAACAAATTTGTCTGGTGACAATAGCGCTCTGGTCCCACCTGATCCCATTCCGAACTCAGTAGTGAAACGGAGCAGCGCCGATGGTAGTGTGGGGTCTCCCCATGTGAGAGTAGGTCATTGCCAGACGCCTAATAAGTCGAAAAGGCCACCCAATAGGGTGGCCTTTTTGCTTTTCAGCTGTTCATCATTACGGCTTGCTGATTCAACAGCAGTTACCTCGGGTTTGACAGTTTCTGTTTCTCGCTGATGCGTTGAATGCCACCCTTGGTTACAATGGCTTTTTATTCGTGGCGGAAAGCGGTATGCCTGTTTCTCTCAAGTCCTACAACACCTTTGGTATCGATCATCAGTGTGCTGAACTAATCGAAATAACTAACGCTGCTGAGTTGCCAGCACTTATCCGTACTCTGGATGAGCGCGACCAGTCTTACTTTGTTCTCGGTGGTGGCAGCAACGTGGTTCTGACATCGGATATAGATACCACAGTGCTTAAGATGACAAATAAGGGCATAGAGGTCTCTGAGGATGATAGCGCCTGGCATTTAAGTGTGGCTGCAGGGGAGAACTGGCATCAGCTGGTGAGCTGGACCCTTGAAAAGCAGATGCCGGGACTTGAGAATCTGGCGCTTATTCCGGGCACTGTTGGTGCGGCGCCCATCCAGAACATAGGCGCTTATGGTGTTGAACTGATAGATGTCTGCGATTGGGTTGAGTATTTGTCGCTGCCAGATTGCGTGACTGTCAGGCTGACGGCCGCCGAGTGCCGGTTCGACTACCGTGATTCCATTTTTAAACACGATCTTAAGGGTAAAGCGATTATTACCCGGGTGGGTTTAAAATTACCCAAGGTGTGGCAGCCTAAGCTCAATTACGGCCCGCTGGCAGAGTTTAATACAGACACTGTGACGCCGGAGATGATCTTCGAGCGCGTGATTGCTGTGCGTTCAGAGAAGCTGCCCGACCCGGCCAAATTAGGTAACGCTGGCAGCTTTTTCAAAAATCCTATTGTGGATGCCGCAACCTTTGCGAACATAGTAAAACAGTATCCGGACGCTGTGGCTTATGCCCTGGAAGATGGCCGGATGAAACTGGCGGCCGGCTGGCTGATTGATAAGGCTGGCTTGAAAGGCTTTCGCCTTGGAGACGCTGGGGTACATGATAAACAGGCGCTTGTGCTGGTTAATTTCGGCGGCGCCAGCGGTGAAGATATCCTTAACCTCGCCAAACATGTCATCGATGAGGTGCATCACCGCTTTGATGTGCAGCTTGAACCAGAGCCCAATGTGGTGGGCCGATTTTCACTCTTAAACGAATAACGCTAAACAGGGAGCTGCAAATGGAACAGTGGCAACGTAAACGCGACATCATTGCGATGCTGTCTACGCAGGAGTTTGTCTCCGGCGAGGCCCTTGCCGAACGACTTGGTATTTCCCGCGCGGCTATCAGCAAGCATATCGATGTGCTTGAGACCCTGGGGCTGAGTATCTACAGCGTGAAGGGCCGTGGCTATAAGTTGGCTACACCTGTGTCCCTGATTGATGAAACCAGACTCAAGCAAGGTATCGAGCGTAGGTGTTTTTACTTTGATGATATTCCCAGTACCAATGCCTTTATGTTGTCCCACTCAGAAGAGCTGGAGAGCGGGGATGTATGCATTGCCGAATACCAATCTGCTGGACGTGGGCGCCGTGGACGCCGCTGGGTGTCTCCCTATGGGAGCCATTTGTACTTTTCACTGTTTTGGCGTTTAAGCGATGGCATGAGTAAAGCCATGGGGTTGAGCCTGGTAGTTGGTTGCTCTCTTGCCAAAGTACTTGGCGACCTCGGTGTAGAGGGTATTGGACTTAAATGGCCCAATGACGTCTATCTGGATGGTCGCAAACTTGCGGGTATTCTGGTGGAGATGAAAGGGCAGGCCGATAGCAATTGTGAGCTGATTATTGGCATGGGCGTGAACATGGCCATGCCGGATGCACAGGGTGAAACCATCGATCAGCCCTGGGCCGACTTGCAGGGTCTTGCCATGCCGGATAAAACCGAGTTTGCGGTACGCTTACAACGGCAACTTCAGGCAGACCTTTCCCTGTTTGAGCGGGAAGGACTCAACGCCTTCCTCGAACGTTGGCAAGCATCAGATAGCTTTATCGGTAAGCCTGTTAATTTGATGATGGCCGATAAGGTGGAAGCCGGTATTTGCCGGGGTATTGATGAGCAGGGGGCCTTGCTGTTGGAGGTCGCCGGCGAGATGAAAAGCTATATCGGTGGGGAAATCAGTTTGCGGCCTGCATAACCCGCAATCAGACCCATAATGCCGACCATGTCTGTACACAGGCTGGTCGGCATTTTTTTGGCTCATTTACGCAGCAGTACCTGATTCATCAAATGATCGGCACCCTTACGCAGGATTAAGTGTGCACGTTCTCGGGTAGGCTGGATATTCATACGCAGGTTAGGACCGTTGATACCGTCCCAAATTTGCGATGCCGTTTCGGAGGCTTGCATGTCATTCAAACTGGCGTAATGGCGGAAGTAAGAATTTTCATCGGCGAAGGCACTGCTTCTGAATTGCAGGAAGCGTTCAATATACCAGGACTTCAGTAAAGACTCATCGGCATCCACATAAATAGAGAAGTCGACAAAGTCGGATACAAAGGGCCTGCGGATATCCACTGGCGAGTCGAGGCCGGTTTGCAGTACGTTCAAGCCCTCGAGGATCAGGATATCTGGCTTTTGGATGACTTGCCGCTCATAGGGCAGACGGTCATAGATGATGTGAGAATAAAGTGGTACTTCAACACGCTCCGCGCCGGACTTTACCGCGGACACGAAGTCAATCAGCATCTTGGTGTCATAGCTTTCGGGAAAACCTTTACGCTGCAGCAATCCCTTTCGCTTAAGCTCGGTCAATGGATACAGAAAACCGTCGGTGGTGACCAGGTCCACTTTGGGATGTTCGGGCCATTGCTTCAACAAGGCCTGCAAAATACGGGCGGTGGTGCTTTTACCCACGGCCACACTGCCGGCGATACTGATGACGTAAGGGCTATCGGGTTGCTTGTTACCCAGGAACTGATTCAATACCAGGCCGCGCTGCTGACGCGCACCGACGATGAGATTAAGCAGTCTGCTAAGGGGCAGATAGATGTCGGTTACTTCAGACAGAGAAATGCGTTCGTTAATACCGCGTAACCGTGTCAGATCGGCTTCGCTCAGTGTCAGGGGAACGGAGTTTCTCAACTCTGCCCAGCGCGCTCGGTCGAAGTCGAGATAAAGCGCTTCTTGCGTCTGGTTATTAATCATTCAAATTCCTCGCCTTAGGCTGCGCACAGTACAACAGCTATGGTGCTTTAACAATAGTTCAACGGCTTTTGTGCACTGACAGAAGCAATTTGTCATAGGCAGTGTAAATTGGCGTGCAAAAAAGCGCCGCTTGGCATTTTTTTTGGTTGAAATTCGATTTTTCTATTGCAACCCAAGCCACATTTACCTAATATCCGCTACCGAAATGACATGCCGGCATAGCTCAGTTGGTAGAGCAACTGACTTGTAATCAGTAGGTCCCGAGTTCGACTCTTGGTGCCGGCACCATTTTCTTGGAGGGGTTCCCGAGTGGCCAAAGGGATCAGACTGTAAATCTGACGGCTCCGCCTTCGAAGGTTCGAATCCTTCTCCCTCCACCATTTTCTAGGTACTAGGTAGCCTACAGTTAGGTTGCGCGGGCATCGTATAATGGTATTACTCCAGCCTTCCAAGCTGATAACGCGGGTTCGATTCCCGCTGCCCGCTCCAAAATGTAAGAGATGCTGATATAGCTCAGTCGGTAGAGCGCATCCTTGGTAAGGATGAGGTCGGCAGTTCGATTCTGCCTATCAGCACCAGCCTCTCTTAACATGCTGCCTTTTATCTAAACAAACGGTTCGATGTCATTTGATGGCATCGGATTTTTTCTATATGCAGGTTTTCATCACCAAGACTCTTGGATTGAGGCAATACCATGGCTAAAGCTAAATTCGAACGTACTAAACCCCACGTAAACGTGGGCACCATCGGTCACGTTGACCATGGTAAAACCACTCTGACCGCTGCTATCTCTCACGTACTGGCTAAGACCTACGGTGGTGAGGCGAAGGACTTCTCTCAGATCGACAACGCCCCAGAAGAGCGTGAGCGTGGTATTACCATCAACACCTCTCACATCGAGTATGACACTCCTACTCGTCACTACGCCCACGTAGACTGCCCAGGCCACGCTGACTATGTTAAAAACATGATCACCGGTGCTGCCCAGATGGACGGCGCTATCCTGGTAGTAGCTGCGACTGACGGCCCAATGCCACAGACTCGTGAGCACATCCTGCTGTCTCGTCAGGTAGGTGTACCTTTCATCATCGTGTTCATGAACAAGTGTGACATGGTAGATGACGAAGAGCTGCTGGAACTGGTAGAGATGGAAGTTCGTGAACTGCTGTCTGAATACGACTTCCCAGGTGATGACCTGCCAGTAATTCAGGGTTCTGCTCTGAAAGCGCTGGAAGGCGACGCTGCATGGGAAGGCAAGATCATCGAGCTGGCCGAGGCCCTGGATTCTTACATCCCTGAGCCAGAGCGTGCTATCGACAAAGCATTCCTGATGCCAATCGAAGACGTATTCTCTATCTCTGGCCGTGGTACTGTAGTAACCGGTCGTGTAGAGCGCGGTATCATCAAAGTTGGTGAAGAAGTAGAAATCGTAGGTATCAAAGATACCACCAAGACTACTTGTACCGGCGTTGAGATGTTCCGTAAGCTGCTGGACGAAGGTCGTGCCGGTGAGAACTGCGGTATCCTGCTGCGTGGTACCAAGCGTGATGAAGTTGAGCGTGGTCAGGTTCTGTCCAAGCCAGGCACCATCAAGCCACACACCAAGTTCGAATCAGAAGTATACGTACTGTCTAAAGAAGAAGGTGGTCGTCACACTCCATTCTTCAAAGGCTACCGTCCACAGTTCTACTTCCGTACAACTGACGTGACCGGTACCATCGAACTGCCAGAAGGCGTAGAGATGGTAATGCCAGGCGACAACATCAAGATGGTTGTAACCCTGATTTGCCCAATCGCGATGGACGAAGGCCTGCGCTTCGCTATCCGTGAAGGCGGCCGCACAGTAGGTGCTGGTGTAGTAGCCAAGATCCACGAGTAATCTCGTAGACTTGGAAGAAGGCGACCTCAGGGTCGCCTTTTGTTTTTTCAAAGTACAATAAACTTGATTCACAGCGGCTTAACCGGGAGTTGTGGCCTTGCTAAGCAAGCTGAATAAGAATACAATCTATGGCCGATTTTTGAGCCCCGAGCCGATAAAAAGGTATCTTTAAGGGGAAATTCGGACAGGCGGATCCCGAAAGGGGATACCTAGCTCAGGCCGTAGTGAGTAACGGAATTAACCGATGACGACAAATACTGAAAACCAGGGCAGTTCTCTGGATATCGTAAAGTGGGGCATAGCCATACTGCTGCTGGCAGCTGCCGTAGTGGGTAACCAGATGTACAGCGAGGCCAGCGTGGTCGTGCGTGCTCTGGGTGTGATCGTGGCCTTTGCTATTGCCGGATTTATTGCTCTGCAGACCGTGAAAGGAAAGCAGGCACTGGCATTTGCCCGTGAGTCTCACATCGAAGTGAAAAAAGTGGTTTGGCCTACCCGTCAGGAAGCCTTGAACACCACCTTCATCGTGCTGGCCGCAACCGCCGTACTGGCACTGATCCTTTGGGGTCTGGATGCGTTGCTGCTGAAAATCGTTAATTTGATCACCGGTGTATAACTCGATGACTGAAGCTAAAGAAGCAAAGAAAAGATGGTATGTGGTACAGGCTTTCTCTGGTTATGAGGGGCGTGTAGCCAAGTCTCTGGTCGAGCACATCAAGATGCACGGCATGGAGCAATATTTCGGTGAAGTGCTGGTGCCGACCGAAGAAGTAGTTGAAATGCGTGCCGGTCAGCGTCGCAAGAGCGAGCGTAAGTTTTTCCCCGGCTACGTACTGGTGCAAATGGAAATGAACGATGATTCCTGGCACCTGGTGAAGAGCATCCCACGTGTGATGGGCTTTATCGGCGGTACTTCAGACCGTCCAGCGCCTATCACTGACCGTGAAGCCGATGCCATCCTGCGTCGTCTGCAGGAAACCACCGAGTCTCCGACTCATCGCGTTATGTACGAACCCGGTGAAGTGGTGCGTGTGGTCGATGGCCCATTCGCTGACTTCAACGGTACCGTAGAAGAAGTGGATTATGACAAGAGCCGCGTAAAAGTGTCTGTTATGATCTTCGGTCGTTCTACACCGGTTGAATTGGACTTTAATCAGGTTGAAAAAAGCTGATTAAATAAAATACAAAATCCGTTTGGCAACGGGTGCGGATTTCTATATAATCCGCACCCGTTGTTTTCGGGGAGCCCCTCGCATGTTGCTTGGAGCGTTTGAACCCAAACTGAGGAAAATCAGATGGCAAAGAAAATTGAAGCTTATATTAAGCTGCAAGTAAAATCCGGATCTGCAAACCCTTCACCACCAGTTGGTCCAGCTCTGGGTCAAAAAGGTGTGAACATCATGGAGTTCTGTAAAGCGTTTAACGCCCGTACAGAAAAAATGGAAAAGGGCATGCCTATCCCTGTAGTGATCACTGTGTACAGCGATCGCTCATTCACTTTCGAAACCAAGACGCCTCCAGCTTCATTCCTGCTCAAGCAGGCTGCTGGCCTGAAATCAGGTTCTAGCCGTCCTAACACCCAGAAAGTGGGTACTATCAAGCGTGCTAAAGTTCAGGAAATCGCTGAACTGAAAGCAGCTGACATGACTGGTGCTGACGTTGAAGCGATGACTCGCTCAATCGAAGGTACTGCACGTTCAATGGGCTTGGTAGTAGAGGACTAATAGAATGGCTAAGCTGACTAAACGCATGCGCGTAATCCGCGAGAAAGTGGACGCTACCAAAGCTTACGACATCAACGAAGCTATCACTCTGCTGAAAGAACTGGCTACTGCCAAGTTCGTTGAGAGCGTAGACGTTGCTGTAAACCTGGGCGTAGACCCACGTAAATCTGACCAAAACGTTCGTGGCGCCATCGTTCTGCCACACGGTACTGGTCGTGACGTACGTGTAGCCGTGTTCACTCAGGGTGCCAACGCGGAAGCCGCTAAAGAAGCTGGTGCTGAGCTGGTTGGTATGGAAGATCTGGCTGAGCAGGTGAAAGCTGGCGAAATGAACTTCGACGTAGTTATTGCTTCTCCAGATGCAATGCGCGTTGTAGGTATGCTGGGTCAAATCCTCGGCCCACGTGGTCTGATGCCTAACCCTAAGACTGGCACTGTAACTCCTAACGTTGCTGAAGCCGTTAAGAATGCCAAAGCTGGTCAGGTTCGCTATCGCAACGACAAGAACGGTATCATCCACACCACTATCGGTAAGGTTGATTTCGATTCTGTTAAGCTGAAAGAAAACCTGGAAGCTCTGCTGGTTGCTCTGAAGAAGCAAAAGCCAGCTGCTGCCAAGGGCCAGTACGTTAAGAAAGTGAGCATTTCCACCACTATGGGTGCCGGTGTTTCTGTTGACCAGAACACCCTGGAAGCCACTGCTTAATTTTACAAGGGGCGCGCATTAATCTATAATGCGCGCACTTTTGTGGGTTGAAGCCCGTTTTTTGTCCCTGACAAACGCGGGTTTCCGTCCAAGACCGCAGGTGTAAATCATTAGATTCACTTAATTTCCTGCGTAGACGGTGACAGTCCCCAGTTTAGATTTTTTCTGCTGGATACTCTGCACCGTAAGTCACTCACCCTCGGGTGGGTAGGTAAATTCCGGGTTTTCCCGGGTAGAATCCAGGAGTATAGCCAATGGCATTAAGACTCGAAGACAAAAAAGCGATTGTTGCTGAAGTCAACGAAGCTGCCAAAGGTGCACTGTCTGCAGTAGTTGCCGATTCTCGCGGTGTTACTGTAGGCGCCATGACCACTCTGCGTAAAACTGCTCGCGCCAACGGCGTGTACGTACGTGTAGTACGTAACACTCTGGCTCGTCGCGCAGTTGAAGGTACTGCTTTTGAGTGCCTGAGCGAAGTGTTCACTGGCCCAACTTTGATTGCTTTCTCTAACGAGCACCCAGGTGCCGCCGCACGTCTGCTGAAAGACTTCGCGAAAGAGCAAGCCAAATTCGAAGTTAAAGGTGCAGCTTTCGAAGGGAACTTCATCCCTGCAGCTGACATTGATCGTTTGGCAAAACTGCCAACTTACGAAGAAGCACTGGCACAGCTGATGATGACTATGAAGGAAGCATCTGCTGGCAAGTTCGTTCGTACACTGGCTGCACTGCGCGATCAAAAACAAGAAGCCGCTTAATTTTAAGCTGGTTGCTTGAATTAATTGAATTCAGAACATTAGGAAATTTTTGTTATGTCTATCACTAAAGACCAAATCCTCGAAGCCTTTGCAGCTATGTCTGTAATGGAAGTTGTTGAACTGATCGAAGCTATGGAAGAGAAGTTCGGTGTTTCTGCCGCTGCTGCCGTAGTTGCCGGTGGTGCTGCTGATGCTGGCGCTGCTGCTGAAGAGAAGACCGAGTTCGACGTAGTTCTGACCTCTCACGGCGACAACAAAGTTGGCGTGATCAAGGCCATCCGTGGCGCTACCGGTCTGGGTCTGAAAGAAGCCAAAGCTATGGCTGAAGCTGCTCCAGTAGCCGTTAAAGAAGCTGTTTCTAAAGAAGAAGCCGAAGCTCTGAAGAAAGAGCTGGAAGAAGCTGGCGCTCAAGTAGAGATCAAGTAAGCTATTCTTTAGCTTACAACATTCGGGTTAGTCCCCGGATGGAGGCTGACGGTTTTTTAGCCGTCGGCCTTTTTTGCGCTGTAAGCGCCGGCGATTTTTTTTCACCGTTTATCGCCAAAGTCTGCAGTCCCTAGCAGTGATTATTGGTTAGGTTCTTGCCTTCAACGGTGATGGGCAAACGTGCTGGATTAACAAAGAGTTAGTTCAGTCTTGGTCACATCTCGCAAGCAAGAGGAAACCCATGGTTTACTCCTATTCTGAAAAGAAGCGTATTCGCAAAGACTTTGGTAAGCGTCCGCAAGTACTGGACATCCCTTACCTGTTGTCTATTCAGTTAGATTCTTTCAAGAAGTTCACCGATCAAGATCCTACCGGTGAGCGCGGTTTGGAAGCCGCCTTCCGCAGCGTTTTCCCCATCAAGAGCTTTTCCGGTAACTCCGAGCTGCAATATGTCAGCTATAAGCTGGGTGAGCCTGTATTTGATGTGAAAGAATGCCAGATCCGTGGCGTTACTTATTCTGCCCCCCTGCGCGTAAAACTGCGCATGGTATTGTTTGACCGTGAAGCCGCTCCCGGCACGGTTAAAGACATTAAAGAACAAGAAGTCTACATGGGGGATATCCCTCTGATGACTGAAAACGGTACTTTCGTTATCAACGGTACCGAGCGTGTTATCGTTTCTCAGCTGCACCGCTCTCCCGGTGTGTTCTTCGACCACGACCGTGGTAAGACTCACTCTTCAGGCAAGGTGCTGTATAACGCGCGTATTATCCCTTACCGTGGTTCCTGGCTGGACTTCGAATTCGATCCGAAGGACGCTTTGTTCGTTCGTATCGACCGTCGTCGTAAACTGCCGGCAACCATTATCCTGCGTGCCCTGGAGTTTTCTACCCAGGACATCCTGGATCTCTTCTTTGAGCGCGTAGACTTCACCATCAAGAAAGATTCTTTGGTGATGAAGCTGCTGCCTGAGCGTCTGCGCGGTGAAACCGCCAGCTACGACATCAAAGATGCCGAAGGCAACATCGTGGTCGAAAAGGGCCGTCGTATCACTGCCCGTCATATCCGCCAGCTGGAAAAAACCAACACCACTGAACTGGAAGTACCGGTTGAGTACATCGTTGGTAAGATTGCTGCCCAGGACTATATCGATCCGGATACCGGTGAAGTGTTGGTGACTGCCAACAACGAAATCCGTCTGGAAGATCTGGCTCAGCTGTCGCTGGCCGGTATCAAGGATATCTCCACGCTCTATATCAACGAGCTGGACCACGGTGCCTACATCTCCGACACCCTGCGTATCGATTCCACCACCAACCGCCTCGAGGCATTGGTTGAAATCTATCGCATGATGCGTCCTGGCGAGCCACCAACCAAGGACGCTGCCGAAGCCCTGTTCCAGAACCTGTTCTTCAGCGAAGAACGTTATGACCTGTCCAAAGTAGGTCGTATGAAGTTCAACCGTCGTCTGGAAATTGCCGATGACGTGGGCACTGGCGTACTGTCTAACGACGATATCGTTGCGGTGATGAAGAAGATCATCGAAATCCGTAACGGTAACGACGAAGTGGACGATATCGACCACCTGGGTAACCGTCGTATCCGCTCTGTGGGCGAAATGGCTGAGAACCAGTTCCGTGTAGGTCTGGTACGTGTTGAGCGCGCTGTACGTGAGCGTCTGTCTCTGGGCGACCTGAACGAGCTGATGCCTCAGGACCTCATCAACGCCAAGCCAATTTCTGCTGCAGTGAAAGAGTTCTTCGGTTCTTCTCAGCTGTCTCAGTTTATGGACCAGAACAACCCGCTGTCTGAAGTAACCCACAAGCGCCGTATTTCTGCCCTGGGTCCAGGCGGTCTGACCCGTGAGCGCGCCGGCTTCGAAGTCCGCGACGTACACCCAACTCACTACGGTCGTCTGTGTCCAATTGAGACCCCTGAAGGTCCAAACATTGGTCTGATCAACTCGCTGGCTACCTTCGCCCGCACCAACTCTTACGGCTTCCTGGAAACTCCATACCGTAAAGTGGTTGATGGCGTTGTAACCGACGACGTTGAATACCTGTCAGCCATCGAAGAAGGCCGCTATGTGATTGCACAGGCCAACATCGAGCTGGACGGCGAAGGTCGCATCCTGGAAGAACAGGTTGCCTGTCGTCATAAGGGTGAATCTACCTTTATGCGCGCCTCTGACATCCAGTACATGGACGTATCGCCACAACAGATCATCTCTGTCGCAGCGTCTCTGATCCCGTTCCTTGAACACGACGACGCCAACCGCGCACTCATGGGCGCGAACATGCAACGTCAGGCCGTTCCAACCCTGCGCTCTGAAAAGCCGCTGGTAGGTACCGGTATTGAACGTGCTCTGGCTGTGGACTCAGGCGTAGTAGTCGCTGCCAAGCGTGGCGGTGTGATTGACTACGTTGATGCCAGCCGCATCGTGGTGAAGGTTAACGAAGACGAGCTGCGCCCAGGCGAAGCCGGTATCGACATCTACAACCTGACCAAATACACCCGTTCTAACCAGAACACCTGTATCAACCAGCGTCCATGCTGTCAGGTAGGCGACCCAATCGTGCGCGGTGACGTACTGGCTGACGGTCCTTCTACTGACCTTGGCGACCTGGCTCTGGGTCAGAACATGCGCGTGGCGTTCATGCCATGGAACGGTTACAACTTCGAAGACTCCATCCTCATCTCTGAGCGTGTAGTTCAAGACGACCGTTTCACCACCATTCACATTCAGGAACTGTCTTGTATCGCCCGTGATACCAAGCTTGGTAGCGAAGAGATCACCGCTGACATTCCAAACGTGGGTGAGTCTGCGCTGTCTAAGCTCGATGAGTCCGGTATCGTTTACATCGGTGCTGAAGTCAAAGGTGGCGACATTCTGGTTGGTAAGGTAACGCCAAAAGGCGAAACCCAGCTGACTCCAGAAGAGAAACTGCTGCGCGCCATCTTCGGTGAAAAGGCCTCTGATGTTAAGGACAGCTCTCTGCGCGTTCCTAACTCAGTGACGGGTACCGTAATCGACGTTCAGGTATTTACCCGTGACGGCGTTGAGAAAGACAAGCGTGCCATCGAAATCGAAGAGATGCACATCGCCCAGGCCCGTAAGGACCTGTCCGAAGAGTTCAAGATCCTCGAAGAAGGCGTTCTGAGCCGTGCCCGTAACCTGCTGCTTGCCGGTGGTTACACTCAGGCCCAGCTGGATGCCATTCCACGCAAGGAACTGCTGACTCAGGTTATCGATGACGAGACCAAGCAGACTGAACTTGAGCAACTGGCCGAACAGCATGAAGAGCTGAAAGCCGACTTCGACAAGAAGTTTGAGCACAAGCGTCGCAAGATCACCCAGGGCGATGACCTGGCTCCAGGCGTACTCAAGATCGTTAAGGTTTACCTGGCGGTTAAGCGTACCATCCAGCCTGGTGACAAGATGGCCGGTCGTCACGGTAACAAGGGTGTGATCTCCAAGATCTGTCCTATCGAAGATATGCCATACGACGAGCAGGGTAACCCTGTGGACATCGTACTGAACCCACTCGGTGTACCATCTCGTATGAACATCGGTCAGGTTCTGGAAGTTCACATGGGCGCTGCTGCCAAGGGTATCGGTAACCGCATTCAAGCCATGCTCGAAGAGCAGCGTGAAGTGGCCGAGCTGCGTGGCTATATCAAGCAGGCTTACGATCTGGGTGAAACCCAGCAGAAAGTGGATATCGAGTCCTTTACCGACGAAGAAGTTATCCGCCTGGCCAAGCACCTGAAAGATGGTCTGCCAACTGCGACTCCAGCGTTCGACGGCGCCAAAGAGAAAGAGATCAAGCAGATGCTCGAACTCGCTGGCCTGCCGACTTCTGGTCAGCTGCGTCTGTTTGATGGTCGTACTGGTAATGCCTTCGAGCGTGAAGTAACTGTAGGTTACATGTACATGCTCAAGCTGAACCACTTGGTCGACGACAAGATGCACGCCCGTTCTACCGGTTCTTACAGTCTGGTTACCCAGCAGCCACTCGGCGGTAAGGCCCAGTTTGGTGGTCAGCGTTTCGGTGAGATGGAAGTGTGGGCCCTGGAAGCATACGGTGCTGCGTACACCCTCCAGGAAATGCTCACTGTTAAGTCCGATGACGTGAACGGCCGTACACAGATGTATAAGAACATCGTGGACGGAAACCACCAGATGCAACCTGGTATGCCTGAGTCCTTCAACGTACTGCTGAAGGAGATCCGTTCGCTCGGTATCAACATCGAGCTGGATCAAGAGTAACAGGGCGCCAAGCGCGTTTGGCAATTAACACGGTGTCCCGTCTGCAGGGACGGGCACCTGGTTTAACTCCTTCAGGAGAGAAACGTGAAAGACTTATTAAAGTTTCTGAAACAGCAGGGTAAGACCGAAGAGTTTGAAGGTATCAAGATTGGTCTGGCTTCGCCTGACCTGATCCGTTCATGGTCTTTTGGTGAAGTTAAAAAGCCAGAAACCATCAACTACCGTACCTTCAAGCCTGAGCGTGAAGGTCTGTTCTGTGCCCGTATCTTTGGTCCTGTGAAGGACTACGAGTGTCTGTGTGGTAAGTACAAGCGTCTGAAGCACCGCGGTGTTATCTGTGAGAAGTGTGGCGTTGAAGTTACCCAGACCAAGGTGCGTCGTGAGCGCATGGGTCACATCGAACTGGCCAGCCCAGTTGCCCACATCTGGTTCTTGAAGTCACTGCCGTCCCGTATCGGTCTGATGCTGGATATGACACTGCGTGACATCGAGCGCGTGCTGTATTTTGAATCTTACGTAGTAATCGAGCCAGGCATGACCAGCCTGGAGCGCGGTCAGATGCTGACCGAAGAAAACTACCTGGATGCGCTGGAAGAATACGGTGACGAATTCGAAGCCAAGATGGGCGCCGAAGCCGTACTGGATCTGCTGCGTGCCATCGACCTCGAGAAAGAAATCGAGCAGATGCGCGAAGAGCTGCCTTCTATCAACTCAGAGACCCGTCGCAAGAAAGTGACCAAGCGTCTGAAGCTGATTGAAGCCTTCTACACCTCTGGCAACAAGCCAGAGTGGATGATCCTGAAAGTGCTGCCAGTTCTGCCACCGGATCTGCGTCCGTTGGTTCCGCTGGACGGCGGTCGTTTTGCGACTTCGGATCTGAACGATCTGTATCGCCGCGTGATCAACCGTAACAACCGTCTGAAGCGTCTGCTGGATCTGGCTGCGCCAGACATCATCGTACGCAACGAAAAGCGTATGCTGCAGGAATCTGTGGATGCGCTGCTGGACAACGGCCGTCGTGGCCGTGCCATCACCGGCTCTAACAAGCGTCCTCTGAAGTCCCTGGCCGACATGATCAAGGGTAAGCAAGGTCGTTTCCGTCAGAACCTGCTGGGTAAACGCGTTGACTACTCAGGCCGTTCGGTAATTACCGTAGGTCCTACTCTGCGTCTGCATCAGTGCGGTCTGCCGAAGAAAATGGCTCTCGAGCTGTTCAAGCCCTTCATCTACGGCAAGCTGGAAGGTCGTGGCCTGGCCACCACCATCAAAGCCGCCAAGAAGATGGTAGAGCGTGAAGTTGCCGAGGTATGGGACGTACTGGATGAAGTGATCCGCGAACACCCAGTGATGCTCAACCGTGCACCAACACTGCACCGTCTGGGTATTCAGGCGTTCGAACCTGTACTGATTGAAGGTAAGGCAATCCAACTGCACCCATTGGTGTGTGCGGCATACAACGCCGACTTCGACGGTGACCAGATGGCGGTACACGTACCTCTGACTCTGGAAGCTCAGCTGGAAGCCCGTGCGCTGATGATGTCTACCAACAACATCCTGTCGCCAGCCAACGGTGAGCCAATCATCGTTCCGTCTCAGGACGTGGTATTGGGTCTGTACTACATCAGCCGTGAGCGTGTAAACGGTCGCGGTGAAGCCATGGCGTTCGAGTCTGTTGCTGAAGCTGAAAAAGCTTACCGCGTAGGTGCTGCCGAGCTGCACGCCCGCGTGAAAGTACGTATTACCGAAACCATCATTGGTGAAAACGGTGAGCGTACCAAGCAGCGTCGTATCGTGGACACCACTGTAGGTCGTGCCATCCTGTCTCAAATCCTGCCAGCCGGTCTGTCTTTCGACCTGGTTAACCAGGACATGGGCAAGAAGCAGATCTCCAAGCTGCTGAACACCTGTTACCGTCAGCTGGGTCTGAAAGATACCGTTATCTTCGCTGACCAACTGATGTACACCGGTTTCCAGTACGCCACCATCTCCGGTGCCTCTGTGGGTATCAACGACATGGTGATCCCAGAAGAGAAATACTCTCTGGTGGCCGATGCCGAAGCCGAAGTTATCGAGATCCAGGAGCAGTTCCAGTCTGGTCTGGTAACCGCCGGTGAGCGTTACAACAAGGTCATCGACATCTGGGCAAGTGCCAACGAGAAGGTGTCCAAAGCGATGATGGAAAACCTGTCTTCCGAGACAGTGATCAACCGTCATGGCGAAGAAGAAAAGCAGAAGTCGTTCAACAGCATCTATATGATGGCCGACTCAGGCGCACGGGGTAGTGCCGCTCAGATCCGTCAGTTGGCGGGTATGCGTGGTCTGATGGCCAAGCCAGACGGCTCCATCATCGAAACGCCCATCGTGGCGAACTTCCGTGAAGGTCTGAACGTACTCCAGTACTTTATCTCTACCCACGGTGCCCGTAAGGGTCTGGCGGATACCGCACTTAAGACAGCGAACTCCGGTTACCTGACTCGTCGTCTGGTAGACGTGGCTCAGGATCTGGTGATCATCGAAGACGACTGTGGCGCGACCGAAGGTCTGTCCATGAAGCCGCTGATTGAAGGTGGTGACGTGGTTGAGCCGCTGCGTGAGCGCGTGCTGGGCCGTGTGGTTGCCGAAGATGTGATGTACCCAGGTACTGACGAAGTGCTGGCACCTCGCAACACTCTGCTGGACGAAGCCTGGTGTGACAAGCTCGAACAGCACAGCGTTGACGAAGTACAGGTTCGCTCGGTAATTACCTGTGAAACCGACTTTGGTGTGTGTGCCAAGTGTTACGGCCGTGACCTGGCCCGTGGTCACATCATCAACATGGGTGAGGCCATCGGTGTGGTTGCCGCTCAGTCAATCGGTGAACCAGGTACACAGCTGACGATGCGTACGTTCCACATCGGTGGTGCGGCGTCTCGAGCGTCTGCCGAAAACAGCGTACAGGTGAAGAACGCCGGTACCCTGAAGCTGCACAACGCCAAGTACGTTACCAACAGCGACGGCAAACTGGTTATCGTGTCTCGTTCTTCTGAGCTGGCCATCATTGATGAGCTGGGTCGTGAGAAAGAGCGCTACAAGGTACCATACGGTACCGTGCTCGACACCAAAGAAGGTGCTGAGGTGAATGCCGGCCAGATCATTGCGAACTGGGATCCGCACACTCACCCAATCATCACTGAAGTGGCGGGTAGCATTAAGTTCGTAGACATGATTGACGGTGTAACCATTACCCGTCAGACCGACGAACTGACCGGTCTGTCTTCAATCGTGGTACTGGACGTGGGTCAGCGTACCTCTGCCGGTAAAGAAATGCGTCCAGCAGTTCGTCTGGTAGATGACAACGGCAACGACCTGACTATCCCAGGCACAGACGTTCCTGCGCAGTACTTCCTGCCAGGCAACGCGATCGTGAACCTGGACGACAACGCCAAGATCAGCGTGGGTGACGCCCTGGCACGTATTCCTCAGGAATCGTCCAAGACCCGCGACATCACCGGTGGTCTGCCACGGGTTGCTGACCTGTTCGAAGCCCGTCGTCCGAAAGAGCCTGCGATCCTGGCCGAAATCAGCGGTACTATCTCCTTCGGTAAAGAAACCAAGGGTAAGCGCCGTCTGGTTATCACCCCGAATGACGGTGGCGATGCTTACGAGGAAATGATTCCTAAGTGGCGTAACCTGAACGTGTTCGAAGGTGAAAAGGTTGAGCGTGGTGAAGTTATCGCCGACGGCCCAGAGTCAGCCCATGACATTCTGCGTCTGCGTGGCATCCACAACGTGGCCAACTACATCGTGAACGAAGTACAGGACGTTTACCGTCTGCAGGGTGTAAAGATCAACGACAAGCACATCGAGGTGATCATTCGCCAGATGCTGCGTAAGTGCATCATCACCCAGGCCGGTGATTCCGAGTTCCTGGAAGGTGAACAGGTAGAAGTGGCACGCGTGAAGATTGCCAACCGCGATCTGGAAGCTGCCGGTAAGCTGCCAGCCAAGTTCGAACGCGAACTGCTGGGTATTACCAAGGCGTCTCTGGCGACTGAGTCCTTCATCTCTGCGGCCTCGTTCCAGGAAACCACCCGCGTTCTGACCGAAGCAGCTGTTGGCGGCAAGTCTGACAACCTGCGTGGTCTGAAAGAGAACGTGATTGTGGGTCGTCTGATCCCAGCCGGTACCGGTTTCGCTTACCACAAGAATCGCGCCAAGGCGCGTGCTGCCGGTGAAGAAACTGCGGCTCCGACCATTACTGCCAGCGAAGCTGAGCAGAACCTGGCGGACCTGCTGAATCTGGCCGGAAGCCAGGAGTAAGTTACCACTCTGTAAAAAAGGCGCCCTCGGGCGCCTTTTTTGTGTCCATAAGGCCTCAATAGTTGGCTATTTCTTGACAGTTTGCCTCGACCTTTCTAAAATTCCGCGTCCCACTACTGTGGGATTAGATTTTTACACCCTTACGTTGAGCTTTTTCAACTAAACGGAGCAATAAATGGCAACTGTAAATCAGTTGGTACGTAAGCCACGTGCACCTAAAGTCGACAAGACTAACGTGCCAGCGCTGGAAGCGTGCCCACAGAAGCGTGGTGTTTGTACTCGTGTGTACACCACCACCCCTAAGAAACCAAACTCTGCACTGCGTAAAGTAGCTCGTGTGCGTTTGACCAACGGTTTTGAAGTTACTTCATACATCGGCGGTGAAGGCCACAACCTGCAGGAGCACAGTGTGATCCTGATCCGTGGCGGTCGTGTTAAAGACCTGCCAGGTGTTCGCTATCACACCATTCGTGGCGCTCTGGACTGTGCTGGTGTGAACGCTCGCCGCCAGGCTCGTTCTAAGTACGGTGCCAAGCGTCCTAAGTCTTAATGGTTATCCGTTAAGTAAGGCCAAGCTTTTTTTTAATACTTCCAGTTTTGGAAATACCTGAAGCATACGGAGAATTGTTATGCCAAGACGTCGCGTAGTAGGTCAGCGCAAGATCCTGCCTGATCCAAAGTTCAATAGTGAGTTGCTGGCTAAGTTCATCAACGTCATTATGCAAGACGGTAAGAAGTCCGTCGCTGAAAAAATCATTTACAAGGCTCTGGATGTAGTTGCCGAGAAGAAAGGCGCCGATCACCTGGTGATCCTGGAAGCTGCTCTGGACAACGTTCGTCCTTCTGTTGAAGTTAAGTCCCGCCGTGTTGGTGGTTCTACTTACCAGGTTCCTTGTGAAGTCCGTCCAGTACGTCGCAACGCTCTGGCGATGCGCTGGTTGGTTGAAGCTGCTCGTAAGCGTGGTGAAAAATCTATGGCTCTGCGTCTGGCCGGCGAAATGCTGGATGCATCCGACAACAAAGGCACTGCAGTGAAGAAACGTGAAGACGTTCACCGCATGGCCGAAGCGAACAAAGCGTTCGCTCATTACCGCTGGTAATAAAAATGGCGAGGACAGCCTCGGCTGTCCTCGCCACTACGGATTTTGCCGGAAGCCTTTCCGGTATAGAGGATTATTATCGTGGCTCGTACAACTCCCATTGAGCGTTACCGTAACATCGGTATTTGTGCTCATGTTGATGCAGGCAAAACTACCACCACCGAGCGTGTGCTGTTTTACACTGGCCTGTCTCATAAAATCGGTGAAGTACACGATGGTGCCGCGACCACTGACTGGATGGTTCAGGAGCAGGAACGTGGTATTACCATTACCTCGGCTGCCGTAACCACCTTCTGGCGCGGTATGGACGCTCAGTTCACCGAACACCGCATCAACATCATCGACACCCCCGGACACGTTGACTTCACCATTGAAGTAGAGCGCTCTTTGCGCGTACTCGACGGTGCCGTCGTGGTTTTCTGTGGCGCCTCAGGCGTTGAGCCTCAGTCAGAGACTGTATGGCGTCAGGCCAACAAGTACGGCGTGCCACGCATGGTGTTCGTTAACAAGATGGACCGTGCCGGTGCTGATTTCGATCGCGTATGCAACCAGATCCGTAAGCGTCTGGGTGCGACCTGTGTCCCTATCCAATTGAACATTGGTGCGGAAGAACACTTTAAAGGCGTGATTGACCTTATCAAGATGAAAGCCATCAACTGGAACGAAGCGGACCAGGGGATGACCTTCACCTATGAAGATATTCCTGCGGATCTCCTGGATAAAGCCACTGAGATGCGTGAGTACCTGGTAGAGAGTGCCGCCGAAGCGACTGAAGAGCTGATGGAAAAGTACCTGGAAACAGGCGAGCTGACCGAAGCTGAAATCAAGGCCGCACTGCGCCAGCGTACTATCAACAACGAAATCGTTCTGGCCACCTGTGGCAGTGCCTTCAAGAATAAAGGCGTGCAAGCAGTGCTGGATGCCGTTGTTGAGTACTTGCCAGCTCCTGTCGATGTGCCCGCCATTAAGGGTATCGATGATTACGAGAAAGAAGTTGAGCGTCACGCTGACGACAACGCGCCTTTCTCCGCACTGGCATTCAAGATTGCTACTGACCCATTCGTGGGTACCTTGACCTTTATCCGTGTGTACTCCGGTGTGCTGGAATCCGGCGCTTCCGTGTACAACTCGGTCAAGCAAAAGCGTGAGCGTATTGGTCGTATCGTGCAGATGCACGCCAACGATCGTACTGAACTCAAAGAAGTACGTGCCGGTGATATTGCCGCCGCTATTGGTCTGAAAGAAGTTACTACGGGTGATACCCTGTGTGATTCAGACAATAAGGTGGTCTTGGAACGTATGGAGTTTCCAGAGCCTGTGATCACGATTGCCGTGGAGCCGCGCTCCAAGGCCGACCAGGACAAGATGGGTATCGCGCTGCAAAAGCTGGCTGCTGAAGATCCGTCTTTCCGGGTTGAGACTGACGCTGAGTCTGGTCAAACTCTGATTTCTGGTATGGGTGAGCTACACTTGGACATTATCGTTGACCGTATGCGTCGCGAATTTAACGTCGAGTGTAACGTGGGTAAGCCTCAGGTGGCTTACCGCGAAACTATCCGTGCCAAGGTCGAAGCCGAAGGTAAGTTCGTACGTCAATCCGGTGGTCGTGGCCAGTTTGGTCATGTCTGGTTGCGTATCGAGCCCAACGAAGATGGCGCCGGCTATGAATTTGTCAACGAAATCGTGGGTGGTGTGGTTCCCAAGGAATACATCCCTGCCGTTGACAAGGGTATCCAGGAGCAGATGAAGAACGGTGTACTCGCCGGCTTCCCTGTGCTGGACGTGAAGGTCACCCTGTTCGATGGCTCCTACCACGATGTGGACTCGAACGAAATGGCCTTCAAAGTTGCAGGTTCAATGGGCTTCAAAAAGGGCGCGCTCGAGGCGAACCCTGTGTTGCTCGAGCCTTGCATGAAGGTAGAGGTAACTACCCCTGAAGACTACATGGGTGACGTAGTAGGTGATCTGAACCGTCGTCGTGGTCTGATTGAAGGTATGGACGATGGCGTCGGTGGCGTTAAGATAGTCCATGCCGTGGTGCCTCTGTCTGAAATGTTTGGTTATGCGACTGATTTGCGCTCTGCAACTCAGGGTCGTGCGTCATACTCCATGGAGTTCTTTAAGTACGCCGACGCGCCGCAGAACATAGCAAAGGCAGTTATTGAAGCCCGCAGCTGATGTCCAGCAAGGGTGTAACTGTTATATTAACTGATATTGCCCGCTCGTATTGACGGGTATTTCTGAAAAGAAAGGAATATATCGTGGCTAAAGCTAAATTCGAACGTACTAAACCCCACGTAAACGTGGGCACCATCGGTCACGTTGACCATGGTAAAACCACTCTGACCGCTGCTATCTCTCACGTACTGGCTAAGACCTACGGTGGTGAGGCGAAGGACTTCTCTCAGATCGACAACGCCCCAGAAGAGCGTGAGCGTGGTATTACCATCAACACCTCTCACATCGAGTACGACACTCCTACTCGTCACTACGCCCACGTAGACTGCCCAGGCCACGCTGACTATGTTAAAAACATGATCACCGGTGCTGCCCAGATGGACGGCGCTATCCTGGTAGTAGCTGCGACTGACGGCCCAATGCCACAGACTCGTGAGCACATCCTGCTGTCTCGTCAGGTAGGTGTACCTTTCATCATCGTGTTCATGAACAAGTGTGACATGGTAGATGACGAAGAGCTGCTGGAACTGGTAGAGATGGAAGTTCGTGAACTGCTGTCTGAATACGACTTCCCAGGTGATGACCTGCCAGTAATTCAGGGTTCTGCTCTGAAAGCGCTGGAAGGCGACGCTGCATGGGAAGGCAAGATCATCGAGCTGGCCGAGGCCCTGGATTCTTACATCCCTGAGCCAGAGCGTGCTATCGACAAAGCATTCCTGATGCCAATCGAAGACGTATTCTCTATCTCTGGCCGTGGTACTGTAGTAACCGGTCGTGTAGAGCGCGGTATCATCAAAGTTGGTGAAGAAGTAGAAATCGTAGGTATCAAAGATACCACCAAGACTACTTGTACCGGCGTTGAGATGTTCCGTAAGCTGCTGGACGAAGGTCGTGCCGGTGAGAACTGCGGTATCCTGCTGCGTGGTACCAAGCGTGATGAAGTTGAGCGTGGTCAGGTTCTGTCCAAGCCAGGCACCATCAAGCCACACACCAAGTTCGAATCAGAAGTATACGTACTGTCTAAAGAAGAAGGTGGTCGTCACACTCCATTCTTCAAAGGCTACCGTCCACAGTTCTACTTCCGTACAACTGACGTGACCGGTACCATCGAACTGCCAGAAGGCGTAGAGATGGTAATGCCAGGCGACAACATCAAGATGGTTGTAACCCTGATTTGCCCAATCGCGATGGACGAAGGCCTGCGCTTCGCTATCCGTGAAGGCGGCCGCACAGTAGGTGCTGGTGTAGTAGCCAAGATCCACGAGTAATCTCGTAGACTTGGAAGAAGGCGACCTCAGGGTCGCCTTTTTTATTGGGATTCAGCAGAGTTTGGCGCTGTGCATAAAAGGCTGGCAATTTGTGCAAAAGTCCGTATAATGCCCCGCTACTTACGTTACGACAGAAAACTGTCGACGAATTGCGCAACTGACTTGATCCTGCCTGCCGGCCGTGTATAATAAGCCGCTCGCAAACTCAGGTTAGCGACATAGTTGACCGGGCTTTAAGCCATGGTAACTACTACAGCGACCCCGATTGGGGGTCGAACGGTTAAATCATCTCGCTCTGTCTTTCCCGGATGGGAAATGGCTAGAGGGTGATTTTTTATGTGTTCATTTTAGGAGCTCTGGTCAATGCAGAACCAAAGAATCCGTATCCGCTTGAAAGGATTTGATCATCGTTTGATCGATCAGTCCACTGCGGAAATCGTTGAAACTGCTAAGCGCACTGGCGCTCAGGTTCGTGGTCCTATCCCACTGCCTACTCGCAAAGAGCGTTTCACCGTTTTGATCTCTCCGCACGTTAATAAAGATGCTCGTGACCAGTACGAACTGCGTACTCACAAGCGTCTGGTTGACATCGTTGAGCCAACTGAGAAAACCGTTGACGCACTGATGCGTCTGGATCTCGCTGCTGGCGTTGATGTCCAGATTAGCTTGGGTTAACAGAGATCCTTATAAGAGGTTTGTAGAGATGGCTATCGGTCTTATTGGTCGTAAAGTGGGCATGACCCGCATCTTCACCGAAGATGGCGTGTCTATCCCTGTTACTGTAATCGAAGTAGAAGCCAACCGCGTAACCCAGGTGAAGACTCTGGAAAACGACGGTTATCGCGCACTTCAAGTTACAACTGGTGCCAAAAAAGCCCATCGCGTTACTAAGCCAGAAGCTGGCCACTTTGCCAAGGCAGGCGTTGAAGCCGGCCGTGGTCTGTGGGAAATGCGTCTGGGCGAAGGTGAAGGCGAAGGCATTGAAGTTGGTGCTGAGCTGAATGTAGAGATCTTCGCTGACGTTCAGAAAGTTGACGTGACTGGTCAATCCAAAGGTAAAGGCTTCCAGGGCGGTGTTAAGCGCTGGAACTTCCGTACTCAGGACATGACTCACGGTAACTCTTTGTCACACCGCGCTAACGGTTCTATCGGTCAGAACCAGACGCCAGGTCGTGTATTCAAAGGCAAAAAGATGTCAGGTCATATGGGCGCTGAGCGCGTTACCACTCAAAATCTGGACGTAGTACGTGTAGATGTTGAGCGTAACCTGCTGCTGGTTAAGGGTGCCGTTCCAGGCGCTACTAACGGCGACCTGATCATCAAGCCAGCTGTTAAAGCATAAGGTCTGAGGAGATAGTAATGGAATTGGTATTGAAAGACGCCTCTCGCGCTCTTGAAGTTTCCGAGACTACCTTCGGCCGTGACTTTAACGAAGCACTGGTTCATCAGGTAGTTGTAGCTTACGCTGCGAACGCGCGTCAGGGCACTCGTGCTCAGAAGACTCGCGCTGAAATCACTGGCACTGGCAAAAAGCCATGGCGCCAGAAAGGTACCGGTCGCGCTCGTGCCGGCGGTATCAAAGGTCCACTGTGGCGTGGTGGTGGCGTAACATTCGCTGCTAAAACCCAAGATCACAGCCAAAAAGTAAACAAGAAGATGTACCGCGGCGCTCTGATGAGCATTCTGTCCGAGCTGGTACGTCAAGAGCGTCTGGTTGTAGTTGAACAGTTCGCCGTTGAAGCTCCTAAAACTAAAGAGCTGAAGGCCAAGCTGAAAGCTATGGACCTGGAAGACGTGCTGATTGTGACTGCAGAAGTTGATGAGAACCTGTTCCTGGCTGCCCGCAACCTGTACAAGGTTGACGTGCGTGACGTAGCAGGTCTGGATCCAGTAAGCCTGATCGCGTTCAACAAGGTTCTGGTAACTGCTGACGCTGTGAAGCAAATCGAGGAGATGCTGGCATGATCCGCGAAGAGCGTTTACTGAAAGTTATCCTGGCACCACACATCTCTGAAAAGAGCACCGTGGTTGCTGAGAAGACCAACACTGTAGTTTTCCGTGTAGCTATCGATGCCACCAAGAGTGAAATCAAAGCTGCCGTTGAGAAACTGTTCGAAGTTGAAGTTGCTGGTGTGCGCACCCTGATCAACAAAGGCAAAACCAAGCGTCACGGTGCCCGTGTAGGCCGTCGTAGCGATTGGAAAAAAGCCTATGTGACTCTGGCTGCCGGTGCTGACATCGACTTCGTTGGCGCTGAAGCGTAAGGAGAACACCCATGGCAATTGTTAAGTGTAAGCCTACTTCTCCAGGTCGTCGTGGCGTTGTTAAGATCGTTAACAGCGATCTGCACAAGGGCAAGCCTTTCGCTGGCCTGCTGGCCAAGAAGTCCAAGAGCGGTGGTCGTAACAACACTGGTCGTATCACTACCCGTCACGTTGGTGGTGGTCACAAGCAACACTACCGTCTGATCGATTTCAAGCGTAACAAAGACGGTATCCCAGGTAAGATTGAGCGTCTGGAGTACGATCCAAACCGTACCGCCAACATCGCTCTGGTGCTGTATGCCGACGGTGAGCGTCGTTACATCCTGGCTGCCAAAGGCATGCAGGCTGGCGACAAAGTCGTTTCTGGCGTTGATGCAGACATCAAGACCGGTAACGCTCTGCCACTGCGCAACATCCCTGTGGGTTCTGTTGTTCACGCTGTGGAAATGAAGCCTGGTAAAGGCGCCCAGATCGCTCGTTCTGCTGGTGCTTACGTTCAGGTAGTAGCTCGTGACGGCGAATACGCCACTCTGCGTCTGCGCTCCGGCGAAATGCGTAAAGTGCCTGTAGACTGCCGCGCTACTCTGGGCGAAGTGGGTAATGCCGAACACATGCTGCGTCAGCTGGGTAAAGCTGGTGCCAAGCGTTGGAGAGGTGTACGCCCAACAGTTCGTGGTGTTGCCATGAACCCAGTAGATCACCCACACGGTGGTGGTGAAGGCCGTACTTCTGGTGGCCGTCACCCAGTAACTCCTTGGGGTGTTCCAACCAAGGGTTACAAGACTCGCAGCAACAAACGCACCGACAAGTACATTGTACGTCGTCGTACTAAGTAATTAAGAGGATTCGCCATGCCACGTTCTCTCAAGAAAGGTCCATTTATCGACCTGCACTTGCTGAAGAAGGTAGAGAAAGCGGTGGAAGCCGGTGACAAAAAGCCTATCAAGACTTGGTCTCGCCGCTCTATGATCATCCCACAAATGATTGGGTTGACCATCGCTGTCCATAATGGGCGTCAGCACGTACCTGTGTTCGTTACTGACGAAATGATTGGTCACAAGCTTGGTGAGTTTTCACCAACTCGCACTTATCGCGGCCACGCTGCTGATAAGAAAGCGAAGAAGCGCTAATACGGGAGACTTAAGATGGAAGTTTTAGCTAAACATCGTTTTGCCCGTACGTCGCCTCAGAAGGCTCGCCTGGTCGCTGATCAGATCCGCGGTCTGCCTGTTGCCAAGGCCCTGGAGATTCTGACTTTCAGCCCTAAAAAGGCCGCCGTACTGGTTAAGAAAGTCGTTGATTCTGCTATCGCCAACGCCGAGCACAACGAAGGCGCTGACATTGACGATCTGAAAATCGCCAAGGTTTTCGTTGACGAAGGCCCAACTATGAAGCGCATCATGCCACGTGCCAAAGGCCGTGCTGATCGTATCATCAAGCGTACCAGCCACATCACTGTGGTTGTATCAGATCGCTAGGAGATAGAGAGCAATGGGACAGAAAGTACATCCTAATGGTATCCGTCTGGGTATCACCAAGCCTTGGATCTCTACCTGGTACGCCGATAAGTCAGATTATGCAAATAACCTGCACAGCGACTGGGAAGTGCGTAAGTTTCTGGAAAAGAAACTGGAAGCCGCATCAGTTTCCAAGATCGTGATTGAACGCCCAGCGAAAAGCATCCGCGTTACCATCCACACTGCCCGTCCAGGCGTTGTGATTGGTAAGAAGGGTGAAGATGTTGAAGTACTGCGCGCTGAAGTTGCCAAGATTTCTGGCACTCCTGCCCAAATTAACATCGCTGAGATCCGTAAGCCTGAGCTGGACGCTAAGCTGGTTGCCGATTCTATCGCCCAACAGCTGGAGCGTCGCGTAATGTTCCGTCGTGCTATGAAGCGCGCTGTACAGAACGCCATGCGCATCGGTGCACAAGGTATCAAAGTTGAAGTTAGTGGCCGTCTCGGCGGCGCTGAGATTGCGCGTACCGAATGGTACCGTGAAGGTCGTGTGCCTCTGCACACACTGCGTGCTGATATCGACTACGCTACTTCTGAGAGTCACACCACCTACGGTGTGATCGGCATTAAAGTTTGGGTCTTCAAAGGTGAAGTTCTGGACGGCATGCTGCCTCAGGTAGAAGAGCCGAAACAGCAGCAACCTAAGCGCAAGCCTCGTGGTAAATAGGAGAGCCGGCAATGCTGCAACCAAAACGTATGAAGTTCCGCAAGATGCACAAAGGCCGCAACCGTGGTCTGGCTGCAGGTACTGAAGTAAGTTTCGGTACTTTTGGTCTGAAAGCTGTTGGCCGTGGTCGCCTGACAGCCCGTCAGATCGAGTCTGCGCGTCGTGCAATGACACGTCATGTTAAGCGTCAAGGTAAGATCTGGATCCGTGTCTTCCCTGACAAGCCAATTACCGCTAAGCCTCTCGAAGTGCGTATGGGTAAAGGTAAAGGTAACGTTGAATACTGGGTATGCCAGATTCAGCCTGGTAAGGTGCTCTATGAGATGGATGGCGTGTCCGAAGAGTTGGCCCGTGAGGCCTTCGGTCTGGCCGCTGCCAAACTGCCTATCAAGACTACCTTTGTAATTAAGACGGTGATGTAATGAAAGCGAGCGAACTGAGAGAAAAAAGCGTTGAAGAACTGAACGCTGAATTACTTGGTCTGCTGCGTGAGCAGTTTAACCTGCGTATGCAACACGCCACTGGCCAGCTGGCTCAAACTCACCAGCTGAAGCAAGTGCGCCGTAACATTGCGCGTGTTAAGACCATTATTACTTCTAAGGCGGGTGCATAATGTCTGACAAAATCCGTACTTTGCAGGGTCGTGTGACCAGCAACAAGATGGACAAGTCCATTACTGTGGCTGTTGAGCGTCTGGTGAAACACCCAATCTATGGTAAGTTCATCAAGCGTACAACCAAGATCCACGCCCACGACGAGCAGAACCAGTGCAACGAAGGCGATATCGTGACCATTCGCGAATGTCGTCCTCTGTCCAAGACCAAGTCCTGGACCCTGGTAGACGTAGTTTCTAAGGCTTAATTTTAGCCTGGAAAGAAAAACGGCCCCTTTTCGGGGCCGTTTGTTTTTAGCACTGTTCTTTCAAATTTAACGGTGTTATACTTGCGCGCCATTTTTGTCTGTTTTCGGACCGAAATGGTTAGTTAATGCCCCGAACAGGGGTTTGTGAAGTAACGATAGCGGAGCACTTAAAATGATCCAAATGCAATCGACTCTGGACGTCGCATGTAACAGTGGCGCTCGCAGAGTTCAGTGTATTAAGGTCTTGGGTGGCTCTCATCGTCGTTATGCCGGTATCGGCGACATCATCAAGGTTTCTGTTAAAGAAGCCATTCCTCGCGCTAAAGCGAAGAAAGGTGATGTGTATAACGCGGTGGTAGTCCGTACTAAGAAAGGCGTACGTCGTCCAGACGGTTCTGTCATTCGCTTCGATCGGAATGCAGCTGTTCTTCTGAACAACAACCTGCAGCCGATTGGTACTCGTATCTTTGGACCTGTGACACGTGAACTGCGTACTGAGCAATTCATGAAGATTGTGTCGCTGGCACCAGAAGTACTGTAAGGAGCTTCAAAATGGCAGCAAAAATCCGTCGTGAAGACGAAGTGATTGTACTGACCGGTAAAGACAAAGGTAAGCGTGGCAAAGTGACTCGCGTACTGGTTACCGGCAAGGTAGTTGTTGAAGGCATCAATCTCGTTAAGAAGCACACCAAGCCAAACCCACAACTGGGTATCACTGGTGGCATCGTAGAGAAAGAAGCTGCGATTCAAGTATCAAATGTGGCGATCTTTAACCCTGCTACTGGCAAGGCGGATCGTGTAGGTTTCCGATTTGAAGACGGTAAGAAAGTACGTTTCTTCAAATCGAATGGTGAACTCGTTAAGTAACTGGAGTAAACGATGGCGAAACTGCATGATAAATACAAAGAGACTGTTATCGCTGAACTGTCTAAAAAGTTCGGTTATACCAGTGTCATGCAAGTCCCTCGGATTGAGAAAATCACCCTGAACATGGGTGTTGGCGAAGCTGTTGCTGACAAAAAAATCATGGAAAATGCTGTCCGTGATATGACTGCAATTGCTGGTCAGAAGCCAGTGGTAACTGTTGCTCGCAAATCAGTTGCTGGTTTCAAAATCCGTGAAGGCTACCCTATTGGCTGCAAAGTAACCCTGCGCGGTGAGCGTATGTGGGAATTCTTTGAGCGTCTGCTGGATATCGCAATCCCTCGTATCCGTGACTTCCGTGGTCTGAGCGCTAAGTCGTTCGACGGCCGTGGTAACTACGCGATGGGTGTGCGTGAGCAAATCATCTTCCCTGAGATCGACTATGACAAGATCGATCGCGTTCGTGGTATGGACATTGTGATCACCACAACCGCCAAGAACGATGAGGAAGGTCGTGCTCTTCTGGACGCTTTTAACTTCCCATTCAAGAAATAAGGGGTAGCGTAATGGCAAAAACTTCAATGAAGGCACGCGAAGCCAAGCGTGCAGCTCTCGTGGCTAAGTATGCTGAAAAGCGTGCTGCTCTGAAAGCTATCATCAACAGCCCAGAGTCTTCCGACGATGCTCGTTGGGACGCTGTTCTGAAGCTGCAAGCTTTACCACGTGATTCCAGCGCCGCGCGTCAGCGTAACCGTTGTAATCAAACTGGTCGCCCACATGGTTTCCTGCGCAAGTTCGGCCTGAGCCGTATCAAGCTGCGTGAAGCTACCATGCGTGGTGAAGTTCCTGGTCTGCGTAAGGCCAGCTGGTAAGCACTTGTCACGGAGAAAGCTAATATGAGCATGCAAGATCCTATTGCGGATATGCTGACCCGTATCCGTAACGGCCAGGCTGCTAACAAAGTATCTGTGAAGATGCCTTCCGCTAAACTGAAAGTAGCTATCGCTAAGCTGCTGAAAGACGAAGGTTACATCACCGACTACGCTGTTGCGTCTGAAGGCAATAAAGCCGAGCTGGAAGTTACTCTGAAGTACTTCCAGGGCCGTCCAGTTGTTGAGACTATCCAGCGCGTAAGCCGTCCTGGTCTTCGTATTTACAAAGGTAAAGACGAACTGCCAAAAGTGATGGGTGGCCTGGGTATCGCAATCGTTTCCACTTCTAAAGGCCTGATGACTGATCGTGCCGCCCGCCTCGCTGGCATGGGTGGTGAGGTTATCTGCTACGTAGCATAAGGAGCTAGGAATGTCTCGTGTAGCAAAAGCACCTGTATCTATTCCTGCCGGCGTAGAGGTGACCTTAAATGGTCAGGAAATCACCGTTAAAGGCGGCAAAGGTACTCTGACTCGCGTAATCAACAGCGCTGTTGCAGTGACTGTTGAAGATGGCGCTATCAAGTTTGCCCCCGTAGAAGGCGTTGTTAACGCCTGGGCTCAAGCTGGTACTGCCCGCGCTCTTATCAACAACATGGTTGTTGGTGTATCTCAGGGTTTTGAGAAGAAGCTGCAGCTGGTTGGTGTAGGTTATCGTGCCAAAGTGGCCGGTAGCGACGTCGACCTGTCTCTGGGTTTCTCTCACCCACTGGTACACAAACTTCCTGCTGGCGTTACTGCTGAATGCCCAAGCCAAACCGAAATCGTTCTGCGTTCTATCGACAAAGAACTGGTTGGTCAAGTGGCTGCTGAGATTCGTGGCTATCGTCCACCAGAGCCTTACAAGGGCAAAGGTGTTCGCTACGCTAACGAAGAAGTACGCCGTAAAGAGGCTAAGAAGAAGTAAGGTAACGCTATGGACAAGAAATCATCTCGCTTGCGCCGCGCTACTCGCGCTCGCAAGAAGATCCAAGAGCTGGGCGTGCACCGTTTGGTGGTACATCGTACCCCCCGTCACATCTACGCTCAGGTGATCAATCCTGAAGCTCAGGTTGTTGCAGCGGCTTCTACTGTTGAGAAATCAATCAAGGAAGCTCTGAAGGCTACCGGTAACGTGGATGCCGCCAAGGCCGTGGGTAAAGCCATCGCCGAGCGCGCCGTCGAGAAGGGCGTAACTGTAGTTGCGTTCGATCGTTCTGGCTTCAAGTATCACGGTCGTGTTGCTGCCTTGGCAGACGCCGCTCGTGAAGCTGGCCTCCAGTTCTAAGGGGTTTATTACAATGGCTAAAGTAGAAGCTCAGCAGCAGAAAGACGATCTGCAAGAGAAACTGATTGCAGTAAACCGTGTTTCTAAAGTAGTTAAGGGCGGTCGTATCTTCAGCTTCACTGCATTGACTGTAGTGGGTGATGGTAACGGTCGTGTTGGCTACGGCTACGGCAAAGCCCGTGAAGTTCCAGCTGCCATTCAAAAGGCAATGGAAAAGGCTCGCCGTAACATGGTGACTGTAGAACTGAACGCAGGCACTCTGCACCACCCTGTTAAGGGACGTCACACCGGTTCGCGTGTTTACATGCAGCCAGCGTCTCAGGGTACCGGTATTATTGCCGGTGGTGCGATGCGCGCCGTATTGGAAGTAGCAGGCGTTCATAACGTACTGTCTAAAGCCTACGGTTCCACTAACCCGATCAACATCGTTCGCGCGACTGTTGATGCTCTGACGCACATGAAGTCACCAGCGCAGGTTGCTGCCAAGCGTGGTCTGAGCGTCGAAGAAATTCGGGGGTAATGCATCATGGCTAAAACTATCAAAGTAACTCAGACCAAAAGTGCCATTGGCCGTCTGCCAAAGCACAAGGCCACTCTGACTGGCCTGGGTCTGCGTCGCATTGGTCACACCGTTGAACTGGAAGATACTCCAGCTGTTCGCGGTATGATCAATAAGGTCTACTACATGGTTAAGGTGGAGGACTGATAATGCGTCTGAACACACTTTCTCCTGCCGTAGGCGCGAAGTCTGCTCCTAAGCGTGTAGGCCGTGGTATTGGTTCTGGCTTGGGCAAGACCGCTGGTCGCGGTCACAAGGGTCAAAAATCTCGTAGCGGTGGCGGTGTACGCCCTGGCTTCGAGGGTGGTCAAATGCCACTTAAGATCCGTCTGCCTAAGTTCGGCTTTACCTCTCGTGTTTCTATGGTAACTGCTGAAGTTCGCCTCGGCGAGCTGGCAAAAGTTAACGGTGATGTTATCGACCTGAACGCACTGAAAGATGCGAACGTAGTAACTCGCAACATCCAGTTTGCGAAAGTCGTTCTTTCAGGTACCATTGAGCGCCCAGTGACCGTTAAAGGTCTGAAGGTAACCAAAGGTGCACGCGCAGCTATTGAAGCTGCTGGCGGAAAGATCGAGGAATAATACGTCGATGGCAAAACCAGGACTTGATTTAAAAAGCGCGAAGGGCGGTCTGTCAGAACTGAAAGCCCGTCTCCTGTTCGTGATTGGTGCAATTATCGTGTTTCGTGCCGGTTCATTTGTACCAATTCCTGGTATTGACGCAGCTGTATTAGCAGAGCTGTTTGCTCAACAGAAGGGAACCATCCTGGGCATGTTTAACATGTTCTCGGGTGGTGCCCTTGAGCGTGCCTCAATATTCGCATTGGGAATCATGCCGTACATTTCGGCATCGATCATCATGCAGTTATTGACTGTAGTGCACCCCGCACTTGCCGAACTGAAAAAGGAAGGTGAGTCCGGACGTCGCAAAATCAGTCAGTACACACGTTGGGGTACCCTGGTGTTGGGTACATTCCAGTCGGTCGGTATCGCAACCGGTCTGCCAAACCTGGTTCCAGGTCTGGTGGTGAATCCAGGTTTTGGGTTCTATTTCGTTGCGATCGTAAGCTTGGTTACCGGGACTATGTTCCTGATGTGGCTGGGTGAACAGATTACCGAGCGTGGCATTGGTAACGGTATTTCGATCCTGATTTTCGCAGGTATCGTTGCCGGCCTGCCATCAGCTATCGGCCAAACGGCCGAACAGGCGCGTCAAGGTGATTTGAACGTATTGGTATTGTTGTTGATTGGCGTGATAGTATTCGCCGTCACCTATTTCGTGGTGTTTGTGGAGCGTGGCCAGCGTCGTATCGTTGTGAACTACGCCAAGCGTCAGCAAGGGAATAAAATCTTTGCTGCCCAATCCACTCACTTGCCGCTGAAGGTGAACATGGCGGGTGTAATTCCCCCAATCTTTGCGTCCAGCATCATTCTGTTTCCTGGAACCCTGGCTCAGTGGTTCGGTCAGAATGAAGCCCTGTCTTGGCTCAGCGACATTTCGCTGGCCGTTAGCCCTGGGCAGCCGCTGTACTCACTGCTTTATGCAGCAGCGATCATCTTCTTCTGCTTCTTCTATACCGCGCTGGTGTTTAACCCACGCGAGACAGCAGACAACCTGAAGAAGAGTGGTGCGTTCATTCCCGGGATCCGTCCTGGCGAACAGACCTCGCGTTACATTGATAAAGTGATGACCCGACTGACTCTGGCAGGCGCGTTATACATTACCTTTATCTGTTTGATTCCGGAGTTCATGCTCATCGCCTGGAAAGTACAGTTCTATTTTGGCGGTACTTCCCTGCTGATTATGGTGGTAGTGATCATGGACTTCATGGCTCAGGTTCAGACCCATATGATGTCTCATCAATATGAGTCTGTAATGAAGAAAGCTAACCTTATCAACAAAGCGAATCTCGATCGCTTTGGCCGATAAGTTAGTTTACGGAGTTGTGAAATGAAAGTTCGAGCTTCCGTGAAGAAGATCTGCCGTAACTGCAAGATCATCAAGCGTAGCGGCGTTGTACGCGTTATCTGTGTTGAACCAAAACACAAACAGCGTCAAGGCTAAAAAATCTGGCCAGTCCCTGGCAACAGGGCTGGCCAAAAAATGTTTGCAAAACTGTCACCTGTCGAGTATCCTTTCGGGCTTTTCACAGGTGGCCTTTAACTTAAGGAGTGCATAGTGGCCCGTATAGCTGGCATTAACATTCCTGATCATAAGCACGCAGTCATCGCTTTGACTGCAATCTACGGTGTTGGTCGTACTCGCGCAAAAGCCATTTGCGCCGCTACTGCCATTGCTGAAGATGCCAAGATCAAGGAATTGAGCGAAGCTCAAATCGATACCCTGCGCGAAGAAGTTGCCAAATACACAGTAGAAGGTGACTTGCGTCGTGAGGTTTCCATGAACATCAAGCGTCTGATGGACCTTGGTTGTTATCGTGGCCTCCGTCATCGTCGCAGCCTGCCCCTGCGTGGGCAACGTACCAAGACCAATGCGCGTACTCGCAAAGGTCCACGTAAACCTATCAAGAAGTAACGGGAAGGTGAGAAATGGCTAAAGTTCCATCACGTTCTCCGCGCAAGCGCGTACGTAAACAGGTTGCCGATGGCATGGCTCACATCCATGCATCTTTCAATAACACAATCGTGACTATCACCGATCGTCAGGGTAATGCTCTTTCTTGGGCAACTGCAGGTGGTTCAGGCTTCCGTGGTTCACGTAAGTCTACTCCATTCGCAGCTCAGGTAGCAGCAGAGCGCGCAGGTGTTGCCGCTCAGGACTACGGTCTGAAAAACCTTGAAGTGTTTGTGAAGGGTCCAGGTCCAGGTCGTGAATCAGCCATTCGTGCGCTGAACGCTGTTGGTTACAAAATCACCAACATCACTGACGTGACACCGATCCCACACAACGGTTGTCGCCCTCCTAAGAAGCGCCGCGTGTAACGCCGTTAGTTAGGATAGTTGGAGAAAGAACATGGCAAGATACTTGGGTCCCAAGCTCAAGCTCAGCCGCCGGGAAGGTACTGACCTTTTCCTGAAAAGCGGTGTGAGAGCAATTGATTCGAAGTGTAAGCTGGAAACCGCTCCAGGTCAGCACGGTGCGCGCAAGCCACGTCTGTCTGAATACGGTACTCAGCTGCGTGAGAAGCAAAAAGTTCGTCGTATTTACGGTGTGCTGGAAAAGCAGTTCCGTAACTACTATAAGGAAGCTGCACGTCTGAAAGGCAACACCGGTGAAAACCTGTTGCAACTTTTGGAAACCCGTCTGGATAACGTAGTTTATCGTATGGGCTTTGGCTCAACTCGTGCCGAAGCACGTCAGCTGGTTAGCCATAAGTCTGTTATGGTAAACGGTCGTGTTGTTAACATCCCTTCATTCAAAGTGTCTGCGAATGATGTAGTAAGCATCCGTGAGAAGTCACGCACTCAAGCCCGTATCAAAGCGGCTTTGGAAGTGGCTGCCCAGCGTGAGAAGCCTACTTGGGTTGAAGTAGACGCCGCTAAGATGGAAGGTGCTTTCAAGCGTCTGCCAGAGCGTAGCGATTTGTCTGCGGATATTAACGAACAGCTGATCGTCGAGCTTTACTCTAAGTAAGGCTAACAAACAAGAGAGGACACAATGCAGGGTTCTGTTACAGAATTTCTTAAACCGCGTCTCGTGGACATCGAGCAGGTTAGCCCAACTCGTGCCAAAGTTACCCTGGAACCGCTTGAGCGTGGTTTCGGTCATACTTTAGGTAACGCGTTGCGTCGCATCCTTCTGTCGTCCATGCCTGGCTGCGCGGTCACCGAAGTTGAAATCGACGGTGTACTGCACGAATACAGCAGCAAGGAAGGCGTTCAGGAAGACATCCTCGAGATCTTGTTGAACCTGAAAGGTTTGGCAGTGATTCTTGAGGGCAAAGACGAGGCTATGCTCACTCTGAGCAAGTCCGGCGCAGGCCCTGTTACTGCAGCAGACATCACCCATGATGGTGATGTTACTATCGCCAACCCTGATCATGTTATCTGTCATCTGACCGGTAATCATGACATCAGCATGCGTATCCGCGTTGAGCGTGGTCGTGGTTATGTGCCGGCTTCTGCCCGTGCACAGAACGAAGACGACGATCGCCCAATCGGCCGTCTGCTGGTTGACGCTTCTTTCTCACCGGTTGCCCGTATTGCCTACAATGTAGAAGCGGCCCGTGTTGAGCAGCGTACTGACCTGGATAAGCTGGTAATCGATATGACCACTAACGGTACTATCGATCCTGAAGAGGCTATCCGTCGCTCTGCAACTATTCTGGCTGAACAGCTGGATGCGTTTGTGGAACTGCGTGATGTGTCTGTTCCAGAGCAGAAGGAAGAGAAGCCAGAGTTCGATCCAATCCTGCTGCGTCCTGTCGACGATTTAGAGCTTACTGTACGTTCGGCCAACTGCTTGAAGGCCGAAGCGATTCATTACATCGGTGATCTGGTTCAACGCACAGAAGTTGAGCTGCTCAAGACTCCTAACCTGGGTAAGAAATCTCTTACCGAGATCAAGGACGTGTTGGCTTCTCGCGGTCTGTCGTTGGGTATGCGTCTGGAAAACTGGCCTCCAGCCAGCTTGGCAGACGACCTGTAATACCGGATTGGTACAGAGATAGTTTATAAGGATTAGGTCATGCGCCATCGTAAGAGTGGTCGTCAACTTAACCGCAACAGCAGCCACCGTCAGGCTATGTTCCGCAACATGGCTTCTTCACTGGTACGTCACGAGATCATCAAGACTACCGCTGTGAAGGCGAAAGAACTGCGTCGCGTAGTTGAGCCCCTGATTACACTCGCTAAGAGTGATAGCGTTGCAAATCGCCGTTTGGCATTTGCTCGCACCCGCGATCAAGAAGTCGTTGGTAAACTGTTCAATGAATTGGGTCCACGTTACCAGGAGCGTCCTGGTGGTTACACCCGTATTCTGAAGTGCGGTCTGCGTGCCGGTGATAAAGCCCCTATGGCTTACATCGAGCTGGTTGGTCGCCCAGAAACTGCTCAAGCTGTTGAAGTTGAAGCCGCTGAGTAATTGAGCGTTACCGAAAAAGCCGGACCTTAGGGTCCGGTTTTTTTATGTCTGTAATCTAGTCTAACCAATCAATTTTCCCATCCAGCCCTTCAGGCACTTTGAGTTGCCACTTTTTCATCCCACTGCGGCTGAACAGCCAACGACCACTGTCATCTATCACAGGATAGATATTCGATGCAGGTTCGCCATTTAGAATCCGCTCAGCCATTCTGGCCGCGGTTTTACCGTGGGCATATCCATCCAGCACAAAGCCGCCTACATTACCCCTCGGGCCGATAGAGAAATCCCAGAAGCCAAACGATGGTACAGAGGTATTGTCGTGGATCCAGCCAAGCATCTCATCCGGCTCGGTATAGCTGCCATCATGCTCTGAGAGCGTATGGTAGAGGCCAACGATAACGGCATCGTAACCTTGCACCTTCGCTTGGCTTAACCGTTCCCGCCACACTTCGCTGCGGTTATCGAGACGTATATCGATATGAATATTGCCGACCTTAATATAAGGCTCCAGCTGACTGAGGTGTTCGTGTGACACCGTCGAGGTAGTGGACGCGTCAAATAGCACTAATATCCGTGGTGCTTCTTTGTTGAGCACGGCGCTCAAAAACAGCACTGACCGCTTCAGTAACGGTCTCTCAAACACCCCGGTGATGGCACTGAACTGTTCGAGTCCATAGTCTCTTGGTGCACCGTTAAGTCCCAGGAATACCAGCGGGACTTTCAGGTTGCTTAGCCGCGCGGATAGCAGTCTGAAAGCGTTATCGTCACCAATCAGTATGAGTTCAGGGTCATAGGCCTCTAGCTCGTTCCAGACCCTGTCAGCAGCCCTCTCTTAGTCTTCACGTTGGATGCGTTTGGTATCGAGCTGGAAACGAGCCAGCTGATGGCCGGTCAGCACATCTTGAATTCCGTGAACGTATGCTTGGTCCCAGGCGTAGTCGGCGTGGTAGCTTTCGATGATAGCGACGCGAGCGGCAAAGGCCGGGGAGAGCAAAATGCTGCAGAGCAATATGAAGAAGCGGCACATGATGTCATCTCCGTGAATTGCTCTTCCTAGTATAGTCGTGCCACTAAAAGGAAAGCCTCCGGGTGGAGGCTTTCGAAGAGATTAGCGTGAACCGCCTTTCTGTGTCTCTGTATATTCCAGCTTCTCATGGTTTTTACCCATGGCTTCAGCGACTTCAGGCGGCATGTAATTCTCATCGTGTTTGGCGAGCACTTCACTGGCCTGCAGTTTACCGTCTTCGGTCAGTACGCCCTGGGCTACAATGCCCTGGCCTTCACGGAAGAGATCCGGCAGCAGGTCATCATAAGTCACAATCACTTCACCGCCGCCGGCATCGTGCACGGCAAACTCAACGTGCAGGCTGTCGGGGTCACGTATCATGGAGCCAACAGTCACCATACCACCCACGCGAATACGCTGGCCCACTTCAGGTCTGATACCAGTGTCTGCTTTACCGTGGACGATTTCGGTTGGGGTGTAGAACAGGTTAAGGTTGGTGTTCAGTGCATACAGCAGCAAAGAAGCCACGGCTGCAACGCCACCAATCAGACCCACGACAAGGGCCAGTCTTTTCTTACGTCTTGGATTCATGCTTTGTTGCTCCGGCTTTCTTTCAGGCGCTCTTCCCGAGCGATTTTCTTAGCGATTTCCGTGAGCACCTTGCTTTTTTGGCGCGTGCTAAGAATGATGAGGGTCGCGAGGCTGGTGAAGGTAACCCCATAAGCCAGCCACACATAGAAGGCGTAGCCTCCCATGTTGATAAAGTCTGTAAAGGATTCAAACTGCATTATTTAACTCCTTGAGCCAGGGCCATCTCGCGCACCCAGGGACGCATTGCATTGCGTGCCAGGATCTCGGCCTTGAATCGAATCAGGGTCAACGCACCGATCATCAAGCCAAAGCCCACAATGTTAATGAGCAGAGGGTATAACATGTCGCTGGACATGGTGGATTTTTCGGTGATTCGAATCGTGGACGGCTGATGCAGTGAGCTCCACCATTCCACTGAATACTTAATGATGGGGATGTTAATCACACCCACAATCGCCAGGATGCCAGCGGCCCTGGCGGCCAGTACCTTGTCTTCGAATGACGCGTAAAGCGCAATCACACCCAAATACAGGAACAGCAGCACCAGCTCTGAGGTCAGGCGCGCGTCCCACACCCACCAGGTGCCCCACATGGGTTTACCCCAGGTAGCGCCGGTGAACAGGGCAATAAAGGTCACTACGGCACCGATTGGCGCAATAGCCGCAGCGGTCCAATCAGCCGCTTTGATTTGCCATACCAGACCAATAAAGGCGGCGGTGGCCATCCCCATGTATGCTGCCATCGACATGGATGCCGCCGGCACGTGAATAAAGATGATGCGATAGCTGTCGCCCTGTTGATAGTCCGTCGGCGCAAACAGCAGTCCCCAGGTGGTGCCGGTGGCGATAAAGGCTAACGCCAGAAAGGCAAACCAGGGTAAGAGTTTGTCTGATAACTTGTAAGCACGCTCGGGATCGGCGTAAGGATGTAACCACTTCCACATATTAGTTAGTACTCACTCTCAAAGAGGCGCCAACGGCAAAAGGCGCCAGTGTTAAAGACCCAACCAGCATGGCTCCTATTATAGCGAGCTGGCCATCGTAGGGTAAATTCATTCCCGCTGCATCAATGGCACTGGTCGCAAAAATCAGTACCGGAATATAGAGCGGCAGTATCAACAGACTCAGTAGCACGCCGCCTTTACGTAATCCTACCGTCAGTGCCACACCTATGGCACCAAGCAGACTGAGCACAGGCGTACCCAGCGCCAGAGTCGACATCAGGGCTCCATAGCTGTTGTCTTCCAGGTGCAGCAATACCGCCAGCAACGGCGACACCAAAATCAGCGGCACGCCGGTTAACAGCCAGTGGGCCAGCACCTTGGCCAGTACTGTGATGTACAGTGGCTGAGGACTCAGCAGCATCTGCTCCAGCGAGCCGTCTACAAAGTCGGCTTTGAATAAACGCTCCAGCGATAACATGGACGCCAGCAGCGCAGCTACCCAGATAATGCCGGGGGCAATGCGGGTCAATACCTGGGGTTCAGGGCCAATTCCCAATGGGAACAGGGTCACTACCATCACAAAAAACAACAAGGGATTGAAGATATCACCGCGGTGACGGATGGCAATTTTTAAATCCCGCTTAAGTACAGTGCCAAATGCCTGGGTAAAACTAATGCCTCTTTTCATGCGAGCCAACCTTATACGAACCTGTACTCAAGCTTGAGTTTGCGAAGCCGCTCATCTTTGATGAGTCCCATATCCTGGTGAGTGGTCAGGATCACACAGCCGCCGTTATCGGCATGCTTGAGAAACAGTTGTTCAAGCTCTGCAACACCGCGTTTGTCGATGGCAGTAAAAGGCTCATCCAAGATCCACACTTTACAGTTACTGTGCCAAAGCCTTGCAAGTGCGGTGCGTCTGTGCTGCCCGGCAGATAAATGCCCGGCCAGCGCTTCTTCAAATCCCTTCAGATTGACTTTGGCGAGGATATCGCCAGTGTCGAAATCATCATAGCCACTTAGCCTTAAATTGAAGTTAAGGTTCTCTTCGGCCGTCAGCTCGCTTTTGACACCAGCCAAATGGCCCAAATAGAGCAGGTCTTCGTTAAATTCATCGCGGCAACGGCCAATTTCTTCGTTGCGGTAAAACACACTGCCGGCGTAAGGGCGAGAGAGGCCTGCAAGGATGCGCAGCAAGCTGGTTTTGCCTGCGCCATTGGGGCCTTCAATTTGGATGATATCGCCTTCGTTAACGCTGAAACTCAGTTCGTCAAAGAGGATCCTTTCTTCACGAATACAAGTTAGCTTTTCGGCGGATACCAGTGAGTAGGCTGTTTTTGTTGGTAGTGTCACTGAGACCTCTAATACCGCGTAATCCTGTGCTGATACTAACATACTTGAAATCCGGGGTTTACCGATGAAGTGGACTAAGTATCAGCAATTTGATGCAGTTCCAATAAGTGCAATGATGCCGGAACTTTTTCAATATTTGCTAATATATTGCCGAATTTGTGGTGTAAATCTCATCCTCTAAAACAAGCTGGGAGAGAACTCACAAAAAGGTGAGATCTTTTGAAGTTTGTAGTACCCTAAGCTCGCTAAAACCAGTCTGCCTTCGAGGGCAGCGTTGAGCATGTAAGTATTTGCATTAGGAACATTGAACATGAAAAAACTGTTAGCAATGACTGCAGTAGCTGCTCTGACTATGGCTGCCAGCGTATCTGCCCAAGAAGGTGAAGCTGTATATAACAAGGCTTGCCAGGTATGTCACAGCATGGGCGTAGCCGGTGCCCCTAAGGCTCACGATGCTGCCCAGTGGGAACCTCGTCTGGCCAAAGGTATCGATGCGCTGCTGACCAGCGTTAAAGGCGGTCTGAACGCAATGCCTCCAGGCGGTATGTGCACCGACTGTACCGATGAAGACTACAAGAACGCCATCGAGTTCATGTCCAAGTAATTGGAATGTAGTTCGAAGAACCGGCCCTCTGGCCGGTTTTTTATTGCCCGTTTTTTGTAATTTGACCGCGATGCAGATTGCAAGGCTGACCTCAGGCAAATAAAAAGCCGGCGTTAAGCCGGCTTAATTGAAGATGTGTATCTGTCGTCCAGGGCTTATTGCACCAGAGTATCCAGCACCAGGTTCACAGATTCGCCACCCACAGCGACCTCATTGAGACTGCCCTTAAGATCACCTGACTGAGGCTTCACGCTGCCGTGCTTCGATAATACAGCGATGATCTCAACTTGTCTGGCGCTGCTGAGCTTTACATCGCCGCCCATATTGGTGCTGTCGTCCAGAGTGATAGTGGCAGGCAGTGCTTTGGCGCTGATCTTGGTGGCGGCCAGTGGCACTTTCGGGCCTTCGGTCGCACGAGCAAAGATAAACAGCATGTCGGAATCGCTGACATTGGCAGCCAACTCCGGTGATACCGAAATTTGAACCGTTACCGTTGGCACGGCCTTGGCGACAGGCTGGTGCACGCTGTCCTGCGGCATCTCGCCTGTCTCGGCCGCCATCTTCATACGGGCGGTTTCGATGGCGTTCATCAGTGCAGTTCTATCGATATCGGTACGCTGGGTAGCCAGAATACTCTGCCAGGCGTCGATAGCCTTTTGGTAGTTGGCGGTAAAGAAAGAATCCATACCCACCAACAGCAGAGTAGATGGATCCTGAGGATCGAGCGCCAGAGACTGATCGATTAACGCCTGGATCTCGGCCGACATCTGCTGATTGTTCTTGTAGTACAGTGCGGTGGCTTTAGGGCCCAGCAACTCGGCATGGGTACCTACCAGTTCCATTACCTTATCGAAAGCGCTGACGGCTTCATCAAAACGGTTCGCGGAAATATAGGCATGACCCAGGTTAAACCAGGCCTGGCTGTTGTCGGGTTCGGCCTGTACTGCCATTTCCATCATTTGTACCCGCTGCGACATAATTTGTTCGGCGGTCATACCTTCATGGGGATTGGCGGCGCGGGGAGGGTTAGCCACATTCTCGTATTGGCCAAGGTGCTGATACATGTAGCCGGAAATCCCAAGCAGCGTAACGGACATCACCACAGGCCACAGCAACCCTTTGGGTTTCACTGTGTTGACCAGTGACTCATCACTGCCCTGTTTGATGTCTTGCAGCAGGCTAATTTCGAGTTCTTTCTTCAGCGCCTCGAATTCCTGATTATCCAACAGATCTTCAGCCAGTTCTTTTTCGAGAATCGCCAAACGTTCATTAAAGAGTTCAAGGTTGGTTTGCTTACGCACGCCAGCTTCTTCGGCCTCTAACAGACGCTGCTGCCGGAAGTGGGGCACCCAGATCAGCATAAGGCCGATCAGCACAACAAATGCAATCAAAATCCAGAATGTGGTCATTATCTTATATTACCTTGGTTGCCTTGAATGGCGATACCGCCGGGTTTGCGGGTCAGATTATACGATAAGCATATTCATTGAACAGTAATATAAGCTTAAGCCCGAAGCCGAAACGCCAGAGTTGGGCACTGGTTCACAGAAAGCTGATTTAACCGCAACCAATTGGCAAAAATGGGGTCAGAATGTACGCCCAAGGGTGGTTGGGTGCGAAATTCGTCAATGTTGTAAGAATGAGACTGGCCACCCAGATTTGCGCGAAAATGGCAGACAGGAACTATAGCAACTACTAAAATGGCGCAAATTCGCAAAAACTAATGTGTGATTCATGTTGTGCGTCGATAGTAGTTGTCAGGCTGTCGACCCGGACTAATAAGACTGAGGAGTACCCATGATCCCGGAACTTGGACACTTTGCGCTGATAACAGGACTGGCGTTTGCCTTACTGCTCAGCTGCGTGCCGCTCATCGGGGTAGCGCGCAAAGATCAGTATCTGGTGCGTTATGCCTGGCCATTGGCTTACGGTATGTTTCTGTTCATTGCACTGTCTGTTGTGACTCTGGCGTACAGCTTCGCGGTCGATGATTTTTCTGTTGCTTACGTGGCACACCATTCCAATTCTCAGCTGCCGAGCTTCTTCAAAATAGCCGCTGTTTGGGGTGGTCACGAAGGCTCCCTGCTGTTTTGGGTATTTTCTTTGTCTGTATGGGCTGCAGCCGTAGCCAAGTTCAGCAAAGGACTGGAAGAAGTCTTTACCGCCCGGGTACTGGCGGTGCTTGGTATGATTACCGTAGGCTTCACCCTGTTTATGCTGCTGACTTCAAGCCCGTTCGAGCGCCTGTTCCCTGCGCCGATGGAAGGTCGCGACCTTAACCCCATGCTGCAGGACGTAGGCCTTATCTTCCACCCACCCATGCTGTATCTGGGTTATGTGGGCTTCTCTGTCAGCTTTGCCTTCGCGATTGCTGCACTGCTCAGTGGCCGTCTCGATTCTGCCTGGGCTCGCTGGAGCCGTCCCTGGACACTGGCGGCGTGGATTTTCCTGACCGGCGGTATCGCGCTGGGTTCCTGGTGGGCTTACTACGAGCTCGGCTGGGGTGGCTGGTGGTTCTGGGATCCGGTCGAAAACGCCTCCTTTATGCCATGGCTGATTGGTACCGCACTGGTGCACTCACTGATTGTGACCGAGAAGCGTGGCACCTTCCGTAACTGGACGGTACTGCTGTCTATCTTCGCTTTCTCGCTCAGTTTGCTCGGTACCTTTATTGTGCGTTCCGGCGTTCTGACATCGGTGCACTCATTCGCTGCCGATCCAAGCCGCGGTATGTTCATTCTCTTGCTGCTTGGCCTTGCCATTGGTGGCTCACTCACACTGTTCGCGTTCCGTGCCAGTGAAATGAGCAGTCCGGCCAAGTTTGAACTCTGGTCAAAAGAAACCATGCTGCTGGTATGTAACCTGCTGCTGACCGTTGCCTGTGGCACAGTGCTGCTGGGTACCCTGTATCCACTGCTGATTGATGCGCTGGGCATGGGTAAGATTTCTGTTGGCCCACCATACTTTAATGCCGTGTTTGTGCCCATCATCCTGGTGATGTTTGTGTTCATGGGTATTGGCCCCATTATCCGTTGGAAGAAGGCGAAAGACGGTGAAGTAAAACGTCAGCTGCTGATCCCGGCTATCGTATCTGCCGTGGTGGGTATTGCTGTGCCTTTCATCGCTGGTGGCGCATTCAACGCTTGGGTGGCTTTGGGTATCGGCGCAGCCGTGTGGATCACTCTGGCTACACTTCGTGCAGGCTATAACATCATCAAGACCAACGAAGGCCTGAGTCTTGCGCGTATGGGACGCAGTCAGTTGGGCATGATCATCGCTCACCTGGGTATTGCGGTCTCGGTCGTGGGTGGCACCATGGTGTCCAACTACTCCATCGAGAAGAGTGTGCGTATGGGCCCGGGTATCAGCCATGAGCTGGCCGGTTATACCTTCAAGTTTACTGAAACCAAAAACGTGGTAGGTCCCAACTACACCGCACAACAAGGTCAGATTGAGGTGTATAAGGGAGACAAGTTCCTGACTCTGCTCAAGCCCGATCGTCGTCAGTACAACGTGCGTACCATGGATATGACCGAAGCCGGTATCGACTGGGGCCTGTTCCGCGACCTGTATGTCACCATGGGTGACCCTATCAGTGCCACCGAGTACGCGGTGCGTTTGAACTACAAGCCATTCGTTCGTTGGTTATGGTTCGGCGGTATCTTTATGATGGTAGGTGGTTTCTTTGCAGCCTCGGATAAACGTTACCGCGTAAAGGCAACGGCTTCCGACAAAGCCAAAGAAGC
>NZ_CP080414.1:270000-272500 GCF_019457615.1 Shewanella zhangzhouensis
GCTTAGAAGCAGCCATCATTTAAAGAAAGCGTAATAGCTCACTAGTCGAGTCGGCCTGCGCGGAAGATGTAACGGGGCTAAGCAATTCACCGAAGCTACGGGTGTGCACGATAACGTGTACGCGGTAGAGGAGCGTTCTGTAAGCCGTTGAAGGTGAAGGGGTAACCCACACTGGAGGTATCAGAAGTGCGAATGCTGACATGAGTAACGATAAAGGGGGTGAAAAACCCCCTCGCCGAAAGACCAAGGGTTCCTGTCCAACGTTAATCGGGGCAGGGTGAGTCGACCCCTAAGGCGAGGCCGAAAGGCGTAGTCGATGGGAAACGGGTTAATATTCCCGTACTTCTGCTAACTGCGATGGAGAGACGGAGAAGGCTAGGCCAGCACGGCGTTGGTTGTCCGTGTTTAAGGTGGTAGGTAGTGTGCTTAGGCAAATCCGGGCACATATATACCGAGAGCTGATGACGAGTCACTACGGTGACGAAGTGGTTGATGCCATGCTTCCAGGAAAATCTTCTAAGCTTCAGGTTAGCAGGAATCGTACCCCAAACCGACACAGGTGGTCGGGTAGAGAATACCAAGGCGCTTGAGAGAACTCGGCTGAAGGAACTAGGCAAAATGGTACCGTAACTTCGGGAGAAGGTACGCTGCTGTTGGTGACGGGACTTGCTCCCCGAGCTGACGGCAGTCGCAGATACCAGGTGGCTGCAACTGTTTATCAAAAACACAGCACTGTGCAAACTCGCAAGAGGAAGTATACGGTGTGACGCCTGCCCGGTGCCGGAAGGTTAATTGATTGGGTTATCGCAAGAGAAGCTCATGATCGAAGCCCCGGTAAACGGCGGCCGTAACTATAACGGTCCTAAGGTAGCGAAATTCCTTGTCGGGTAAGTTCCGACCTGCACGAATGGCGTAATGATGGCCACGCTGTCTCCAGCCGAGACTCAGTGAAGTTGAAATTGCGGTGAAGATGCCGTATACCCGCGGCTAGACGGAAAGACCCCGTGAACCTTTACTATAGCTTGGCACTGAACATTGACCCTACATGTGTAGGATAGGTGGGAGACTTTGAAGCGGGAACGCCAGTTCTCGTGGAGTCAACCTTGAAATACCACCCTTGTAGTGTTGGTGTTCTAACCTCGGTCCATGAATCTGGACTAGGGACAGTGCCTGGTGGGTAGTTTGACTGGGGCGGTCTCCTCCCAAAGAGTAACGGAGGAGCACGAAGGTTGGCTAAACACGGTCGGACATCGTGTGGTTAGTGTAATGGCACAAGCCAGCTTAACTGCGAGACAGACACGTCGAGCAGGTACGAAAGTAGGTCATAGTGATCCGGTGGTTCTGCATGGAAGGGCCATCGCTCAACGGATAAAAGGTACTCCGGGGATAACAGGCTGATACCGCCCAAGAGTTCATATCGACGGCGGTGTTTGGCACCTCGATGTCGGCTCATCACATCCTGGGGCTGAAGTCGGTCCCAAGGGTATGGCTGTTCGCCATTTAAAGTGGTACGCGAGCTGGGTTCAGAACGTCGTGAGACAGTTCGGTCCCTATCTGCCGTGGGCGTTGGAAGATTGAGGGGGGTTGCTCCTAGTACGAGAGGACCGGAGTGAACGAACCGCTGGTGTTCGGGTTGTCATGCCAATGGCATTGCCCGGTAGCTACGTTCGGAATCGATAACCGCTGAAAGCATCTAAGCGGGAAGCGAGCCCCAAGATGAGTCTTCCCTTGGACCTTGAGTCCACTGAAGAGCCGTCCGAGACCAGGACGTTGATAGGCAGGGTGTGTAAGCGTTGTGAGGCGTTGAGCTAACCTGTACTAATGACTCGTGCGGCTTAACCATACAACCCAGATGGGTTTCAGATGGTGTAGATAGTCTTGAAGAAACCAGACTTGATTGAAGTGACAACTCAATAGCACAGAATACCGGTCGCTTAGCTCAGCCGGGAGAGCACCTCCCTTACAAGGAGGGGGTCACTGGTTCGATCCCAGTAGCGACCACCATCATTTTCTGCGAAACGCAGCTTTCCGAATTAACAAATTTGTCTGGTGACAATAGCGCTCTGGTCCCACCTGATCCCATTCCGAACTCAGTAGTGAAACGGAGCAGCGCCGATGGTAGTGTGGGGTCTCCCCATGTGAGAGTAGGTCATTGCCAGACGCCTAATTTGGGCCTAGCCCAAAGGAGCGGTAGTTCAGTTGGTTAGAATACCGGCCTGTCACGCCGGGGGTCGCGGGTTCGAGTCCCGTCCGCTCCGCCAACTTACATGAAGCCTCGCTGGAAACAGCGGGGCTTTTTTGTATTTATAGCTCCCGAAAGTGCTGCGCACTTTGTCGCGGGCAGCCCAGTCCAACAGCGTCCCTGCTTAAAAGCCCAGTTCGGCATCCATGCCTCTCGCTCGTAAGCACATCGTTTCGCGATACTCGCCCGCCAACTAAAGACGAAAGCCTCTGCATGCTCTTGTAAACAAGAGTGCAGAGGCTTTTTTCGTTTTACAAC
>NZ_CP080414.1:277500-427500 GCF_019457615.1 Shewanella zhangzhouensis
ATACGGTGTGACGCCTGCCCGGTGCCGGAAGGTTAATTGATTGGGTTATCGCAAGAGAAGCTCATGATCGAAGCCCCGGTAAACGGCGGCCGTAACTATAACGGTCCTAAGGTAGCGAAATTCCTTGTCGGGTAAGTTCCGACCTGCACGAATGGCGTAATGATGGCCACGCTGTCTCCAGCCGAGACTCAGTGAAGTTGAAATTGCGGTGAAGATGCCGTATACCCGCGGCTAGACGGAAAGACCCCGTGAACCTTTACTATAGCTTGGCACTGAACATTGACCCTACATGTGTAGGATAGGTGGGAGACTTTGAAGCGGGAACGCCAGTTCTCGTGGAGTCAACCTTGAAATACCACCCTTGTAGTGTTGGTGTTCTAACCTCGGTCCATGAATCTGGACTAGGGACAGTGCCTGGTGGGTAGTTTGACTGGGGCGGTCTCCTCCCAAAGAGTAACGGAGGAGCACGAAGGTTGGCTAAACACGGTCGGACATCGTGTGGTTAGTGTAATGGCACAAGCCAGCTTAACTGCGAGACAGACACGTCGAGCAGGTACGAAAGTAGGTCATAGTGATCCGGTGGTTCTGCATGGAAGGGCCATCGCTCAACGGATAAAAGGTACTCCGGGGATAACAGGCTGATACCGCCCAAGAGTTCATATCGACGGCGGTGTTTGGCACCTCGATGTCGGCTCATCACATCCTGGGGCTGAAGTCGGTCCCAAGGGTATGGCTGTTCGCCATTTAAAGTGGTACGCGAGCTGGGTTCAGAACGTCGTGAGACAGTTCGGTCCCTATCTGCCGTGGGCGTTGGAAGATTGAGGGGGGTTGCTCCTAGTACGAGAGGACCGGAGTGAACGAACCGCTGGTGTTCGGGTTGTCATGCCAATGGCATTGCCCGGTAGCTACGTTCGGAATCGATAACCGCTGAAAGCATCTAAGCGGGAAGCGAGCCCCAAGATGAGTCTTCCCTTGGACCTTGAGTCCACTGAAGAGCCGTCCGAGACCAGGACGTTGATAGGCAGGGTGTGTAAGCGTTGTGAGGCGTTGAGCTAACCTGTACTAATGACTCGTGCGGCTTAACCATACAACCCAGATGGGTTTCAGATGGTGTAGATAGTCTTGAAGAAACCAGACTTGATTGAAGTGATAACTCAAACAGCTTTCTAAATTGCATGTTCTTGCTGAGAAGCGGGGGCATAACGAATTTGCTTGGTGACAATAGCATTGTGGAACCACCTGATCCCATTCCGAACTCAGAAGTGAAACGCAATCGCGCCGATGGTAGTGTGGGGTCTCCCCATGTGAGAGTAGGTCATTGCCAAGCGCCTAATAAGTCGAAGAGGCCACCCGATAGGGTGGCCTTTTTGCTTTCTGCGTCGCACAATTCTGCAGCGATGATTACGGTTTCCACAAAGCTTTACAGCCTCCGCTAATTTAATACTTCAGATACCCTACCGGGCTATTGCTATGACTTCTCCGCTTCCCTACCTTATAGCCAACTTATATCGAAGGAGCGGGCATGAAGCTTGAGATGATTTGCACCGGTGAAGAGGTGCTGGCAGGACAGATAGTGGATACCAATGCCGCCTGGTTTGCCAATCTGATGATGGAAAACGGTATTGAGGTACAGCGCCGGGTCACTGTGGGTGACCGGCTTGAGGATCTGGTGGCGGTGTTTCAGGAGCGTAGTCTCCATGCTGATGTGATCCTGGTGAATGGTGGCCTTGGACCAACCTCTGATGATATGTCAGCAGAAGCCATGGCCAAAGCCAAGGGAGAATCCCTGGTAGAGAACGCAGAGTGGGCCGAACGTTTACACGATTGGTTCACCCGTCACGGCCGTGAAATGCCAAAAAGCAATATCAAGCAGGCTTGGCTGCCCGAATCAGCTGTAATGGTGGATAACCCGGTCGGGACTGCCTGTGGCTTCAGGGTCAAACTCAATCGCGCCTGGCTGTTCTTCACCCCAGGTGTGCCGTTTGAATTCAAGCAAATGGTAGAAGAGCAGTTCCTTACCTTTGTGAAACAGACCTTCGATGCCGGCAGTCAGGTTGCGCTACGCAAGTTGCTGACCCTGGGCCGTGGTGAATCCTCATTAGCGGATGAGCTCGAGGCCATGACCTTGCCTGCGGGTATTACCCTGGGCTACCGCTCCTTTATGCCTTATATCGAAATTAAGGTGTTTGCCCGTGGCATCGAGGCAATTAAGGCGCTGGAGACCGTGACCGACGAAATAGCCGCGCGGCTGGGTAATGTGGTGGTTGCGGAAAACCGTACCTCGCTGGAGGAGGAGATCCACGCCAGACTGCACAACTCAGGTATGAGCCTCAGTGTGGCTGAGTCATGCACCGGTGGCCTTATCACCAGTCAGTTGGTTGGCTTTCCCGGCAGCTCTTCTTATTTGCATCAGGGGTTGGTGACTTACAGTAATGAGTCCAAGGTCAGGGTGCTTGGGGTATCGCCCCAGACATTGGATGACTACGGTGCCGTATCTATCCAAACTGTTGAGGAGATGGCCAGGGGCGCCCGCGCTATTTTGGACAGTGACTACGCGCTGGCGACCAGTGGCATTGCTGGCCCGGATGGTGGCACAGAGGAAAAGCCAGTGGGTACTGTAGCGATTGCACTTGCCACCAAGGGCGGGGTATACAGCCAGATGGTGAAGTTGCCGCGGCGATCCCGGGACATGGTGCGTAAGGTCAGTGCTGCGGTGGCCTATGACATGCTGCGCCGTGAACTTAATGGTGAAGCCGTGATTGTGGATTACAGCTCCATCAGTCGTTATCCCAAGTAATGATTTAACCAAATAAAAACGCGGCTTAAGGGCCGCGTTTTATTTGTGGTTGAGGCTGCTATCAGGGCGTGAATTCCAGCACCAGTTTGCCGGGTTTCACCGTGATCCGCTCGGTCATTTCGGCCAGTTTCGCCTGAGTCGCATCTTCGGTATCCAGCACGTAAACAGGTTGGCTCTCGAGGAAGCCTCTGACCACCCGCATCAGCTCCGGCGCCAGGTCCTGCAACAGGCGTTTCAGCTCTGAGGGATTGGCACTCACATCCACCAATTGCAAGTCCCTCAGGTACACACCGTGGGCTTGTTTGTCGTACCAGGGCTTGGCTTCAAAGGTGGTGGTGAGAGTTGCCCGCAGCGGAATGAGCGGCGTTTTCACCTCGGCCAGACTGGTTGCCGTCACCGCCATGGTGTCCGCCTTGTGCCCAAGCTTGACCTCTATTTGGTTTACCGACACCCAGGCGCCCAGTGGGCCCGAGTTGTCTTTCACCTCAAGGCCAATCTCTTTATTGAGGTAGGATGCCATTTCCCGCTCACTGATGCTGTACTGGCTCACACAGCCAGACAGCAACAACAGCGCAGACACCGCCAGCAGGCGGATCATCCGGTGTTCCTCATGCCCGCTGCCACACCGGCGATGGTGAGCATCAGTGCCAGCTGCACCGATTCCGATGGCGTTTCTTCACGACGGGTACGGCCGAGAAGTTCCGCCTGCAGGAAGTTCAGCGGGTCGATATAGGGGTTTCTGAGCCGAACGGATTCACGGTTCCAGGGCGTGTGGGCCATCAGACTATCTTCTCCTGTCAGCGCCAACACGGCGTCCACACCGAGCGCCAGACGTTCACGCAGGGTAACCCCCAGGTGATGCAGCTGCTCGGGCACCAGACACTGCTCGTAGTAGCGGGCCAAATTCGGCTCTGCCTTGCTGTACACCATCTCCAGCATGGAGATGCGGGTGTTGAAGAAGGGCCAGTCCCGCTCCATTTCCCGCAGCAGGCCAAGTTCACCACGATCGGCTGCGGCTTTCAGTGCTTCACCGGCACCAAGCCAGGCAGGCAACATCAAGCGGTTTTGCGACCAGGCAAAAATCCAGGGAATGGCACGCAGGCTCTCGATACCACCATCGACACGACGTTTGGCAGGACGACTGCCCAGTGGCAGCTTACCCAGTTCTACCTCAGGCGTTGCTGCGCGGAAGTAAGGCACAAAGTCAGGCTCCTGACGCACTATGCCGCGATATGCCTCTACCGATTCATCGGCAATGCGCTGCATGGCATTACGCCATTCCTGCCTCGGCTCGGGCGGTGGCAGCAGGGTCGCTTCCAGTACCGCAGAGGTATAGAGCGCCAGTGACTGAACTGCGAGCTTGGGCAGACCGAACTTAAAGCGGATCATTTCGCCCTGCTCTGTGACCCGAATCCGACCGTCGACGCTGCCGGGTGGTTGCGACAGAATGGCCTTGTGGGCAGGGCCGCCGCCGCGACCAATGGTGCCACCGCGGCCGTGGAATAGGGTTAGCTTCACGCCGGCCTTGTTGCATACCTTCACCAATTGCTCCTGAGCTCGGTACTGTGCCCAGGCCGCTGCCATCACCCCGGCATCTTTGGCAGAGTCGGAGTAACCAATCATCACTTCCTGCATGCCCTTGGTGTAACCGCGATACCAGTCGATATCCAACAGTGCGGTAATACAATCGGCGGCGTTGTTCAGGTCATCGAGGGTTTCAAACAGGGGGACCACACGGATGGGGTAGTTGCAGCCCGACTCTTTGAGCAGCAGCAATACCGCCAGTACATCCGATGGCAGGCTCGCCATGGAGATGACATAAGACCCCAGGGCTTGCTGCGGCTGCGTGCCCACCAGACGGCAGGTCGCCAGTACTTCAGCAACCTCGTCAGAAGGCTTCCAGTTGCCTGGGATCAGCGGCCTGCGGCCACTGAGCTCCTTCAGCAGGAAGGCTTGCTTTTCGGCCTCGCTCCAGTGTGAGTAGTCCCCAAGGCCAAGGTAACGGGTCAGCTCGGCAATGGCGGCTTTGTGGCGGCCGGCGTCCTGACGAATATCCAGCCTCAGCATGTGGATGCCGAAACAGGCCAGACGGCGCAGCATATCCAGCAAACGGCCATTGGCAATCAGGCGCATGCCCGAGTCACACAGGCTTTGGTACAGCAATTTGAGCGGTTTCTCCAAATCCTGCTGTTCCCAGATAATCTCATCACGGGCCACTTCAGGGTTGTGGCCTTCGAGGCGGGCGTTGAGGAAGTCGATGGTGTTGCGCAGTTTGCGGCGCAGGCTCCGCAGTACGTCCCTGTATGGTTCGCAGGAGTTATTGCTGTAGGCCATGAGTTCGGCGTTGGCTTCTTCCATCGACAGCTCGCCGACCAGCTCCACCACATCTTTCAGATACAGGCGTGCGGCGGTGTGGCGATTGCGGTCCAATACCTCGGCGGTGACCTTGGCTGTAACGAACGGGTTGCCATCACGGTCGCCACCCATCCAGCTGGAAAAACGCACCGGTGCCATGTCGGTGGGGATCTGGGTGCCGGTGGCTTCTTCCACCTGATCGTTCAGCTGACGCAGAAAGTCGGGAACCGCATGCCACAGGGACGTCTCTATGGTAGACAGCCCCCAGCGGGCTTCGTCAACCGGGGTAGGGCGTTCACGGCGAATTTCATTGGTGTGCCAGATTTGCGCAATCAATTGGCGCAACCTGAGGGTTTGGCTCTTGTGCTCGCGCTCGGTGAGCTGCGGGTTTTCCAAGTCCTGCAGGCAATCGACGATAGCCGAGTATTTTTGAATGAGGGTGCGGCGGCTGATTTCAGTCGGGTGGGCCGTCAGCACCAGATCTATGTCCAGCGCCTTGAGGGTGGCGAGCATTTCCTTTTTATCGACCTGGCTGCCAAGCATTCTGCCAAGGAGCTGCTCAACGGGATCCGGTACACACACCAGCTCGTCACAGTTACGGCTGATGGTGTGGAATTGCTCGGCTATGTTGGCCAGGTTCAGAAACTGGTTAAAGGCTTTGGCGAAGGGGACCAGCTCTTCGTCTGGCAGTTGTCCGAGCAGGGCCAGCATTTTTGCCCTTGCCTCGTCATCGCCGCTGCGGCTGCCCTTGGCAAGCAGGCGGATTTGCTCAACCTTATCCAGAAAGGCTTCACCCATATGCTCTTTCATGGTGTCGCCCAGGATTTGTCCCATCATGCCCACGTTCGCCCTGAGCTGAGCGTACATGTCTGTTACTTTCTCGGTACCCTTTACGTCTGTCATGGTATCTCCACTTGCGGGATTACTATTCACGGGTTGTCAGCCAAAGCCGTTCAAGCACAATAAACAGCCCTGCGTTCGGGGTCAACCGAGCAAGGTCAATTGGTCAGTCCAATTGTGGCATTTTCGATATCGGTTTAAGGTTTATTGAATACAGGCCTTATGGATCAACTGTTTCAATAATTCTACCGTGGGTTTTAGCTGATCCATTGCCATATATTCATCGGGCTGATGGGCCTGATTGATGCTTCCCGGCCCCAGCACCAGCGTCTGGCAGCCTAGTTTATTGATGTACGGGGCTTCGGTGGCGTAGTTCACCACTTCGGCCTGCTGACCCGAGAGGCTCTCCACCAGTTGGGTCCAGGCGCTGTCTTTTACCCCGGCAAAGGCTTCGCTGCCCGGATAGAGGGTTCGGATCTCCACCGCACCGGGATAGTCGCGATTAATGTCCTGCAGGTAGTTGATCAGCATCAGCTCTAAATCGTCCAGCGCCAGGCCCGGCAGTGGCCGAATATCCAGATGCAAATCACAGCAGCCACAGATCCGGTTGGCAGCATCGCCGCCGTGGATATGGCCAAAGTTCATGGTGGGATAGGGCACGCTGAAGGCGTCTTCGCGGTAATTGTCGGCCAGGTGTTGTTTGAGCTTCAGCAGTTGCCCTATTACTTTGTGCATGATTTCGATGGCATTGAGGCCTCGGGCGGGATCGGATGAATGGCCGCTGCGCCCGGTGATGCGTATCCCCTGCGCCAGATGGCCCTTGTGCATATACACGGGCTTAAGGCCTGTGGGTTCGCCAATGATGGCGTATTCCGGGCGAATGCCGGTATTGGCCGCAAATGCTTTGGCGCCTTCCATGGTGGTTTCTTCATCGGCGCTGGCAAAGATGTACAGCGGCTTTTGCAGTGTATTCAGGGGCAAATCCTTCACCGCCTCGAGGATAAGTGCAAAAAAACCTTTCATATCGCAGCTGCCCAGGCCGTACCAACGATTGTCCTTTTCGGTCAGCACAAAAGGATCCTGGCTCCAGCGACCTTCATCAAAGGGTACTGTGTCAGTATGTCCTGCCAACAGCAGGCCGCCTTCACCGCTGCCGATTTTGGCCAGCAAATTCCGTTTGTCGCGGGTGCCTGCTACCTTTGTTACTTGACAGTCAAATCCCAGATCCGAAAACCAGTCGTTCAGCAGGGCGATAACTGAATGGTTACTCATATCCAGTTGTGGTTCGGTTGCACTGATAGATGGTGCATAAATGAGCGAGGAGAAACGACTCTTGAGATCTGGAATGACTTTCACCACAAAATTCCTTGAAATAGATATTCATGCATATTGCATAATTAAAGAGTTGTGTTAGTCTAGCAAACAGCTGGGACCAGCACCATAGCCAAGGCCTCGAGATGAATGAGTATATGGTTGAATTAAACATTAACTTCAAGACAGTGTTTGCACATCCTCACTTCCTGCGACGATAGCTGATTGCACAGGGCGTCATGCCGGGCTGCTAACCCTATTTCAGGTAATTCAATCCAACTATCTGTTTGAACAAATTTTAATGAGTCAGGAAATCATGAAAAAGATCGCCATTATTGGTGCCAGCGGCTACACAGGCGCGCAGCTCACAGCCCTTATTGATGCTGAGCCGCACCTGCAAGTCCAGGGCCTTTATGTGTCTGAAGGCAGTGCCGACAAAGGTAAGCCTCTGTCCTCTCTGTATCCGGTGTACAGCCATCTGAAATATTGTCTGTCACCCCTGACCGCTGAAGCCAAAGACGCCATAGTTGCTGAGGCAGACGCGGTTGCCCTTGCCACCGAACATTCAGTGTCACTGGAACTTGCCGCCTATTTCTATGAAAAAGGCCTGGCCGTGTTTGATTTGAGCGGTGCCTACCGCTTTGCCGATACGGCTCAGTATCCCAAGTGGTACGGATTTGAGCACAGCCATCCCGAAGTGCTGGCCAAGGCTGTGTATGGCCTCGCCGAGTGGAATGCCGATGCCGTGGCGGCGACCCGTATGATTGCCGTGCCGGGCTGCTATCCAACTGCCTCGCTCACTGCTTTGAAACCCCTCAAAGCCATGCTGACCGACGCGCGTCCGGTGATTAACGCCGTCAGCGGTGTGACCGGCGCTGGCCGCAAGGCACAGCTGCACACCAGCTTTTGTGAAGTAAGCCTGACGCCCTATGGCGTGCTGGGCCACAGACATCAACCGGAAATTGCCACCCAGCTGGGTCAGGAAGTGATTTTCACACCGCATCTGGGCAATTTTAAGCGCGGCATTCTGGCCACCATCACGGTGCAGTTAAAGCCGGGTACCCGCCGTGAAGATGTTGCCAAGGCCTACAGCGTGTATGACCAGAGCCCCATAGTGACGGTGAAAGAAGGCCAGTTCCCCAAGGTGGACGATGTGGTATTCACCCCCAATTGTCACCTGGGTTGGAAGTTTGACGAAGACAGCGGCTACCTGGTGGTTGCCAGTGCCATCGACAATTTGATGAAGGGCGCTGCCAGTCAGGCACTTCAATGCATAAAAATTCATTTTGGCGTTTAAGGCGGGAGCATCGGAATGTCAGTAACTAACAAAGTATTGGTTCTCAAAGTGGGCGGTGCCCTGCTGCAGTGCGAAATGGGCATGGCCAGGCTGATGGACACGGCCAGACAGCTGCTGGAAAAAGGCGAGCAGGTTGTGCTGGTGCACGGTGGCGGTTGCCTGGTTGACGAGCAGCTCAAAGCCAATGGCATGGAAACCGTCAAGCTGGAAGGTCTGCGGGTTACCCCTGCCGAGCAGATGCCCATTATCGCCGGTGCGCTGGCGGGTACCTCCAACAAGTTGCTTCAGGGCGCGGCGGCCAAAGCCGGTGTGTTGAGCATGGGTATGAGCCTGTGTGATGCCAACATGGTGACTGCGGTCATTAAAGATGAGCGCCTGGGCATGGTCGGTGAAGTAAGCCCCAAAGATGCCAAGGCACTGGAATTTATTCTCGCCCAGGGCTGGCTGCCGATTATCAGCTCCATCGCCATGAGCGATGAAGGTGAGCTGCTCAACGTCAATGCCGACCAGGCGGCCTCAGTGCTGGCCAAGCTCCTTGGCGGCAAACTGGTGCTCCTGTCCGACGTATCAGGCGTGCTCGACGGTAAAGGTAAGTTAATCCCCAGTTTGAACAGCCAGGAGATAGACGAGCTGGTCAAACTGGGCGTGATCGAAAAAGGCATGAAAGTCAAAGTAGAAGCAGCACTGGAAGTTGCCCAGTGGCTGGGACAACCGGTACAGGTTGCCTCGTGGCGTGACAGCGGCCAAATGGCGGCATTAATCAAGGGTGAGGCCGTGGGCACACAGATACAACCTCAGGAGTAATATATGAAGCATTTGATATCGATAAAAGAACTGACGCAAAAGCAGATGTTGGATCTGCTGACTCTGGCAAAGGAGATCAAGGCCGACCCGGCCAAATACTCCCGCGCGCTGGCGGGCAAGAGTGTGGTAATGCTGTTTGAAAAGCCTTCTCTGCGTACCCGCGTCAGCTTCGACATCGGTATCAACAAGCTCGGTGGTCACTGCCTGTATCTGGATCAGCAAAATGGTGCACTGGGCAAGCGCGAGTCGGTAAAAGACTTTGCCTCCAACCTGTCTTGCTGGGCCGATGCCATAGTGGCGCGTACCTTTGCCCACGAAACCGTGGAAGGTCTTGCCAAATATGGTCGGGTGCCGGTGATCAATGCCCTGTCGGACCTCTACCATCCCTGTCAGGGGCTGGCGGATTTTCTGAGTCTGGCCGAAAAGTTTGACGACCTGTCCAAGGTACGTTTGGCCTACGTCGGTGATGGCAACAACGTCAGTCACTCACTGATGTACGGCGCCGCCTTGCTCGGGGCCACCATGACGGTGATCTGCCCACCAGGGCACTTCCCCGATGGCTTTGAGGTGCAGCAGGCACAGCAAATAGCTGCGACCCACGGTGGCAAACTGGTGTTAACTTCTGATATCAATGCGATAGAAGGCCACGATGCCGTCTACACTGATACCTGGATCTCCATGGGCGACAACACGGCGCTGACTGACATCAAGGCCAAGTTTGCGCCTTATCAGGTGAACAAGGCGCTGATGGACAAGGCCGGAGCCAGCTATTTTATGCACTGTCTGCCTGCACACCGCGGCCTGGAAGTGACCGATGAAGTGATGGACGGTGAAGGTTCCCTCATTCTGGATCAGGCCGAGAACCGCATGCACGCACAAAACGCAGTGTTGGTCACACTGCTCGGATAAATTCAATCTATTGAGTCAACGGCGCCCCACGCGCCTCTTGGGAAACAGTTATGGCAATCGAAAACAGCAAAACCGGCGTCAAGAAAGTAGTACTGGCCTATTCAGGCGGTCTGGACACCTCGGCCATCATTCCGTGGCTGAAAGAAAACTATGATAACTGCGAAATCGTCGCCTTCTGCGCCGACGTGGGTCAGGGTGAAGAAGAGCTGGTGGGCCTGACCGAAAAGGCCCTTGCCTCAGGCGCGAGTGAGTGTCACATAGTTGACCTGAAAGAAGAATTTGTTAAAGACTACATCTACCCCACCATAGCGACTGGTGCCATTTACGAAGGCACTTACCTGCTGGGTACCTCCATGGCCCGTCCTATCATTGCCAAGGCGCAGGTAGAAGTGGCCCGCAAAGTGGGCGCCGATGCCCTGTGCCACGGCTGTACCGGCAAGGGTAACGACCAGGTGCGTTTCGAAGGCTGTTTCGCTGCGCTGGCCCCCGACCTGAAAGTGATTGCCCCATGGCGTGAGTGGGACATGGAAAGCCGTGAAGATCTGCTGGCGTATCTCGCCGAGCGCAACATCAAGACCTCGGCCTCTGCCACCAAGATTTACAGCCGTGATGCCAACGCCTGGCACATCTCCCACGAAGGTGGTGAGCTGGAAGACCCGTGGAACGAGCCTTCCAAGCAGGTATGGACCATGACCGTGGATCCGCTGGATGCGCCCGACGAGCCTGAGTACGTGACCCTCAAGATTGAAAATGCCCGGGTGACCGAGGTGAATGGCGAGGCCCTGAGCCCATATCAGGCGCTGATGAAGCTTAACGCCATTGCCGCACCCCACGGCGTTGGCCGTATCGACATTACCGAAAACCGCCTGGTGGGCATGAAGTCCCGCGGCTGCTACGAAACCCCCGGCGGTACCGTGATGTTTGCTGCCCTGCGCGCGGTGGAAGAGCTGGTGCTTGACAAGAGTAGCCGTGAATGGCGTGAGCAGGTTGCCGCCCGTATGGCACACCTGGTGTACGACGGCCGTTGGTTCACCCCTCTGTGTGACTCTCTGCTGGCTGCCTCCGAGTCGCTGGCGACCATGGTCAACGGTGAGGTAGTGGTTAAGCTCTACAAGGGGCAGGCAGTGCCTGTGAAGAAGCGTTCACCCAACAGCCTCTACTCAGAAGCCTTTGCCACCTTCGGTCAGGACAGCGTGTACGATCAGAAACACGCCGAAGGTTTTATCCGTCTCTACTCGCTGGCGAGCCGTATCCGCGCTTACAACACCAAGTAAGCCGCCTTGTCAGTCAGGGGGCCTGTTTTGGCCCCCATTCATTTTTAGTTCCGGGCGCGCCCGGGCAGAAGGAGAATTGCTATGGCCTTGTGGGGCGGCAGATTTCAGGGGCAAGCCAGTGCCCTGTTCCAACTCTTTAACGATTCACTGCCGGTAGATTACCGACTGTTCGTCCAGGACGTGGAAGGCTCCATCGCCTGGGCCGATGCCATTGCCAGCGTGGGCATTTTGAATGCCGATGAATGCAGCCGCCTAAAGGCTGCCCTTTATGAGCTGCTTGAAGAAGTGGGCGAGGATGAGTCGGCCATCATCGGCAGCGGCGCCGAAGACATTCACAGCTTTGTGGAAACCAAACTGATTGAAAAGGTCGGCGACCTCGGTAAAAAACTGCATACCGGCCGTTCCCGTAACGACCAGGTGGCCACCGACCTCAAGCTCTGGTGCAAGGCCTCTGGCGGCCTGCTGGAAACCAAGCTTACCGCCGTGGTTCAGGCCCTGCTGGCGCTGGCAAGCCGTGAGCTGGACGCCGTGATGCCCGGTTACACCCACCTGCAGCGGGCACAGCCTGTGACCTTTGGTCACTGGTGCCTGGCTTATGTGGAAATGCTGGAGCGGGACTTGTCCCGTCTTGCCGATGCTTTGAAGCGCCTTAACACCTGCCCGCTGGGCTCGGGGGCGCTGGCGGGCACTGCCTATGCCATCGACCGCCATGCACTGGCCGCCGCGTTGGGCTTTGGCGGACCGACCCTCAACAGTCTGGATGCGGTCTCCGATCGTGACCATGTGGTGGAGCTCTGCGCCGCCGCGTCACTGTCTATGATGCACCTGTCGCGGTTGGCGGAAGATCTGATTTTCTTCAACACGGGTGAAGCCGCTTTTGTGGAGCTGGCCGATAACGTCACTTCGGGCTCGTCCCTGATGCCACAGAAGAAAAACCCCGATGCGCTTGAGCTTATCCGGGGTAAAACCGGCCGCGTCTACGGCAATCTGATGGGCATTCTCACCACCATGAAGGCGCTGCCACTGGCCTACAACAAGGACATGCAGGAAGACAAAGAAGGCCTGTTCGATACCCTGGACAGCTGGGGTATTTGTCTCGATATGGCAGCGCTGGTGCTGGAAGGTGTGAAGGTAAACCGTGACAACGCCAAGCAGGCGGCCCAGGCGGGTTACGCCAACGCCACCGAGCTTGCCGACTATCTGGTTGCCAAGGGCATGCCTTTCCGTGAGGCGCACCATGTGGTGGGCGAGGTGGTGCTGCATGCCATCAGCAAGGGACAGGCGCTGGAAGCCCTGCCACTGGCCGAGCTGCAATCCTTTGCCGCCGTAATTGGCGATGATGTGTATCCGCACCTCAGCCTGGATGAATGCCTGGCAAAGCGCGATGTGCTGGGTGGCACCGCCATCAAGCAGGTGACAGCGGCGCTGGCTACCAAACAGCAGCAATACTGAGTTCTACTCAGCAGGCAATAAAAAGCTCGCCATCCGGCGAGCTTTTTTGTGGGTGAATACCAGCTATTTACTGCTGGGTTTTTTTCATCGCATCTTCGATGGTCTTGGTCATATCGAAGGTAGTGCCACCCTGGGTTGGTGGGTATTTCACCAGGCTTTCGACGTGCTGCTGAATGATTTCACTCACAGGTGCCAGCATCCAGGAGACCTTCTGTGCCAGATGGCCGTTGGAGTCGACCGAGTCGTAGCTCTCGAAGGGGTCAGCCCTCAGGTTATACACCTTGGGCTTGGCAAGTGGCAGCAGGTTGTCGTAGTAGTGCTCGGCAATGGCAAAGTGGAACTTCCACGGCCCGAGACGCACTGCTGACAGCTGGCCTTCAAAGTAGTAGAGAATATGGTCGCGGGCCGACTTGGCGCTCTTGCCGGTCCAATAATCGAGGTTGTTTACGCCGTCGATGTACTGCTTTTTCTCTTTCAGCATACGCTGGTTCACATCGGGTATGCCCGCTGCGGCGGCCAGAGTCGTGAAGAGATCCTGATGGCCCTGAATACCGTTAAGCACTTGCCCCGATGGGATCTTACCGGGCCAGCTGACCATGGTGGGCACACGAACACCACCCTCATAGGTGGTCATCTTCTCGCCCCGGAAGGGGGTTGTGCCACCGTGGGGCCAGGAGGAATGCTCAGGGCCATTGTCTGTGCTGTAAACGATGATGGTGTTGTCCTTCAGGCCTCGAGATTCCAGCTCCTTGAGCAGGAATCCGATGTCATCGTCGTGCTGCATCATACCGCTGCCGTACATGTCGTAGTCAGACGAGATGTTTTCTGCGGCGTAACGCCATTTATCGTTCAGGCGGGTGTAGAGGTGCATGCGACTGGTGTTAACCCAGGCGAAGAAGGGTTTGTCTTCCTTTACCGCCTTGTCGATAAACTTAAGGGCGGTTGGCAGCATCTCATTGCGGTCAAATTCCTTTTGCCGCTCTTGCCCCAGAGGTCCCGTATCCTCACAGCGCTGCTTACCGACCACGCCAAAGCGCGGATCCTTGGTGTTGTCGGCTTTATCTGTGGCGTAGCAGTGGAGCACTCCGCGGGTGCCAAATTTCTTGTGATAGGCTTCCATCGAACCGGAATAGGCCTTGGCGAAGTTCTGATAATCGCGCTGCTCGTGTTCTTCCTGGGTGTTGAGGTGGTAAAGGTTACCGAAGAACTCATCAAAACCATGTACTGTGGGCAGGGCGAAGTTATGGTCGCCCAAATGGTTTTTACCGAACTGTCCGGTGGCGTAGCCGGCTTTTTTCAACACCTCAGCCAATGACGGTGACTCGGCCTTGAGGCCCAGCGCGCCGCCCGGCATGGCGACCGTGGTCATACCGCTGCGAATGGGGTATTGGCCGGTGATAAAGGCTGCCCGTCCCGCAGTGGAGCTGGGCTGGGCATAGTGGTCGGTAAAGCGGATCCCTGAGTTACCAATGCTGTCGAGGTTGGGTGTTAGGTAGCCCATGGTACCCATGCCGTATGCACTGACGTTCTGCCAACCCACATCGTCGCCAAAGATGACGACGATATTGGGCTGCTCGGCGGCATAACTGTGGGAGGCTATTCCCATACCTATGGCCGCTGCCAAATGTTTTAACTTCATTACCTGCTCCTTGCGTGTTGATAAATCCAATCCAGCTGTTCAGCCGGACAAACGATCACATTCCTGAATCACATGGCGATAAAACAGTGTCAGACCCTGGCAGAGGTAATGCAGCCCCGGCTCGTTGTCTGTGGTTTTTAAGAATCTGTCTTTGGGGCAATGGCCCCAGCACAATTTAAGATAGGCGCATTGCTTACACTTGGCCGGTAAATTGGCGGATTTGGCGTAACCAAAGGCTTGCTGGCGTTCGCTGAAGGCGAGATCGCCCTGATGCTCGGTACGGATATTGCCAAGGCGATATTCTGGATACACAAAGTGATCGCAGCTGTAGAGATCGCCATTGTGCTCCAACGCCATGGCTTTGCCGCACACCTGACTGGTCACACATTGCTGCGAGCCTTGGCCGGTGATCATCGACAGCACATTTTCAAACTGATCCACAAATACCTTGCCATAATCCTTGGCAAGCCATTCGTCCCACACCCGGGTGAGAAAACGCCCCCACTGCAGCGGCGCCACCGACCAGTCGGCCACAGCGGAGCCGGGGTTCCCCGGCAGTGCCTCGGGCGCATCCTCCCTTGGCAGGCGGGCCTTATCCCAACTGCCCGGGGCAGCGCTGACAAAGTCGGCTTTTTCCATGCCGGGAATAAACTGAATCAGCCGGGGGGTGATTTCATCGCGCAGGAAGCGATAAACCTCCAGCGGGTATTCGGCGTTGTCGCGGTTTATCACGCACAGGGCGCTGAAGGGAATTTGATGGGCATGCAGCAGGCGGGCGGCACGCACCACGGCAGCAAAAGTCTTGCCGCCGGTTTTGCTGTACCTGTGCAGGTCGTGGAACTGTTCGGGGCCATCGATAGACAGGCCAACCAGGAATTTGTGCTGCTTGAGAAACGCACACCAGTCTTCGTCCAGCAGGGTGCCGTTGGTTTGTAGATCGTTTTCAATTTTGAGCCCGGGACGGGCATATTTTTGTTGCAGGGCAACGACTCGGCGAAAGAAGTGAAGCCCCATCAGAGTGGGTTCGCCTCCCTGCCAGCTGAATACCACCCGATCGCCGGTTTGGGCCTGAATATACTGCCGAATGTGCTGCTCGAGTACCTCATCATCCATGCGCGGTCGCTTGGGTTGACCCAGGAGCTGCTCTTTGTGCAGGTAAAAACAGTAGCGGCAGTCGAGGTTGCACTGGGCACCACTTGGCTTAATCATGGTGTGGAAGCGGTACTGGCTTCCGGTGACGTGTTTGGCCCGCTTAAGTGCGGGGAACTCAGTTACGGTAACAACATCAATTGCAGTCACGCATCAGCTCCATCCCTGTGTTGAGTTAAGATAAAGCTCGCTTTTTTTTTGACCTGTGCCAAGCAAATTCGGCGGCTTAACATCTACATATTGCAGGGGCTTTGCTCAATTGCTTAACCGTTTGGCGTAAATCATGCTTCTGACTGAGGCTTGAAAGGCGTAAAAAAGCCCGCTGATGCGGGCTTGTCTCTTTGTGGCTGGTGGCGGCGACTCAGATCTCGTCTTCCCACACCACCTTTGCGCCACGCACACCATCGACCTTGGCGCTGTATCTGGCTTCCAGCACATGGCGCTTGATTTTCAGCGTTGGGGTGAGCACGTCGTTTTCAATGGTCCAGGGCGCGTTAACCACCACCACGGCATCCACGGTTTCGTGTGATTCCAGATGAGGATTCACGGCATCCAGGGTGGCCTTGATGGAAGTGCGAACCTCTTCCCGGGCTTGCAGGGTGGCACCGTCTGACAGCTGCACCAGTGCTATGGGGTGAGGCAGGCCAGAGCCAATCACACAAATCAGCTCCACATGAGGGTCCTGAGCGAGCTTGCGCTCGATGGGCACAGGCGCCACGTATTTACCCTTGGCGGTTTTGAAGTTGTCTTTCACCCGGCCCGTGATGCTGACACAGCCATCTTCATCGATGGCACAGAGATCGCCGGTATGGAAGAAACCATCTTCATCGAAGGCGGCAGCCGAGGCTTCGGGCTGCTGGTAGTAACCGCTCATCAGTCCGGGACTCTTGACCATGAGTTCACCACTTTCGCTGCGACGCACCAGACAGCCTTCCACGGGCTTACCCACGGTGCCGATTTTGCGCTCATCAAAGGGATAATTGATGATGGAGTAGGCACAGTTTTCGGTCATGCCCCAGGCCTCACAGATGTTCAGCCCGATGCTGTGGTACCACTGAATGAGTGATGGCGGGATTGGCGCAGAGCCCGAACCCAGCAGGCGACACTTATCCAAGCCAAGTCCCTTGTGAATTTTGCGTTTTACCAGATAGCTGATGAGGGGCAGCTTGAGCAGGAAATTGAGCTTATCGAAGCCCACCTTGTCGATAATGTTTTTCTGAAACAGGGTCCACAGACGTGGCACCGAGAAGAATACGGTTGGGCGCATGCGCTGCACGTCGGCGACGAAGGTATCCAGGCTCTCGACAAAGGCCACGGCGCTGCCGGAATAGAAAGATGAACCTTCGATGGCAACCCGCTCGGTGATATGGGCCAGTGGCAGGTATGAAAGCAATCTATCGTCACCGTCGGTCTTGAGATCGCGCACCACCGCGGTACAGGTCCAGCAATAGCTGCCAAAGGTTTGAATGGCACCCTTGGGGCTGCCGGTGGAGCCCGAGGTGTAAATCAGCGTCATGGTATCTTCCATGGCAGGCAGCGGCGCGTCTGTCAGCGGTTGCCCCATCGTCATCAACTGGTCCCAGCCATATTGGGTCGGCATGGTGTCGTAGGGGAAAGACATGCGCAAAATACTGCCGCCAACACCGGCTTCCTGCTCGGCCCAGTGGTCCAGCTTACCGATAAAAATGGCCTTGGCACCGCTGTGCTCCAGCACGTAGCGGATGGTATCGGCATTGGCAGTGGGGTAGATGGGTACGCTGATATAACCGCCGTGCATTAACGCCAGATCGGTAATAAACCACTCGGCGCAGTTCTTGGACAGCACGGCGACCTTGTCTCCGGGCACCAGGCCAAGATGCCTGAGTGAGCCGGCAATTTGCTCCATCTGGCGTTTCACATCCCGCCAACTGAAGTCACGGTATTGGCCGTTTACCGGCTGGCGCAAGTAAACCTTGTCACCCTGGGTTTGCACCCAATGGTCGAGCATCTCTACAGGAGTCTTGATAGTGGCTTGCATCGCTACTTCCATCTTGTTTGTTATCTTTATCGGCGTTAAATCGGTGTTAAACGCGCGTTTAACTTCCAGTATGTCTATTTTTCTCCGGCCTCGCAAATGGTTTCACGCTGCCCGGATGTGGGGATGGACGGCGCTCTCCCCATCCCGAATCATCAAATCAACAGGCCTTTAAAATCATTTGGTTAGCATGATGACAGTGTCGAGTTAACTCAAGAGACAGCGGTTGCCTGTTTCGCTTTACATCCACCTATTCCTAGCGTGATCGAGGTTGATGAATAGCGCTGGTCTAAGAATCATACAGATTCTGGCAGCAGAGGCGCGTTCACTCCACCGGGCAAGGGCTAACAATCGCGGCTGAACCCGATTGTCATAACGGCCGATTAGTCTGCCAGGTGGGCATGTAACATAATGCAGTACAAAAGCCGTTTTCAGGTGGATTTTTATTGTGCGTTTTCATCAAAGATAACCGGACCGCCAGTTTCTATTTCCTATTCGTATTGCGCCACTGATGGCCAGGGATAAGCACTAAGCACCCAATGTACTCTACTGCTTTTACTTTTATTTATAGACGTACCCTATACAACTTAATAAGCAGACTCTTAATCTTAATCTTTGATTTACAAAAAATATTAAAATGAATAACATTCGTGCGGGATTTTTACTGGCGCATGTTTCTTTTAATAGCAACGCGCCAGTAACAATAAGGACCGGTATCCGGAAGATATCATTGTGCTGGCTTTCAAACTGGCACTTAAGGAGCGTTTTGTGTTGACATTAAATACTTATAAAAAATCAATTGTCGCAACCCTCGTAGTGTCAGTCCTATCTGCGTGTGGCGGTGGTGACAGTAATTCAGAGCAAAACGTCGAAGTAGCAAACAAGGCTCCTACCGTCGCCGTATCAGATACCAGTGTACAGGAAGGAGCCAGCGTTACTATCAGTGCAGAAGCCAGCGATAGTGACGGTACCATTCAAAGTTACCAGTGGAGTCAAAAGTCGGGTTCTGCAGTCACTTTAAACAGCACTGACTCTTCAACTCTTACTTTCGTGGCCCCAGCAGTTACCGATGCGCAAATACTGGTATTTACAGTTAAGGTGACCGACAACAAGGGGGCGTCAGCATCTCAGGATGTCAAGATAACCATTACGCCCAAAATATTGGAGCTCACCTTGGAAGGGGTTGTGACTGATGGGCCAATTGCCAATGCCAAAGTGGTCATCACTGTAGGAGATCAAGCATTTGCAGGCGTTGCTGATAATCAGGGACGCTATTCGATTGCGGTTGAAGTAGATGATGAGTATGAAGATAGCCTACTTAATATCATAGCCGTCGGACCTGAGACTGACTCCAAAGTAAAGTTGATATCTTTACTTGGTGATATATCAACTCTGCTGACCACAGCAGGTGCCGATGGTGTGTTAACTGCGGATGAAGCCCTTGGTGTGAATGTGACCCACCTGAGCACCGCATTGCATGCACTGATGAAGAGAGCTAATGGCGATGAGACCATCACAACCAAAGAAAGCTTTGATAATGCACTGAAGCACCAAAATGGTGAGGAACTGCTGCCCTTGGCGACCATCATAAAGCTGGTCATCGACTATGCGTCAACTTACCCTGAGCTGGCATTACCTGATGGCTTTACCGATACAGATGCTTTGGTCAATGACGAGACAAAGGCGAGGGAATATCTCAACAAAGTGCAGCAAAAGTTCCCGCAGGTTTATGAACAGGCCCAAGCCGCGGTATTTGAAGATCCTGCTGCTGTAACTGCCGCCGTCGCCGAAGATATCCTGGCCAGCAGCTATTATTTTGATGATGGTCAACGTCTGGTGTTAACCGCAGATGGCAAAGGCCAAATGTTTCGCGAGTTTGACAGCGCTGCATTAACCTGGAGTGTGACTGAAGCCGGGCTGGCACTGACCTATCCTGGCAATGGACTGCTGAAACACCATTATTGGGATTTTAAAGATGGAAAGCAGGTTCAGCGACAAGTGTTTATTAAAAGTACCTTGATCAAATGGTTGTATAACCAGGAAACCAGCGCCCAATTGCTGCAACAAGATACTGAATTAACGCATTATCCAAACGGGGAGTATGCCGATTCAACCTTCATTTATCCAATTCAGAGCTTTAATGCGGTTAAAGATCTTGGATTGGCTAATGCCCAAGCACTGATAGAGGTGGGTGCAAGTTACTCCATCAGTGTGCCACAGACTATTGTCGGTATAGAAAATGCGACAGAGAGACAAGTTGGGTTTCATCGTAAAAAAGTGAACCTGACTATTGGCGAGAACAGCGAGGCCACACTCAGCCTGCCTCTGTTCAGTAGTGATGGAAGCGTGCATTATGAAGAAGTTGCCGGCCAATATTCTGTTGACGATCGCGGTATGTTGAAAGTGCAAGCAACCGAAGAAAGCAAAGATATTGCTTTAGAATATGCATTTCTGAATCTTTTAAAGCCAAATAAAGTGAATGTGGTGCAAGAAAATACTCAGCTTGTAGATCATGGCTACTTTTTGAAAAAAGACGTAGCGGGCTGGGAGCCCAACTCAGTGCCGGGTATCTATGATTATGGGTGGGGCAACAATAATCCACAGGAGTTCTTCTGGCTTGAACTGAAAGCCGATGGAACCGCCGACGTTGTTAAAGGCAAAGATAAGGACACAGATGGTGTACTCAATTTTATGGAGTACACCATAGATTCTGGTAAATGGCAGATTAACGAAAGCGGCCACTTGGTGATCCGACGCTACATGTACAATATGGAGACTGGTCGTTATGGTAAGTGTATGCCCTCAACCTGGGATACGCTGTTAACGGATGATTGCGTGGTTTTCCATGACAGAGTGCTCAATTTATATCAGGTAGTCGGTGATCGATATCTTACCGAGCACACACACAAGAACTATGCTGACTTTGAAGGAATGAGCAACTTGGGTGACAACCTTCCTGTAGATACCCATGTGATGGACTATGCCCATTCTGACAACCGCAGCTGGATAAAATCCAGCGAGCGTCCCATTCAATTGTTGCCAAGATAAGATGCAGGAGAGGTAGCTCAGCCTTAATTTGGTGGCTGCCTTATTCCTTATGTCTGGCAACTGCCGTTACTGCAAAAGCCACCCTCGGGTGGCTTTTTATTGTCTCGCGCTTTTGATTTTTAGCCTGATGCAAAGCTGAATTACATGCGGCGCTGGCGGCCGCGTTCGGGGCGAGGGGACTCGGGGTCGGCTTCGCGCATCTTTTGCCACCATTCGGGCGGTGCGACGATTTGGCCGGTTTCATCAATGGCGGGGTAGGCAAGTCCCTTGCGACGGCAGGCCTTGGCATAGATGGGGTGGCCCTGTTCGAACAGCAGCTTCTGGCAGTAGGCATCATCCAGTTTGCGGTTGCCGTACATACCGGCTGCCCGGCGCTGGCGCTCGGCTTCAAACAGTACCAGGGCGCAGGCCACTGACACATTCAGCGACTGCACCATGCCCACCATGGGAATAATCACTTCGGCATCGGCAAGGCGCACCGCCTCATCACTGACGCCGTTTTTCTCGTGCCCGAGGACTATGGCGGTGGGCCTGGTGTAGTCAATCTCGCGAAAGTCTTTGGCATTGGCGGAGAAATTGGTCACCACCACCTGCATGCCATCTGCTTTGAGGGCGGTGATAGCATCGGTAACAGTTGCATGGCGCAGGGTTTTAACCCACTGCTGGCTGCCCGAGGCGGTATTGCCGGACACCCGCATGGAGCTCTCGGGCCACACCGCATGCAGCTGGTGGACACCCACGGCGTCGGCACTGCGCAGCACCGCAGCTATGTTGTTGGTCTTGTGGACCTGGTCGAGTAAGACGGTCAGATCCGGTTGACGGTTGTCCAGCATCTCATTGATGCGGGCAAAGCGTTCCGGGCTCATGGATTCATTCCTGTGTAAATCGTGAAAAAACAAAAGGGCGCCGAGGCGCCCTGCAGATGGGGAAGCGATTAGAGCTCCATCACGCCATCCATTTCTACCTGCGAGCCCCGTGGCAGCTCTTTCACGCCGATGGCGGCGCGGGCAGGGTAGGGCTGGCTGAAGTAACGGCCCATGATCTCATTCACCTTGGCGAAGTTCGACAGGTCAGTGAGGAAGATATTCAGCTTGGCGATGTCGGCAAAACTGCCACCGGCGGCTTCACACACGGCCTTGAGGTTTTCAAACACCTGCACTGTCTGGGCTTCAAAGTCGTCGCCAACCAGGGTCATGGTGGCGGGATCCAGTGGGATCTGACCCGACAGATACACGGTAGAGCCGACCTTCACGGCCTGGGAATAAGTACCGATAGCCGCTGGAGCCTTGTCGGTGGCGATAATGGTTTTTTCAGCCATAGGGTTCTCTCTTATAGGGAAATGACTAACGATTTCGGGAGGTTCTCAGCACCTCGGGCAGAACCCGGATGCGGCGCATCACGTTGGCAAGGTGAATACGATCCCGCACTGAAATCCGCAGGTTAATCAAATACACCCGACCATCACGCTCTTCGGTGCTGAGGTTATGAATGTTGGAACCTTCGCTGGCGATAATAGAGGTGATCTTGGCCAGCGCACCCTGATGGTTAACGATTTCTACCCTCAGGTTGGCCTGGTATTCCACGCCGTCAACCTTGTCCCAATGCACAGGGATGTACTTGTCAGGCTCGCCCTGATAGCCGCGAATATTGGCGCAGTTTTCCATGTGTACCACCAGACCTTTGCCGGGGCTCACGTGGGCAATCACCGCATCGCCGGGGATGGGGTGGCAGCACTTGGCGAAGGACACCAGCATGCCTTCGGCGCCGCGGATTGGCATCAGATGGGTTTCGCTTTGCTTTTCAGGCACGGTGCCACCGGTCAGACGCTGGGCGATAACTATGCTCATGGCATTGCCCAAACCTATGTCGGCCAGCAGGCTGTTCAAATCCTTGTGCTTGGTTTCCTGAATAACTTTGTCCAGCAGCTCCGGCGCCACGCCGTCGAGCTTGTTTTCACCCAACGCGTGGTTAAGCAAGCGACGGCCCAGTGCAATGGCTTCATCCTGCTTGAGGTTTTTCAATACCTGGCGAATTTTGGCGCGCGCCTTACCGGTAACCACAAAGTTGAGCCAGGCGGCATTGGGCTTTGCGCCTTTTGCCGTAATAATTTCGACGGTTTGACCCGAAATCAGTGGTTGGCTTAGCGGATAGGCCTGGCGGTTTACCCGCGCGCCCACACAGGTGTTACCCACGTCAGTGTGAACTTCGTAGGCAAAGTCCACCGCAGTGGCGCCCACCGGCAACTCGAGAATGCGGCCTTCGGGGGTAAACACGTAAATTTCGTCGGGGAAGAGTTCGGTTTTAACGTTTTCCACAAACTCGAACGAGGAGCTGGCGCTTTGCTGGAGTTCCAGCAGGCTTTGCATCCACTTACGGGCCCTGACCTGGGTCGTGGTGCTGCCGTTTTCGTTGCCATTTTTGTATACCCAGTGGGCAGCAACCCCTTTATCGGCCATTTGGTCCATGTCGTCGGTACGGATTTGAATTTCCACCGGTACACCGTGGGGACCGAACAGAGAAGTGTGCAGCGACTGATAGCCGTTGGCCTTGGGAATGGCAATATAGTCTTTGAATCGACCGGGGCGTGGCTTGTACAGGCCATGCATGGCCCCCAGCACCCGATAGCAGGTATCGATGGAATCCACTATGACCCGGAAGGCATAGATATCCATGACTTCCTGAAACTGTAACTCTTTACCGCGCATCTTGTTGTAGATGGAGTAAAGGTTTTTCTCCCGGCCTTTGACCTTGGCATGAATGCCTGTGTCTTCCAGTCGTGCCTGGATGCCGGTTTTAATGTTTTGGATAAGCTCTTTGCGATTGCCGCGGGCGGCCTTGACCACTTCTTTGAGCACCCGGTAGCGCATGGGGTAATACGCCTGGAAGCCCAAATCCTCCAGCTCTGTCTTGATATTGTGAATACCGAGACGGTTGGCGATGGGGGCGTAAATTTCCAGGGTTTCACGGGCGATGCGGCGACGTTTGTCCGGACGCAGTGCACCCAGGGTGCGCATGTTATGGGTGCGGTCGGCCAGCTTGATGAGGATAACCCGGATATCCTGGGTCATGGCCATCATCATCTTGCGGAAGTTTTCCGCCTGGGCTTCTTTTTTATCGCGGAACTTGAGCTTATCGAGCTTGGAGACACCTTCAACCAGATCGGCAACCGCATTGCCAAACAGCTCTGCGAGATCTTCCTTGGTGACGTGGGTATCTTCAATGGTGTCGTGCAGCAGGGCTGCCATCAGCGTCTCGTGGTCGAGACGCATGTCGGACAGAATCTTGGCTACAGCCACCGGATGGGTGATGTAAGGTTCGCCGCTGGTGCGCATTTGCCCTTCATGGGCATCGCGGGCGACCTGATAAGCCTGTTTGAGTAATGCCACTTGGCCGCTGTCGAGGTAAGCGGAAGCCGATTCCTTTAAACCTTCAAACAGATACAAGTGGCATACCTCCGGGGGCTTGGATTAGAGAGAACGACCTTCTGCAATCGCGGCAACGGCAGCGATTTCAGCTGCTTCGCGCTCACGCACGCTCTGACGCTCATCGGCGTCCAGAGTGCCGGCGTTAACCAGGCCTTTTTCGATTTCGCGCAGGGCGATAACCGTTGGCTTGTCGTTCTGCTCTTCCACCATGGGGTCTTTGCCCTGAACGGCGATTTGACGGGCACGACGCGCCGCAACCAGGATCATGTCAAAACGGTTGCCGATTTGCTTAACGGCGTCTTCTACAGTTACGCGAGCCATGTAGTGGAACTCCCAAATTTAGCCGGTAAATGCACCGGTCCAGTAAAAAAATGACGCAAAAGTGTACACTAAGGCAGTCAGTCTGCCAACAGACCCTTAAGCATATCACCGTGGGTGCGGGCTTGACCAGCGCAGGTTAAGCGCCCGGCGCGGATGATAGCCTGCAAATCGGCCAGGGCCTCATCAAAGTTATCGTTAACGATAACATACTCATATTCAGTGTAATGGGACATTTCAGACACGGCCTGTGCCATGCGCGACGCTATTACGTCATCGCTGTCCTGACCTCGGCCAACAAGGCGGCGCTCCAGCTCTTCACGGCTGGGGGGCAGAATAAAAATCCCCATAGCTTCGGGCATGAGTTTTTTCACCTGCTGGGCGCCTTGCCAGTCAATGTCCAAAAACACATCGATGCCGCGCTCCAGGGTTTCCTGTACGGTAAGGCGTGAGGTGCCATAAAAGTTGCCAAAGACTTCGGCCCACTCGAAAAAAGCATCCTGTGCGATCAGCGCTTTAAATTCATCCACGCTGACAAAATGATAATGCACGCCGTTTTCTTCGCCCGGACGCGGCTTGCGGGTGGTGTGAGACACAGACACCTGCTTGTCGGCGGGTTTATCTTTCAGCAGGGCTGAAATCAGCGAAGACTTACCGGCACCGCTGGGGGCCGATACGATAAAAAGATTTCCACGAGTGCTCATCAGTTGGCTTTTCCGTTCTGGCTGGTCGCCGGGCCCGGATGTTGGCCCGTCAAAATACAAGAATAAGCCGACTATTATATTCCCGCTGCTGCCTTCTGCGCCAGCCACACAGGACAGACGCTGACATTTCACTGAAAATTGGCTAGTCTGCCCAAGATTATATGGCCATGTTTTCTGAGGTGATGCTTTGCAGCCAGGCAGTTTGTTTACCACAGTGGGTTGTGACAATGGTCGCCGTACCGGCGCCATTGGTCTGGTGACCTACACCCTTCCCGGGATTTTGGTGTTGCTGTTTGGTAGCGGCCATTGGCTGTGGTTGCCCGGAATGCTGCTTGCAGCGCTGTTTGGCCTGTCGCTGATGCGCCGTTGCCGCGACGCCCACAGGCCCCGCGGCTATCTGGTGGCGGCTTTGGTGCCTTTGCCATTCTGGCTGTTGGTGCTGAGCATGGCGGGTAATGCGGCTCTGGGGCTGATTTGCTTCGCCCTGGGTCTTGCTACCACCCTCCTGGTCAGCGTATTGCCATCGCGCCCCGTAAAAGATTATGTCGGTGGGTATTGGTCGGCAGACATGCCAGCGCCCGAACCTCTGGCCCCGAGGCGTGAACCCACCCTCGGCGGAGAGGCGCTTGATGACGCCTTTGATTCAGCTTGGGACGACCCCGACCAAGAACACACCGAGGTGGGCGGCCCATGGCACACTGTCAGCCCTGCTGACCATGACACTGGCAGCGGACACGGCAAACCAATCAGTCCGCAGCCGCACGAGCGCTTCCGGCAAGACGCTGTTCATGACTATTCCGCAACTCAGCAGGACAAGAGCGATGCACTGGCCGTGTTTGGCATGTCGGCAACCCGTGAGCAGCACCTTGTCATCGAAGCCAATCTCGGCATCGATGACGCCGGCAGGCGCTCCCCTGACGAGCCGGGGCAGACAATCGACGCGCGGCACTCCCGAGACGCAGACCCCCACCAGGACACCCCTATCTGGCAGCAATTTACCCAGCGGAGGGCCACCACTGGCGTACGGGAAGATGACATCACCGATGATACACCTCTTTCGGGCAACGAAGCCTACGGCTTAGAGCCAGAACCCCGGCCACTGAGGAGTTGGGGTGATGCCTTCAATGGTGATGGTTCGCTCGAAGTGCTGATGGAGGCCATCTACCTGCACCTTAAAAACTGGTGGCGATTCTATTTATCCGGCGCGGCAGCCGTGCTGCTTGGGGTCGCGGTTGTTGCCATCGGCATGCGCTTAAGCAGTAGCCCGGAAGATGCAGGCGACAGTGAAGCCGCCAGTAAGGCCGACGTTTTGCAGGCCAGTACCCGGCTCGAGTCCGGCCTGGAGCTGGCATTGGATAAAGAGGCGCTTATTCTCAGCTGGCATGCCAACAGCACCAGTAACGGCATTATTTGGTCACTCGCCACGGCAGAAGGCGAGCGCCATTGTGCCAGCCTGCTGTTTAACAACGGCAACCGATATCGCCCAATGCAGGTGGCTGACGAGCAGGGGATGCGCCGTGCACGCTTTTCGCCGCTGGACACCCAGTCCATAGTGCGGGACCTGGCCCTTAGGGGGAACGTGCAGCTCTGTGGTCAGGGCTTCAGCCTCAAAGGCAGTCAGGCGGCCATCGAAGGGCATCAGGCATTCGCCGGGTTCCTGGCTCCCTGATATTCTGCTGGCGCCTGTAAAAGGCCATGCAGTACACTCACGGGCCTATTTTGGTGATTGCAGTTTCCGGAGATTCATGGGGTTATGGCTGAACTGACATTGGTGATTCTTGCCGCCGGGCTTGGCAGCCGTTTTGGCGGCGACAAGCAGCTGGCACAGCTTGGCCCCAGGGGCGAAACCATGTTGGAGCTGTCCATTCAAAGTGCCGTGCGTGCCGGCTTCAGCCGTGTAGTGCTGGTGATACGCCCGGAGCTGGAATCGCAGCTCGCGGCGCAGCTGGCTTCTCAGGTTCCCGCCGACTTCGGCATTCATTTTTGTATTCAGGCCGTTGATGACCTGCCGCTGCCTGCCGACAAGGTTGCTGCCCTGCTCGAAGGGCGTACCAAGCCCTGGGGCACGGCCCACGCCCTTTACTGCGCCCGGCACCAACTCAAGGGGCCTTTTGCGGTGATCACCGCCGACGACTTTTATGGCGATAACGCCTTTGCCTGTATGGCCGAAGGGCTCAAGCGTGGCGGCTGGCTGATGGTTGCTTATCCGCTCGCTTCAACCCTGTCGGAGCACGGCGGGGTAAACCGCGGCATCTGTCAGGTAAAGGATGGCTATCTTGCCCGGGTTGAAGAATACAAAGAGATTATTGAAGCGGATGCTGCTCTGGCAGGGCGCTTTCAGGGCGAACTGAGGCCACTTGAGCCCGATGTGCCGGTTTCCATGACCCTGTGGGGATTTGATGACAGCGTTGTCAGCTGGTTGCAGGACGCGTTAATATCCTTTCTTTTGGCATCGCCATTACCCGGGGAGGAATGTTATCTTCCCGATGTTGTACAAGCCGGTATCGACCAGGGGCAAAAAGTCCGGGTTGAAACCGCTCAGGGGGAATGGCTCGGGGTGACCTACGCAGACGATGTGCCCCGGGTAAGATCAAGATTGATGGAGTTATTGAGTGATTGAAGTTATCCGGCAGCGGGTTCTGCCTCACTATGGATTGGAAGGCAATGCTGCAAAGGTTTCAGCTCTGGGCAATGGACACATCAATGACACCTTTCTGGTGACCTGGGACGAGGGCAGCATGGTACTGCAGCGTCTCAATACCAGTGTATTTCCCACGCCCTGGACCCTGGTGGAAAATGCCGAACTCATCAGTCGCCACTTGGGCGAAAAAGAAGGCAAAGACTACGGGCTGAAAGTGGTCACCCCTAAAACCACCGCCGAGGGCGAGCTGGGCATAGATTTGGGCGAGGTCGGTTTCTGGCGCGCCATTCGTTATCTCAAGCATTCAAGCAGCATCGATGTGGTCGGCAGCGAGGCGCAGGCCGAGCAGGCCGCCCGTGCCTTTGGCCATTTTGCCCGCGCCCTGTGCGACTTCGACGCCACCCAGATTGGCGACGTCATTCCCAAGTTTCATTTCCTGCCGGGCCGTTTGGCGGCGCTGGAGCAGGCGGTTGCCGACGACAAGGCCGGTCGCCTCGCCACTTGTCGCGAATGGGTCGATTTTGCCCTCGGCCAGCGCAGTCTGCTGGATGAGCTGGCGGCCATCGAGCCCAAGCTGCCGCTGCGGGTTTGCCATAACGACACCAAAATCAATAACATGCTTTTTGATAAGCGTGACGACTCGGCCATGGCCATCATCGATTTGGATACCTGCATGAAAGGCCATCTGATGTATGACTTTGGCGACATGGTGCGTACCTTTACCTCACCCGAGGCCGAAGACAGCAAGGCGCTGGACAAGGTGCGGGTACGGCCGGAGATTTTTGCGGCCATCTGCCGCGGTTATCTGGCTGAGCTGGGGGATGTGCTGGAATCGGCAGAGCGCGAAAGCCTGTGGCTGGGTGCCCGTATCATGTGCCTGATGATTGGCGTGCGCTTTATAACGGATTATTTGAATGGCGACCTCTACTTCCATGTGCACCGTGAAGGTCACAATCTGGACCGGGCCGCCAATCAGTTCACCCTGTATCAGAGTTTGCTGACTCAGGCCGACCGCCTCAAAGCCTGCATTTTTTGAATGACAGCACCGCCCGTTTGATAACGCAGAGGGCGGTGTTTTCCTGTCTGGATACAGAAACCATTTTGAGAGAGCCAAGCCTATGACCTGGAATATCGACCCCATACTGTTTAACTTTGGCGGCATCAGCCTGCACTGGTACGGGCTTTTGTTTGCCTGTGGTATTTGGGGCGGGGCAGCCCTGCTCAAGCGGATGCTCAAAGAATCCGGGCAAAATGTAGCGCTGGTGGACGAGCTCTTTTTCCCCGTGTTTATCGGCATTATCGTGGGCGCACGTTTGATGCATTGTCTCGCCTATGAGCCCGACTTTTATCTCGCCCATCCCATGGAAATCCTCTACATCTGGAAGGGCGGCCTCGCCAGCCACGGCGGTGGCCTCGGCGCCATCCTGGGTGTGCTCTGGGTTGCCAGGCGCAACAAGCTTAGTTTGATGTATTTGTTGGATTATCTGGCACTTCCCACCCTGGTGTTTGCCGTGTGTGTGCGCCTGGCCAACCTGATGAATTCAGAAATTTACGGCAAGGTGACCGACGGCCCCTGGGGCGTGATTTTTGCCCGGGTAGACATGCTGCCAAGGCATCCGGCACAGCTGTACGAGGCCATGGGTTACCTGCTGCTGGCCGTGCTGCTGTGGCAAATGCGTCGCGCCTTGTTGGCGCTGGAAGGGCGTCTCTTTGGCGCCTTCCTCATAGGCGTGTTTGTTATCCGCATGCTGGTGGAGGTGGTTAAGCCCGAGCAGGCAAGCTACATCCCCTCACTGCCGCTCACTGTGGGTCAGCTGCTCAGTGTGCCCTTTATTCTGGTGGGCATATGGCTGTGGCTGCGTGCCCGCACCGGAAAGCGAAGCTGAGCCAGGGCCAATAAACCGGGGAGGCGGATAAGGCGCCGCCAACCCCGGGCGGCAGGCGTTAACGCCGCTTTTTCCTGATGGGCCAATTGCTCTTGCAGGCGCAGTTGGCCATAATTCCCGCAACCTTATCGCCCAATCGAGCCTGCGCCGAGCCTATGTCTTTGCCTATCCCTGCTGAAGAAGCTTCACCGGCCAGCGGACGCCGCACCGAGCGTTGTCGCTGGCTCAGAGACACCTTAAAGCGCTCACAGCAGGAGGCGGTTGCCTCGTCGGCCATGACGGCCACCTCAGATAACTTCTTCAATGCCTTTGCCATCTTTATGGGGGCGACCCTTGGGCAAATGGCCTGGGTCAGTGGCTTGCCGCAGCTCTTCGGCGCCTTGTCTCAGCTGTTGTCTGTGTGGCTGGCCAGCCACTTTGCCCGTAAGGGATTCATCGCTTTTTGTGCGGCCCTGCAGGCGTTGGTGGTGCTGTCCATGGGGGCTCTGGCGGCGTTTCGGCCCGAGCATGGGGTGTGGATTTTTATCGCCCTGGCGGCGCTCTATCATGGGTTTATCAATCTTATTCAGCCCCATTGGCGGGCCTGGATGGGGGCCGTGGTGCCACCAAGGCGCAGGGGCGCATTCTTTGCCGCCCGTACCCGGCTGACCATGGGAGCATCGCTCACGGTGTTTTTCCTGGGGGGAGGCATCCTGAGCCTCTGTGACAGTGCCGGTATGGCCTGGCTTGGCTTCAGCCTGCTGTTTTCCATTGCGGCCATAGGGCGCTGGGTGTCGGCCTGGCTGCTGTGGCAGATGCACGACCCCGAACCCAGAACGGTACGTACCCCGGGGGTGTTTGTTCGCACCCTGAAGAATTTTCGCGAGGCCTGGAAAGACGCGACCTTTCGCCAGTACAGCCTGTTCGTGGCCGGTATGCAGGCCATGGTGGCCATCTCGGCGCCCTTCTTTGCGGTGTACATGTTGGAAGGGCTGCACTTCAGCTACCTGGAGTTTGTGCTTGCCAGCGTGGCCTCCGTTATAACCCAGTTTGTTACCTTAAGATTTTGGGGGCGTTTCAGCGATCTCTATGGCAATCGCCTGGTGATGTTGATTACCTCAAGCCTTATCCCCAGCCTGCCGCTGTTGTGGCTGTTCTCCGATAACTACGGGTACATCCTGTCGATTCAGGCTTTTTCCGGTTTTGCCTGGAGCGGCTTTACCCTGAGCACGGCCAACTATCTCTATGATATCCGCCCGTTTCGCTCCGACTTTGCCACCTACGCCGCGGTGCAATCGGCGCTGAGCGCGGCGCTGGTGTTTGTGGGCTCCATGGTGGGCGGCTTTATTGCCAGCCATGCAGCGGATTTCCTGAGTTTCACAGGCTGGGAGCTCGCCAGCCCTATCTTCGTGGTGTTTTTGGTGTCTACTTTCTTGCGTACCCTGGTCACGCTCTGGTTTATTCCGCGTGCGGTAGAACCCAAGGTCAGGCCAAGGCCGGATCTGCTCCGGCTGGTGTTTCGCATCCGTGGCTTTAACGCCATCAGCGGCGTGGCGCTGGATTTTCTGACCGTGGTGCGAAAACGCCGCGATGATGATGGCAGCTGACAGTTAGACACAGCCGACCGATGACAGCCTGCTGGCGGCGGAACAGAGGGTTGGAAAAAGAAGCAGGTAACAGGAAAGAGAGTATTTATCCCTGTTTCCCATAGTCGAAAAAGGCGCGCCGCTCAGGGCCCGACAATTCTGCAGCTATCTTGTTTGGGTGTTTGAACTCATCAAAACCGGCCACCCGGCCAGCCTGATTCAGGTGTGGAAAGGGGGCGTCTTCTGCGACGTCGGCAAGGCCTAAAAACCGGTGCAGCGCCGCGAGTGCGCCTGCATCACCGGGGTTTAACCACAGCAAATCGTCACGTCCGGTAAAATAGGCCTCCACCTGCTGCCTGTGCCTTGTAAAACACTGCTCAAGGTGCGGGGCAGAGAGTATATCCACTTGGCCTGCCTGCGCTTTAGCGAGCTCAAATACCTCATTAAAACTGCGTCTGAGCTGCGGATGAAAACCGCCTTTGGCCCTTGGGTCGAGCTTTGGCAACATCCGCTCCAGCAGCCTTTGCATCGAGGGAATCCAGCTGTCGATTGTGCGTTCAAGGTAAACAAACTTGCTGTTGGGATAGAGTTTGTCCAGCTTTTTGTAGTCACTGAACACGGGGGCATCGGCGATGGCATCGGCGGCCTCAAAGCTGGCCTTGGTAAAGGCCATGTGCGCTACCTTGAGCTGTGCCTGCCCGGCCTTTGGCATGGCTTCCAACAAAGCCACACACACACTGGTGGTGCCGGTGCGGGGCAAGCCGATAATAAAAATCTTGTTGATGGACTGGTTCATGGGGTTTTTTATGAGTGGCTGTCGGTGTGCTGCTGCGGCACGGAGTGGTCGGCGTTCCCGGTCAGCACAGATCCAATAAGGGTCCTGATGGTATCAAATCGGGCGGGCAGTTGCCGCTGGCGCTTGTGAATAAGATACAGGGGCTCGAACACCCGCTCATTGCCAACACAGACCCTGAGTTTGGCCCTTTCACTGAATTGTTCTGCCACCGACAGTGGCAGCACAGTAAAGCCAAGCCCCAGGGACACAGGCAGCAGGATTTGCCCCAACTGATTGATATAGCTGCTCACCGGAAAGTCTTCGGCATAGGCATCTTGGTAGCCTTCATGTTTGCTGTGGGCAAAAAACAGCGACAGGTAATGGGCGGCATCCGGGTGGCTTATCAGCCCAAGGGCTTTGAGCTCGTCTATTGAGGGCAGGGCGGCTTCATCTGTACCGGTATCCGCACTCGTTATGGTGCCGGCGCTTGCCGGTAATACCAAACACAGCGCCTGAGTGCCAATCTCTGCTTCATTAAACAGCCCCCTCGGCGGCGGCGCCGTGATAATACCAAGGTCTTTGTCCCCCTGCTGCACCTCGTTGATGATGCGGGCATTGGGCGCGGCCTCCATATGTACCTTAAGCCCCGGATGCTCGGCCTGCAGCGCCAGCAGCTTGGGGTAGAGCAGCTGCGCCAGCGCGCCGGAGCAGGCCAGGCGGCAGATGCCGCTGTAGGGATTGTCTTCATCCAAACTGCCAAGCAGCGCCGCCTCCGCCCTGGCCTGGGACAGCGCATACTGATACAGCCGCGAACCTGCCTCGGTCAGCTCTATACCGCTGCGACTGCGAAGCAGCAGCTGGTGGCCGCAGGCCTGCTCCAGTTTATTCAGGTGCTGGCTTACCCCGGGCTGGGTCATAAAGAGTTTGTTGGCCGTTTGGGTAAAGTGGCCTGTGTCCACCAGGGTGACAAAGGTCCTGAGCCACAGTGGGTTAAGCATGGCGGGTTCTCTCAATGTGTCTGCTTTGGACAAATAGCCAAGCTTGAGCGGCCCATGTCACAGCTCAATTGGCTGGCGATTTTAATAACAAAAAATTATTGAAGTAAGAATATATGATAATTTTTCATTGAGCTATTCCGGGCGTAACCTTTGTCGCATCGGGCAATACCGCAGCGCTTACCAGTGATATACAACCGGCGCTGCAACCAATGTCCTGCTTTTTCGAACAGATGCTTTCAACGACGAGGTTAGCCATGAACACATATCCACGCAGCTTTTCCCACATAGGTATTTCTGTGCCCGACCTTGAGGCCGCGGTGAAGTTTTACACCGAGGTACTCGGCTGGTACCTCATCATGCCCCCCACCGAGATTGTGGAAGACGACTCGGCCATCGGCGAAATGTGTACCGATGTTTTCGGTGCTGGCTGGGAGCGCTTTCGCATCGCCCACCTGTCCACCGGCGATCGCATCGGCGTTGAGCTGTTCGAGTTCAAAAACCAAGAGAACCCGGAAGACAACTTCGAATACTGGAAAACCGGTATCTTCCACTTCTGTGTGCAAGACCCGGATGTTGAAGGCCTGGCCGAGAAAATCGTCGCCGCCGGTGGGAAAAAGCGCATGAAAGCCCCACGCTACTATTACCCGGGTGAAAAGCCTTACCGCATGATTTATATGGAAGATCCCTTCGGGAATATCCTTGAGATCTACAGCCACAGTTATGAGCTGCACTATTCGAGTGGTGCTTATGCAGGCTAACCGTTTTAGGCTGTCGCCTCTGGTTGATTTGACCCAGCGTTTACTATTAAGCCCACAGTTTTGTGCTCTCTGAATCGCCACAGATTGCCGAGACCGTGGGCTTTTTACGCCTGCTCAAGCGTGCGACTGGTGTTGTATCGCAGTGATTGCCGCAATGGCGTCACTTTCGGCTTCGTTGGTTGACCAGGCTAACCCTTCGTCCCAGATGCCATCGTCTTTGACTATCGACCAAATGAAGCCGCCGCGATATCTGTCCGGATTTGGCGCGATGTAGATGCGCCAATCGCCCCGCGTGATGTCATTTTCAAGAGCGATTTCAATTTCCATGGTTGCTCCCCTTTTTGTGCTCAAACGTTGATTGATGAGTTCAGGGTATGGAGAGTGGGGGAAATACGCCACGGACTATGAGTCACATTGGGCCCCAGGTGTCATATGATGGTTCCTGCGGCATTGTGCTTACTTCTCTGAGGAGATCATGTCCCTGCGGGATTGGCCGCTGTTGCGGCCGGAAAGTCGTGGGTCTTCAACCCACACCCGAGGAAAGGGGGCCGTTTCGGCAGGCCCCCTTGTCCAATCCCCCTTCGACCCCAGCCGAAGCCGAAATCCCCTCGGTCTTATGGACGAAATTGGCTAGCGCTTCAGACGCTCATCCTTGATTCGACTGAAGCTGGCTCGGCTTCCTGCCTCGCCCACGCCATTTCGCCCAACGCCCTTCGGCGGCTTCGATGGGGAGGGTGTATTCTGTAGGCGCCGTGAAATGTGCTCAAGTATATGTTTATATGAAGAAAGCGTTGTAAGTTTCATTATGATTCTGTAGCGTTGCTCTATCGCTGGATGCCGTACGATGGAGTGAAGATGGAAATTTCGATAGGTGATGTGCTGAGGTATAAAAAGCCAGCCTGTGATCAGAACATGTATGAAGACGGTCACCTCAATTTTCATTTCTTAACCCACGAATCCAAAGCCGCGGCAAAGCTACAACTTGAAAAAGGCATCAATGCGTCGGCGGCTATCAGTACGCTAGAGGCAGGCAAAGTCCGGCCAGTTATTTTGGTATCCAGTAGTCCCAATAAAAAAGGCAGTGCCGAAACGCCTTGGGAAGATTACTTCGATGTCGATAACGGCCATATTCGCTACTTTGGCGACAACAAAGAGCCCGGAAAAGACCCCGCGACCGCACCCGGTAACAAAGCCTTGCTTGAGGCGTTTCGTTTGGCTCACTCTCATGATCCCAAACTGCGGTTAACAACCCCGCCAATTGTGTTTTTTCAGCGTGCCAGAGTGAATGGCAATCCCAAGGGCTTTCCCAAGTTTATGGGTTTTGGCGTCATCAACAGTGTGGAGTTGGTCACTCAGTGGGATAACGATAAGCAGCGTTCATTCACCAACTATGCATTTGATTTCACGGTGCTGTCATTGGCGCATGAACATGAAATATTTGATTTTTCTTGGGTAAATCAGCGTCGCCATGCAGGCTTTTCGCTGCACGACACAAATGCGATAGCTCCCCAAAGCTGGCAAGCTTGGATGAAGCTTGGCAGCAATGCACTGAATAACCTGCGTAGGCGAGTCTCCAAGCTAAAGGTGGTAAAAACCGACGAGCAGCGACCATTGCCGGGAACAAGCCAACACCATACCTTGCAAGCAGTTTATGACTTTTACGCCAATAAAAAGCACAACTTTGAAGCGCTGGCGGAGTTAATTACAGAGCGGGTTATTGGCCAAGAATTAGGGATTTACCGCAAAGGCTGGGTCACGCAAGGCACTGGCGATGGTGGTGCCGATTTTGTTGGCAAGGTCGTTTTAGGTAGCGGCTTTTCAAAGGTTGAACTAATCGTGTTAGGCCAAGCCAAGTGTGAAAAGCTCGATTCCCCCACTGGCGGTAACCACATTGCGAGAACTGTCGCCAGATTGAAGCGTGGCTGGCTTGGCGCATACGTCACGACCAGTTACTTTTCCGAGAGTGTCCAGCGCGAAGTGCTTGAGGATGACTACCCCATCGTATTGATCCATGGCAAGCGTATTGCCGAAGAACTCGAACAGATGCTGCATCAAAGCACCACCGCGAGCACTCTTCTGGAGCTTCTATACGAAATCGACGCCGAATATCCGGCCCGCATTCGTACGCGCAGACCGGAAGAAGTGCTTGATTGAGGTGTATGACTCGGTAAATCGATAGCTTTAGCTGTCCAACTTTAAATGCCACTCAGTGCGTTTGAAGCAAATTTTGCGATTGCTTTGGCAAATTCAACAGGTACAGCGTTACCAATTTGCTTTGCAATTTCAATTTTAGAGCCTTCGAATTTAAAGGCGTCAGGGAACGTCATGATCCGAGCCGCTTCACGATGTGTAATTGGACGATGCTGTTCAGGATGCAGATACCGCCCTTTTTCTGGCTTAAAAAACTCAGTGCGAATAGTCACAGAAGGCCTATCCCACCAAAGCCTGCCAAATAGGTCGGTGCCACCTGAAGGTTTATTTAGCCAACATTTCGGTGTAATTTCCGGTGCATTTTTCATCAAATCAAAACGATTCCCGCCAATAGGGACGGCCTTGTAACGTAGAAGACTCGTTGGTGTTGGGTTTCGACCAAAATGAAGATTGTATGGTGATGCTACGCTTCGAATTTCGGTGCCTTCTGGATCTTTCAGATCGGAAATAACCGAACGTACGTCTTTCCATTTTTTTAGATCAGAATCTGAGCCTGGATTCGACGAATGAGTTGGTTTGGGTGGAAATTCTGGCAGCGCCGACACGTCGAAGAACTTTGAGTTATAGCCGATTACGATAGCTCTCTTGCGTGTTTGAGGTACACCGTAATCAGCTGTGTTGAGTACATCATACTGAAGTAGGAAGCCTTCAGAACGTGCTCTTTTTTTAATATCTTGGAATTCCTCACTTTTTAGAAGCCCTGGAACATTTTCCATGATAAACATCTTGGCACCCGAGCGAACCACGATATCCATATAGGGTTCCCACAATGCGCGCCGTGCATCACCCTCACGTTTTTTATTAAGAAGGCTAAAACCCTGACAAGGTGGTCCACCAATCACTATATCGGCTGCAGGAATGCTCGTTTGCTCGGACAGCCATTCTTCAATATTTACTGCAATGCAGTGGTTGCCGGGGAAGTTTGCGTTATACGTGTCAACAGCGTGTTGGTTGTTATCGATGGCGAGGATACCTTCAAAATTTAACTCGTTTTCGTATAAAAAGCCTGCACTTAAGCCGCCTGCGCCACAAAATAGATCGATAACTTTAACGCTCATTTTTGGTATGTCCCCTGAAGCAATGGCTGACATATTACCCCAGCTTAACTCTGCACCCAAGCACAATACGCTGTCTGTTTATACAGTTGTTTTGTCTGGTTATACATTACTGGCAGAAAGCTGTGTTTGCACTTCGTGTGCTAAGACCTATAACTCTGCTGATTAATGGTAATTGTCTGTCTTTTATAGTAAAAGTTTAGATGTATTCACGTTGCTAGGCATTTAAAGACATATAAGGTGGTATAAATGGCGAGGCGCTCTAAACGTAGGGATGCTGAAATGTTAAGAGATAGAGCTATTACACTCTTAACAAATTTTAAGAGTGTAATAGTCGAAGGAAAGCTACGTGAGCAAGTGTTGGCGTTATTACCTATCTCGGAGACCTTTAGAGATCTCGGTAGTTCGTTGATTAAAGACGATGATGCTAACTCGGCGAGAGAGCGTATTTTGTTCTATATGAGGCGCTATCCTCAAACACTAATCGCCGGTTCAGAACTCGCGATAGTGGCAGGAATAAGTGAATATCCTAGACGGATTAGGGAGCTCAGAGTCGAAGCGGGATGGCCAATTCTCAGCGGTAAGTCATTGAAAGACATAATTGCTGAGGAGGGGGATATTCAAGGCATAGATAGTAACAGAATTCGGCCTGACAATTATTTTCTACTTGAAGATACACAAGATCGAGACGCAGCGTATCGCTGGAATACCGCGAACAGAATTAGAAAAGAAAAAATTGCAGTTAAGGATAAGATTTTAAAATTTCTGAAGGAGAATGTCGGCAAACAGGTCTCCGGTGAAGAGCTTCAATATTTGGCATCCAACAAGTCTGAATGGGCTAGACGTGTCAGAGAATTAAGAACTGAGGACGGATGGCAGATTCTTACAAAGAATTCAGGCGCTTCACACTTACCAGTTGGGGTATATGTGCTGGCTTCGGATGAACAGGCTGAAGCTCATGATCGACGAATACCTGACCCTGTGCGAGTTAAAGTCTTAGAACGGGATAAGTTCTCATGTAAACAATGTGGCTGGAATTTGTCCAAAGCTCACCCAGCGGATAAACGCAGTATGTTGGAACTCCACCACCTGGAACATCACGCCAAAGGCGGAGAAAATACCGAAGACAATCTCATCACTCTCTGCAATGTTTGTCATGATGGTGTTCACGCTCAAAGGATTTCTGAGTCTGAATTGAGGAAATCATTAGATTAAGAAAGTAAGATGTTGTCGTTAAAAATCTAGATTTTTCATTCAACATTTTTGTCTGAGTCATACTTGGTTGGATGAGCATTTTTAGCAAAAGCCAACAAATGTCACGCATTCGGGGTGAGGATACCCACCCCGAGATGTGGTTGAGGAAGCGACTCCATGCATTGGGGTTTCGCTATCGGCTGCACGACAAACGTTTACCGGGAAAACCGGATCTGGTTTTCCCCCTATTTACCTACAAAAGCCAAGCCGTGATCTTTGTAAACGGCTGCTTCTGGCATATGCACCAATGTCGCTTCTTTCAATTCCCTGCATCTTCCTCCACTAAAGGCCGTGGGCCAGAGTGGTGGCGGGAGAAGCTGATTGGCAATCGGCAGCGGGATCTTGAGAACATCGAAAAGTGCCGCGAGCTTGGGCGGCGGGTATTGGTGTTGTGGGAGTGTGCGCTCAAGGGGACAGAAAAGTTGCCCGAGTCTCAGGTGCTGAAGCAAATCACCCAGTGGCTTGAGTCCGGTAGCCACTATCTGGAAATCCCTTTTCCTGCCAATTAGCACACTTAAAACTCATGAGCCGAGGAATACGCCTATTCCCCATCGAAGCCGCTTTGGCTGTTGGGCTGAGTGAAACGGGCAAGCCGAGGCATGGACGCTGAGGCAGAGACCGTCGAGCAGGACGCGAGTCGGTCTCGGTGCTCGTTTTCAGCCCATAAGGCCAAAGTGCTCGGCTTCGTTTGGGGTCGCAAGGGGATTGGATAAGGGGGCCAGTCGAAACGGCCCCCTTTCCTCGGGTGTGGGTTGAAGACCCACGATCTTTGCCAAACGAAGTTTGGCTATCAATACCTTAGCTGTCGAGAGACGTTCTAAAAGCTTAGCTCCTTGGTGAACAGCACTATCAGGAAATCCCGTCGCCGGACGCCATCAGGATCCAAGGTTCCAACAGCCAGGGCAGGGGTTGACCCTGCCGCATTTCTTTACGCCGCTTTTAGCCTTCGGCCCATCATCACATTCGAGGCGATGGCGAACAGGCAGTAGCCTGTGAAATACCAGAAGCCGGGTTCGAACTGGGCGTGCATGATGATGAGCTCGCCCATCTGCCCTTTGGCGTTACCGGCGAGGTAGCTGACGATAATGGCCACCACAAACACATCGGCCATGCTCCACTTGCCGATGGCATCGATAAAGCCTTTAAGCCCCCGGGCGAGAGTGCCTGACACAAACAGCAGCACGGCCTGGGATAATAGTTTCAGGGTAGGGATCACCACCGAAAAGGTGCCTATGAGTATGCCAACCAGCAGGTTGCCGCTGTCAAACAGGTCGCTGATGGTGCCTAAGATGCTGCGGCTTTTCTGGTAAATCTCGACCTGACCCTCCAGCTGGTTAAAGCCCAAAAAGGCCGATACTGAGCCCAGAATGCCGCGCACTTCGCCATCGTCGGTCATGAGTTCTATGGTGGTTTGGGCAAACTGGGATTTGTCGGCCTGGCCGTCGAGGCTCAACATGGGCAGGCTCAGGCCGGGGATAAGCAGCGCCAGGGCGATGAGGATAAGCAGCAATTGCGGCCATTTACGTTGGGTTGTCATTCGATCTCCGGAACTCAAAAATCGGCTGCCAGGGCAGCATTGGGTATGCATGTATCAGTGATTTGGGCAGTGTTTTAGCCTGTCCCGGCTGAAGGAAAGCTGAACGCCTGCCATTTAGCTGCCGCTGCCGGTGAGCGTTTGGCACACACTGTCAAAACACGATTTGGAGCAAAGCCAAAGCCGCGCGTTGGGCGACTGTTTGGCGCCGTGCTGGTTGCTTTTGTTGGCTGCCCTGTTTGCGTCTTAGTGGCTTAAGTATTTGTCCAGTAAACCGTAAATGGCGTTTGGCATGATGGGTTTGGGCAGATAGTCGGTGGCTCCCAGCTTGAAAGCGAATTCCTGATCCGAGGCTTCTGTCAGTGAACTTATCACAATGACAGGAATGTCAGCGGTTGCCGTATCAGACTTGAGTTGGCGGATTACCTGATAGCCGTTGATGTTGGGCATGGTGATATCCAGCAGAACAATATTGGGGCGCATTACCGACAAGAGTTCGAGTGCGGTGGTGCCTGAATTGGCCGCGGTTACCTCATAGCGTTCCGCCAGCAGCGACAGGAGCACGCCAATACACACAGGGTCGTCGTCAATGACCAGAATTTTTGCCTTTTCCATTTGCTCCTCTCCCTTTGACGTTATTGCCTGGTTTGCCGCCGTTAAAAGGCCGGACTTTCAACCTTGAATCGTGCCTGATAAGTTAGCACCATCATGCGTAACATAATAGCAACACTATGAACGAACAAACGCCGTTTGATTTTGCTTCCTTAGCCGCCCAGTTTGCCGCCTTTGCCTGGGGGCCGCACATGCTGTTCCTACTGGTGGGTGGCGGGTTGTTTTTCCTGATTTATTCGGGTCTCGCGCCTTTTCGCTACCTTAAACACGCCATCGATATAGTGCGCGGTAAGTATCCCGAGGCCGATGCCGCAGGCAATATCAGCCATGCCGGGGCCCTGTCGAGCGCCATGGCCGGCACCGTGGGCATGGGCAACATCGGCGGGGTGGCGCTGGCGATAGTGGCGGGCGGCCCCGGTGCCATTTTCTGGATGTGGATAAGCGCGCTGGTGGGTATGGCCACCAAGTTTTTTACCTGCACCCTGGCGATTATGTATCGCGGCACAGATGAAACCGGCCGGGTGCGCGGCGGCCCCATGTACATCATCACCCATGGGCTTGGACAAAAATGGAAGCCGCTGGCGGTGTTCTTTTGTTTGGTGGGGCTGGTGGGTAACTTCCCGCTGTTCAACACCAATCAGCTGGTACAAATCCTCAAGGAATATCTGTTTCTCTCCCCCGGCGACACGGGCGTTGCCGTGGGCAGTGGCGAGCATTTTGCCCTGGAGCTGGGGATGGGTCTCGCCATCATGACCCTGGTGGCACTGGTGATTTTGGGGGGGATCAAGCGCATTGCCGCCGTGGCGATTCGGGTGGTACCGGCGATGATCCTGCTGTACGTGGGCTGCGCCTTCTATGTGATTTTCAGCCATCTCGGCGAAGTGCCAATGCACCTGTGGCGCATTGTGGAAGATGCCTTTTCGGTGCAGTCGGTGGCGGGCGGGATTTTGGGCACCATGCTCACCGGCGTTAAGCGGGCGGCCTTTTCCAACGAGGCAGGCATTGGCACCGAGGTGATGGTGCATGGCAATGCCAAAACCTCAGAGCCGGTGAAAGAAGGGCTGGTGGCCATGCTCGGCCCCGCCATCGATACTCTGTTGGTGTGTACGGCAACGGCGCTGATTATTCTGATTTCCGGCGTGTGGGAGCAGGGCGGTGCCAACGGCATCAGCCTTTCCAGCGCCGCCTTTGCCGAAACCATTCCCGGTGTTGGCCCTTATCTGCTGCTGATTTGCGTGTGCTTTTTTGCCATTACCACCATCTTCACCCAGGCCTTTTACGGCAGTCAGTGCTTTGCCTTCCTCTTTGGTGCAAGGCGCGAGCGCTGGTATTTGTATTTGTATTTACTGGCGATTTTGTTCGCCGCCACCAATAGCCTCACCGACATAGTCAATATCATCGATGGTGCCTACGGCCTGATGGCCATTCCCACCATGACGGCGGCACTGCTGCTTGCCCCTCGGGTGCGGGCCGCAGCCAAAGATTACTTCCGCCGCCTGCGATCGCAGGGGGATGAAATAGTCGGCAGTGACGACCCGGTGGAAAGGCGTTAAAGGCCGCCGAAGCAGAGCAGGGGCGAAAAAGTCCCGGGCGGGGTTTGGGCAAGGGGGTGTTTGGGCGTACAATCGGCGTCCCTGATGCCGTTATTAACAGGAAGTGAGATGTCCAACTGCCAGCCGCTCGGTTTTGACTGGGTACTATTTGATGCCGATGAAACCCTGTTTCATTTCGATGCCTTTGCCGGACTCAAGCGCCTGTTCCAGCGCTTCGGCGTTGACTTTGATGCGGCCCATTATCAGGAGTATCAACAGGTCAACAAGCCCTTGTGGGTCGAATACCAGGAGGGGCGCATCAGTGCCAAAACCCTGCAGGAGCAGCGATTTTCCCAGTGGGGCGAGCGCCTGGGTATGGCCCCGGCAGAGCTGAACTCGGGATTTTTATCGGCCATGGCCGACATTTGCGCCCCCTTGCCCGAGGTGCCTGAGCTGCTCGAAAGCCTCAAGGGGCGTTACCGCCTTGGCATCATCACCAACGGCTTTACCGAGTTGCAGCGGATTCGTCTCGAGCGCACCGGCTTTGCCGACCATTTTGAACTCTTGGTGATTTCCGAAGAGGTGGGCCTTGCCAAACCCGACCGGGCCATTTTCGACCATGCGCTGGATGCCATGGGCAATCCGGCCCGCGAGCGGGTGCTGATGGTGGGCGATACCCTGTCGAGCGACATTCTGGGGGGCCTTAACGCCGGGCTGCGCACCTGCTGGTACAACCCAGATGCAAAAGTCATTGAGCAGGGTATCCAGCCCCATCTGGAGATCCGCTGCCACAGCGAGCTGGCCCGTTTGCTGGCCTGACGCCGCTCTCTCACGAGCCCCTTTACCCTTCCCAGCTCCTTCTCCCTTCCAGGCCGCGCGCGCTCTTTCATCGCTAGCGGCTTTGTTTTTACTGTGTTTTTTCGCTTTCCCCTGACGTTGCTGATTGTTGCAAATGTTGCGCGCATGTTGTGAATACGTATGCATAAGATTGAGCTGATAATTTGACCAAGCTTAGTATGGAGCCACAGGATCCAATACTCCTTGGTGTCTGAGGTACAGGCGGGTGTTGGCCACAACAAGTGTCGTAAGACCAGGGAGAAAAACGCATGTTCAAGCTCAAACCCAGTGTCCTGACTCTGGCGTTGGCGGCTGCCGGTTTGCCTTTGGCCATGCTGCATTCAGCGGCATTTGCCGCCGAGCCGCAGCAGAGCGAGCCAACGCAAGCCGCTGAAGCCTCAGAGAAAGAGACCGACAATCAGGCCAAACTCAATCCGGATGATGTGGAACGCATCGAAGTCACGGGTTACCGCCGCAGTCTTATCGACTCACTCAATGCCAAACGCTTTGGCGATACCGTTTCCGAGCAGCTGTCTGCCGATGATCTGGGCGCCTTGCCCGATGTGTCCATGGCCGACGCCCTCACGCGCCTGCCCGGGATCTCGGCGGTGCGCACCGGTGGCCAGGCAGCAGAAATCAATATCCGCGGTATGTCCGGCGGTTTTGTGTTTTCTACCCTCAATGGCCGTGAGCAGGTCTCCACCAGTGGCTCACGCAGCATCGAATTCGACCAATATCCTTCTGAGCTCATCAACTCGGCAGCCGTGTACAAGTCGCCAAAAGCATCGCTGATTGAAGGCGGTCTGGCCGGTACTGTGGAGCTGGCCACCGCCAGCCCTCTGGCTGCGGACAAGGATCAAAATGTCACCGTCAATGCCCGTGGCATGTACAACGACAGGGCCAGCGAAGTGTATGGCGCCGAGGAGTTTGGCCACAGACTGAGTTTTTCCTATCAGGGCAAGTTCCTCGATGAAACCCTGGGCGTGGCACTGGGTTATGCCCGCCTCGAGCAGCCCAGTGTCGCCACCCAGTTTATTGGTCTGGCCTACAGCGACAACAAGGATGTGGACGGCCTGGCCGACGACACCAATGGCCCAGAGGCCAATCCCGCCAACGAATACATCAGCGAAGGCTTCGAGATGCAGCACTTGGGCGGGCTCGAGGTGCGTAACGGCTATATGGGCGCCATTGAGTGGGCGCCGGTGAGTAACTTCAAGCTGAAGGCCGATGCCTTCCTGTCGCGCTTTGACAGCGAAGCCTTTGCCCGTGGTTTCCGGGTAAAACTCGGCGGCCCCACCACTGCCGTGGCCAATCCCGTACTGGATGGTAACTCAGTGATAGGCGGCACCTTTAACCGCACGTCCCAAAGCTACACCCGGGTGGAGCTGGTGAACGATGACAACCAGGACTTTGACCAGGTCAACAGCTTTGGGGTGAACGCCGACTGGCAGATTACCGACCGCCTGAATGTGGCGGCGGACGTGTCTTATTCCTCCGCCAAGAGCGATTTCCGTAACGGCCTGTTGTGGTCGAACGTAGCCGTGGATGCCAATGCCGACAAGCCGCTGTTCGATGAAAACGTCTCCATCAGCTACCTGCTCAATGGGCTGGATCTGCCGGATCTGGGCTTCAATCAGGCCGATGCCTTCTCGGACATCAACCGGGTGATGGTGAGTAAATACGGTATCTATCCCTATGAAAACGAAGATGAAGTAAAAGCCTATCGCCTGGACTTCAAATACGATCTCGACAGCGACTGGCTGTCGTCGGTGGAGTTTGGCGTGCGTTGGTCAGACCGAACCTACAGCAACGACCGTTCGGTGTTTGAGTATGGCAACGACGGCGGCTTCTCCAGCACCGAGCCACCACTGCGACTGACCCAGGATATGGTGACAGTAGTGGATTGGAGCGGCGACTTCAGCTACTTCCCCTCTTATCTGGCCATCGACCTCGACAAGGCGCTCAACGCCTGGTTCCCCGATGGTATTCCTCAGCCGGTGCAAACCTGGGGTAATGCCGATGGGGTGCTTGACCCCATGGGTTACACCACCAACTATTCCTGGTCTGTGCTGCAAAGCGGCGAAGTGTATGAGAAGGTGCTGGCGAGCTACCTGATGTTCAACATAGACACCGAAATCGGTGGCTTGCCGCTGACCGGTAACATAGGCCTGCGCGTTGTGGATACGGATCAGTCGGCCACCATGCTGCAAAACGTGGGCGGCGATCCGGCCCAGGGTGCCCAGTACATTGTCGATGAAAACGGCATAGTCAACGACCTCTATGCCCCAACAGTCGTGGGAGTGACCTATACCGACTATCTGCCATCCATGAACCTGAGCCTCAAGCTCACCGACGACAGCCAGCTGCGTTTTGCTGCGGCCAAGGTGATGGCGCGGCCACCCATCAACCGCCTGGCGGGGGATGTCAGTGCCTCGGTTAACGATGACGGCGAGATTAACGGCTCCAGTACCAATAACCCCTTCCTGATGCCCTTCTACGCCACCCAGTATGACCTGTCTTACGAGTACTACTTCGAAGAAGGCGCGCTGGTGGCAGCGCTGTTCTACAAGGACATCGACTCCTTTATCGACACTGTGGCCATCGCCGACTTTGACTTCCGCGGCCACGGCTTCAACGTGCCCGATTACATAGTGGATCCCGACAGCGGTGAGCAGAAAGCCACCACCAACGGCACCTACACCACGGCGGTCAACAACACCGAAGGCGGCTATATCCGCGGTCTGGAACTGGCCTACACCCAGGTGTTTGCGTCATTGCCCAGTCCCTTCGATGGCCTGGGGGTGAACACCAGCTACTCCTACACCGACAGTGAGGTGCAAAAACTCACCAGTCTGGGGGGCGACAGTGTGCCGCAAACCCTGGAAGGTCTGTCGAAGCACGTTGCCAACCTGACCCTGTTCTATGGCTACGAGGGTTTTGAAACCCGTATCAGCGCCCGTTATCGCTCGTCCTTCGTGTCTGAGCAGGTGGCCATCAACAGTCAGGTGGTGAATTACGATGCCGAAACCGTGATTGACTATCAGGCCTCCTATCAGATTAACGACAATCTCGGGGTACTGTTCCAGGTCAACAACCTCACCGACGAGCCCACCAAGAGCTACTTCGGCACCGAGGCCAAGACAGGCACCCTGCAGTATTTCGGCCGCCAATTCTTCCTGGGGGTGACCTATGCCATGTAACCCCAAGGCGGTGCGACAAGGTCATCAACTCACTTTTACCGAGGGACGACTCATGCTGAGTATCTCTAAACTTGCCCGACTGTTTGCACTGGCCTTGGCTGCCAGTGTGCTGTGGGGCTGTGGCAGCGATTCATCCGAGCCCGGCGAGGTGCTGCTGACATGTAATGTGCCCATGGTGCCCGACGCCACCGGCACCCAGTGTGTGGCGCCGCCACCCATCCAGTGTCCGCCACCCACAGTGCCCGATGCCAAAAACGAGCAGTGTGTGGTGGGCGCCGATCCCACCTTGCCTGACCCTGTGTATTTCCCCAAGGCCAACGAGGCGGTGATCTACTACAACCGTCCCAAGGATGCCGATAACAGCCCCAACGATCCTGTTTACGACGGCTATCGGTTGCACACCTGGAACAACGACACCTGTGACGCCTATGCGCCGCCATTCGACAGCAGCGACTGGGCCAATGGCCATGAGTTTGATGGTATAGACCCCAACTACGGCGCCTACTGGATCCTTAACCTCAAGGAAGGCTACGGCGAGTGCGGTAACTTCATCATCCACGTGGGCACCGAGGGCAGCGGCAAGGCCCTGGGTGACGGCGACTTCAAGATGCCCCTCAAGCAGGATGACGAAAAGTTCGTGCGGATGAACTTTACCCTCCATGGCACGCCGTCGGTATTTGAGTATCCCATCCTCAATCTGGGCCCACAGCCTGCGGTGTTCAGCAATATGAGTGCCCACTGGCTCGACCGTCAGACGCTCTTGTGGGATCAAACCGAAGAAGGCGTGGCCGAGGTGCGGCTGCACTATTCCGCCAAGGCCGACCTGACCATAGATGACAGCGGCATCAGTGGCGGCAGCCATGTACTGACTGCCACTGAACTGACCGAGGCCCAGCAGGCGAGAGCGCCTGAGCTGGCGTCCTGGCAGGCCTATCATTTGGATGTCAGCGCCGAAGAAGCCAAATCTTTGGCCAAGGCGCAGCTGGCAATGGCCGCCTTCGATGCCGACGGAAAGCCCCTTTACGCCACCTTTGTACAACAAGCGCGGGCCCTGGATGACCTCTACACCTCCGGCGATGCCGATGCCAATGAGGCAAACCTTGGGATCAGCTACGATGGCGATGCGGTTACCGCGAGACTCTGGGCCCCCACGGCTCAGGCCGTGACCCTCAAGGTGTATGACGATGCGAAAAACCTGACCCGTAGCGAGGCCATGACCGAAGACCCGGCCACCGGTATCTGGTCGTTCACCGGCACCGGGCTGGACCGCCGCTATTACCGCTATGAACTGACCCTGTATCATCCGGTCAGCAAAAAGCTCGAAACCGTCGAGAGTACCGACCCATACTCGGTGAACGTGTCTGCCAATGGCCGTTTCAGCCAGTTTGTTAACCTCAGTGACACCGACACCATGCCCGAGGGTTGGGATGGCCATGCGGTGCCCGAGGTGGCAGACCCCGAAGACATAGTGGTGTACGAGGGCCATGTCCGCGACTTCAGCATTCGTGACGAGAGCACCAGCGCCGCCAACCGCGGCAAGTATCTGGCCTTCACCGAAGAGGGTTCGGCCCCTGTGGAGCATCTGCGTTCACTGGCACAAAAGGGCCTGACCCACTTCCATGTGCTGCCTGTGACCGACATGGCCACGGTGAACGAGCTGGAAGATGAGCGGGTAGAGCTGACCGACACTTTGGGCACGCTGTGCAGCAAGATAAACGACAGTGCCGATGCCTGTAAGACCAAGGACAAGGGCGCCACTATCCAGAGCCTGCTGGAAGACAGCCTGCCCGGCTCCGCCGATGCCCAGGCACTGGTGAATGCCATGCGTGGTCTGGATGGCTTCAACTGGGGCTACGACCCACAGCACTTCCTGGCACCCGAGGGCAGCTATGCCTCCAGCCCCGATGGTGTGGCCAGAGTGAAAGAGCTGAGAGCCATGAACATGGCGCTGCACGGCATTGGTCTTCGCACCGTGCTCGACGTGGTCTACAACCACACCAGCTCATCCGGCTTGTATGACAACTCAGTGCTCGACAAGGTAGTGCCCGGCTATTATCACCGCTACGACCCTGTGACCGGTGCCATGCAGCGCTCTACCTGTTGCGAAAACACCGCCACCGAAAACGCCATGATGGCCAAGCTGATGAACGACACCCTGGTGTCGCTGGCGCTGGACTTCGGTTTCGACGGCTTCCGTTTCGACATCATGGGCCATATCCCCAAGTCGGCCATGCTGGCGGCGCGGGATGCGGTGCGTGCTGTGGATCCTGACACCTACTTCTACGGTGAGGGCTGGAACTTCGGCGAGGTGGCCGACAACCGCCTGTTCGAGCAGGCCACCCAGGCCAATCTGGCCGGCACCGAGGTGGGCAGCTTCAACGACAGAATTCGTGAGGCCATCCGTGGTGGTAGTCTGTTCCAGACTGAACTCAAGGACGAAGTGCTGCGGGATCAGGACACCCTGAGACTGTCCATGGCCGGTAACCTCAAGGACTATGTGCTCAAGGACTTCAACGGCAACTCGGCCAAGGGCAGCAGCTTCAGCTGGAACTCCCAGCCCACGGCCTATGCCATCGATCCGGCCGACATCATCAACTATGTGTCCAAGCACGATAACGAGACCCTGTGGGACAAGCTGCAATACAGCCTCCCCGTGGGCATGAGCCTGGAAGACAGGGTTAGGACCCAGAATATTGCTGCCACTGTACCGCTCTTGAGTCAGGGTATTCCCTTCCTGCAGCTGGGCGGTGACATGCTGCGATCCAAGTCCATGGACCGTAACAGCTACGACTCCGGTGACTGGTTCAACTATGTGGACTTTACCCAGTCGGGCAACAACTGGAACGTGGGTCTGCCGCTGGCACAGGACAATCAGGGCAACTGGAATACCATCTCCGGTATTTCGGCCAACCCCAATACCGCGGCCTCGGCCAGCGAGATTGGCTTTGCCGCCGAGGTGTTTGGCGAGTTTCTGCAAATCCGTCATCAGAGCAAGCTGTTCCGTCTGACCACCGCCGAGGACATCATCGCCCGGGTTGGCTTCCACAACGTGGGCAAGCGCCAAACCCAGGGTGTGATTGTGATGAGCCTGGATGATGGTGCCGGTCTTACGGATCTCGACCCCGCAGTTGATGCCATTGTGGTGATGGTCAATGGCACGGCAAGCAGCCAGTCCCATACCGTACCTACGGCCTCGGGCTTCAGCCTGCATCCGCTGCTGGCGACTTCCATCGATGCCATGGTGCGCGGCGCCAGCTTCAGCGCAGGCGATAGCGAGGGCACCTTCACCGTGCCTGCCTACACCACGGCCGTGTTTGTTAAGGCCCAGGGCTCGGCGCAGGGCGAAGGTCTGTCGGCCAATGCCACTGTGGGCGCTCCCGATGTGGTGCCCTATGGCAGCACCACTGTGTATGTCCGTGGCAGCCTGAATGGCTGGGGCACAGGCAATGCGCTGCAATACGTTGGCAACGGCGAATACCGGGTGGCTATCACCCTGGCGCCCGGCGACTATGAGTTCAAGCTGGCGTCGGAAGACTGGAACACGGTGGACTTTGGTGGTGTGTCTGCGGACGTTGCCGATGTGGAAGAGGGCGTGGCCGAGCAACTGGCGGCCAAGGGTGCCAACCTTAAATTCAGCGCAGCACTGGCGGCAACCTATGTGTTCTCCCTCGATGCCAGTGACAAGGATAACCCGCAGCTGACCGTGTACAACGAGGAGCCGTTCCCCGGCACCCAGGTGTACCTGCGCGGTGATATGAACGGCTGGAGCACCGACAACGCCATGACCTATCTGGGTGGCGGCGTTTACCGGGTCGATGTACAGCTCACCGCCGGCAGCAAGGGCTTTAAGCTTGCCTCCAGCGACTGGAGCACAGTGGACTTTGGCAGCGGTGAGGCCGATGGCAGCGTGACCCTGGGCGTGGAGAAATTCCTGGCCGTGAAGGGTGGCAACCTCAGCATGAACTTTGATGAGGACACCAGTTACAGCTTTATATTCGACCTGTCGAACCGCAGCGAGCCTTTGCTGACCGTGTACAAGACCGACATTTTTGCCGGCACCCAGGTGTACCTGCGCGGCGGCATGAATGGCTGGGGCACAGACAACCCCCTGATGCATCAGGGCGGGGGTGTCTACAGCACCGACGTCAGCCTCGGCGCCGGTACGGTTGAGTTTAAGGTGGCGAGCTCAGATTGGAGCACTGTGGATTTCGGTGCCCTGTCGGGCGATGTTGCCGATGTGGCGCTGGATCTGGCCGAGCCGCTGGCGGCCAAGGGCGCCAACCTCAAGCTCAATGTGGCCGAGGCGGGCACATACCGCTTCACGGTAGCAGGCCCAGACCCCAAGGCACCCAGTCTGACAGTGACCAGGGTGAATTAACCTGACAATAAAAATAGCCGCCCAAGGGCGGCTATTTTTTTGTCTTCTTATCGGGCTACTCCACCCTGAGCACGCCGCCTTTGACTATGTCCTGATGGTTCAAAAACGGTCTGTTGAGGCTGCGGCCATTCAATAGGAAGGCTTCGGCTTTATCCGACCGAGACTCGCTGGCACGATGTTCAATCACAAACTCCTTGCCGGGATAGTAGTCGGGATCCAGCTTGATCCTGACCTTGCTGAAGCTTGGGCGAAACAGCGCATAGTCCATAATGCCGGGGCTCACCGGGTAAATCCCCAACATGGAAAAGGCCAGCCAGGTAGACATGGTGCCTGTGTCATCATTGCCGGGCAGGCCACCTGGGTGAGTGCCAAAATGCGCCGCAATCAGCTCTCTGACGCGCTGGGAGGTGCGCCAGCTCTGGCCTTCGACGTAGTTATACAGGAAGGGATAGGTGATATCGGGCTCATTGGCCATATCGAAGTTGCCGGTATCGAAGGTGGCATCCAGTTGGCGTAAAAAGGCATCCGGCCCACCGAGCAGCTCTATCAGCCCGGGGGTATCGTGGGGCACATAAAAGCGATAGTTCCAGGCGTTGCCTTCGATATAGCCCGGCGCGGGTTCGAAGTTGCGCCCAAGTTCAGGGTCGAAGGGAGTCAGCCACTCACCCTTGCGGTTTTTCGGTCTGAGCATGCCAGTGTCGGCATCAAACAGCTTGCGGTAGTTCAGCGCCCTGGCGAGATACTTATCGTGGTCGGCCTGTTTACCCAGCGCCAATGCCAGCTGTGCCAGGTTGAAGTCGGCCAGGTAGTATTCCAGGCTGGTGGCCACGCTGCCATCGTAGGGGCCTTCATCGTCCACGGGCACATAGCCGAGCGCCAGATAATCCGGGTTTTCCGGCCTCAGCAGGTTGTGCTCGCGCTGCTCGGCTGCCCTTACCATGGCTCCATAGGCGGCCTCGACATCGAATTCCCTGATACCGCGCAGATAGCTGTCGGCAATCATGGCCGTGGCAGGATCGCCAACCATCACCTGGGTCTCCATGCCATAGAGCTCCCACTTGGGCAGCCAGCCACTCTCTTTGGCCATGGCCACCGCCGAGCGCACCATGTCTGCCTGCAGCTCGGGGTAGAGCAGGCTCAGCAGGGGATGCACATTTCTGTGGGTGTCCCAGAGTGAGTACACCGTGTAGCGGTTTTGTTTGCTGTTGCCAACGCCCTGTTGGCCCATCAAGGGGTAATCGCCGTTGGCATCCTGCAGGATATTGGGGTGGATAAGGCTGTGGTACAAGGCGGTGTAGAACAAGGTCTTTTGCTCATCACTGCCTTTAACCTCGACTCTGTCCAGCAGGCCGTCCCAGGCCTGTTGCGCCTGTGCCTTCAGCTTGTCGAACTCAAACCCGGGCTGCTCGGTATCGAGATTTTCCCTGGCGTTTTCGATGCTGACAAAGGAGATGCCCAGCTTGACCTCTATGGCCTCCTGCTCGCGGGTATCAAAGCTCAGCCAGGCGCCGATATCATCGCCGGACATGGTCTGGCGATAACCTGGGTAAGGCTTGATGCTGTCGTTGTAACCAATCCAGTCGGCTTCCACATTCTGGTAACGGGGCATTTTTTTCCACACCCCAAAGGTTTTAGGCGCCTTGCTGAAACGGGCCACAAAAAACACCGGCCGCACATCTTCGTCGTGGTAGCAGAAGGTCCCCAGCATACGGCTGCCTTCGACTTCCTGCTCCGACACCCACTTAAGGCTGGCGCCGGTTTCGTTGGTCAATCCCAGCCCCAAGTTGAGCAGTACATGGGATTGGCCCGCCGGAAAGGTGAAACGGCTTAAGCCGGTGCGCAGGCTGCTGGTGACCTCCGCCTTGACGGCGTATTTGTCCAGCCGAGCGCTGTAGTAGCCGGGACTGGCTTGCTCATTGCTGTAGCTGCTGCCGTACTCCCGGGCATCCAGTTCGAGCGGCCCCGTGGTGGGCATCAGCAGCAATACGCCCGCATCGGGGCAGCCAACGCCGCTTAAATTCAAATGGCTGAATCCCGTCAGGTAACGGTTCTCGTGGATATACACCCGCGAGTTCCAGGCGGCATCTTTTTCAAACTTGTTTTGCTCGCCGCCATGGGCCACGTTGAAGGGCGACACCGAAGCCAGGGCATTGGGGTACTGGGCGCCCGGGTGGGTGGCGCCGAAGTTTGAGGTACCGATAAAGGGATTCACGTACTGGCTGTTGCCACCCAGGGCAGAGCAGCTGGTCAGGAGCAGACCAAACAGGAATTTGTTCATGGCTGAGGACTTGGGCTTGGCTGTCATGGCTGAGGGCTCATGGTAAAGACCAGTTCACCACCGGCCAGAATATCTGAATGTCGTAAAATATATCCGTTCAATGGCTTGCCGTTCAAGGTAACCTGTTTGACGTAAACATGCTCAGATCCTTGATTAATGGTGCGAATTTTAAAGACGTTACCATTTTCAAGGTGGATATCGGCGCTGTCGACCTCGGGGCTGCCGAGCACATATTCACCGGATACCGGGTCCACGGGGTAAAAGCCCAGCGCACTGAACAGGTACCAAGCCGACATCTGCCCGGCATCTTCGTTACCCGCCAGACCATCGGGCGCTGTGGTGTAAAGCTCGTGCATTATCTGCCGCACCAGACGCTGGGTTTTATGTGCTTCGCCCAGATATTGATAGAGGTAGGGCACGTGGTGGCTGGGCTCGTTGCCGTGGACATACTGGCCGATATAGCCGGAGATCCACTCGGGAAACTCCTCCACGGCCTGGCCGGTACTGAACATGGCATCCAGTTTGGCACTGACACTGGCCTTGCCGCCCATCATCCCGACCATACCCGCCACATCGTGTGGCACAAAGAAGCTGTATTGCCAGGCATTGGCCTCACAGTAGTCTTCCGGGTGATAGGCGTTGGGGTCGAAGGGGAGACGGAATTGCCCATCGGCATCCAGGGCGCGCATAAAGCCGGTTTGGGAGTCAAAATGGCGGCGATAGTTCTGTGACCGAGTGGCAAATTCCTGATAAATATCGTCTTTACCCAAGGCTTTGGCGAGGCGGGCAATAGCCCAGTCATCGAAGGCGTATTCCAGCGTCAGGGCCACATTCCACTTGCGCTCTGTGTAGGGGACGTACCCCTGCTGCTGGTAACTCGCCAGGCCAAATGCGTCTTGCCGTGCGCTCTGCAGGGCGGCATTGAGCAAGTCTTCGCCATCAATATCGGTAAGGCCCTTCAGATAGGCATCGACCAATACCGGCACCGAGTGATACCCCATCATCATGTCGGTTTCATTGCCCTGGAAAATCCACACGGGTAAACGTCCCGCCACCCTGTAATGGTCCATCATGCTGTCCATCATTTCCCGGGTGCGGGCCTGGTCGACAAGGGTTTTCCAGGGGTGCAGCGCCCGGAAGGTATCCCACAGGGAGAAGAATTCGTAGCGTGGATGGCCTTCGGCTTTATGGATTGCGCCATCCGGCCCCTTGTAGCGGCCATCGGTATCCGAGAAGAGTCGGGGGGCGAGGGAGGCATGGTACATGGCGGTGTAAAACTGCCTGAGGTTATCCTCGGAGGCAGACACCCTGACTCTGGAAAGCTCGCCGCGCCAGGCATCTTTTGCGGCCGCCAGGGTGCCCGGGAAGTCCAGCAGCTTGCCGTCGGCCTCAAGGTTTGCCCTGGCATTGTCTATGCTCACCGAGCTGATGGCGGTGTGCACCAGCAAAGACCTGTCCTTTGATTGGCTTTCGCCGAAATCGAAGTTCAGTTCCAGCGCCAGATTTTCAGCAGAGGCCCGGGTTTGAACTCCCGGCTTATCATCAACAGACAGTTTGCCATCTACAAACAGCTGCTGACTGGCGATGGGTTGGGAGAAGCGGCTGTAAAAATACACCCGTTGATCCTCGGCCCAGCCGGTGGATTTACGATACCCGCCAATGCTGTAGGCATCGATTATCTCCACATGGGTCGCGACGGTTTTGTCCCAGTTACGGCTATAACCCAAATCGAGCCGCACCACGCCTTCATTGGCCGAGGCCGGGAAACTGTACCTTTGCAGGCCGGAGCGCGCAGCAGCGGTCAGCTCCACCTTGATGTCGTAGTCCTGCAATCTGACCCGGTAATAACCGGGGCTGGCCTGCTCTTCGTCGTGGCTGAAATGGGACACTAGGGTGCCATCCGCCGGACCGCCCTCGGTTTGCACCCGCTTGAAAGGCCGGGTCAGGGGCATAAAGGAGATGTCATAGAGATCCCCGGCGCCAGTGCCGGACAAATGGGTATGGCTGAAGCCGGCAATGATGTTGTCGGGGTAGAAGTAGCCTGCTATCCAGTCCCAGCCGGTACGGCCATTGTCGGGACTGAGCTGCACCATGCCGTGGGGCACGGTGGCGCCGGGGAAGGTTTTACCCTTGCCATCGGTGCCGATAAAGGGGTCGACGTAGGCGACAGGGTCCGGCGCCTCGCCCGGTTGGAGCTCGTTTGGCAGCGCTGTGGGTTGCGGGCTTTGCTCGTGGCTTTGCACCTGGCTGGGTTGCTGGTTGCATGCTGCCAGGGACGCGGTCAGCAGCAGTGCGGCAATCTTTTTCATCACATCCTCATGGAGTCAGGTAAGCAAAGGCCCGCATCCACGGGCCTCCTGGTCGGTTTATTTCAGTGCCGGGTGGCCGAGCACGCGCAGGACTTCGAAGCAGGCGCCCAGGGTGTGGTAGTCACACTTGGCTCCGGCGGCGCTTTTCTGATTGGAATACTTGCTGTTGTCCTTTTTCAGTACCCGGAACCAGGCACCGTACTCATGGTCCACCATGTGGGCCCAGCTGTACTGCCACAGGGCATCGTATTGGGTCAGGTACTTATCTTCGCCGGTCACCTGATGCAGCATGGCGGCAGCGGCAAAGCTTTCGGCCTGTACCCAAAAGTATTTGTCATCGTCACACCAGTTGCCTTCGGGATCAAACCCGTAAACCAGGCCACCATCCTGACTGTCCCAGGCTTGCTGATAGGCGCGGTCAAACAAAGAGGATGCGCGTTCAATCTGCCAGGCCTGAGGTGCATGGCGATTGAGGATCAGCAGCAATTTGGCCCATTCGGTCTGATGCCCGGGCTGAAAGCCCCAGGGGCGATAGAGATTCTTGGGGTCGTCCCTGTTGTAATCCCAGTCCGGTTTGAACTCGGGGGTGTAGTGCTCCCACACCAGATCATCAGTCAGTGACGCCTGACGCACGGCAATATTCTGTGCCAGCAGGGTAGCACGCTCCAGATATTGGCTCTTGCCCGTGGCTTCAAAGGCCGCCAGCATGGCTTCACACAGGTGCATATTGGCATTCTGGCCACGGTATGGACTGAGCACGCCCTCTGGGCTGATTTCATCGGCATAAAGGCCATATTCGGCCTGCCAGAAACGCTGTTCCAGCAAGTCGTATACCTGCTGCAGCTTGCTGTCGTTCTCAACCAGCCCTGCCTTGCGGGCCGCGGCATAGGCCAGCAGCACAAAGGCATATCCATAGGCCTGCTGGGTCATGTCCAGCGGCTTGTGATTATCCAGTGTCCAGGCGTAGGTCTGGCTGGATGCCTGCCAGTGCACCTGCTCCAGATACTCCAGGCCATGTTTGGCGATATCCAGATAATCCTGACGGGCAAACAGGATACCGGCGGTGGCATAGTTCACCAGAATACGGGTGCTGCTCACCAGCTGCTTGAAGTGGGTATCGAACAGGCTGCCGTCATCCAGAAAGTTCTGGTGATAGCCGCCGCTGGGGTCCACTACCCGGTCGGTGTAGAAATCCAAAATGCTCTGGCAATGCTCGAGAAGAAACGTCTGGGAGAAAAAGTTCATACCTGGCTCCGGAATAAAACGGGGTTAAAGGCAGCAATCGAGTGCCCATGCTGGGTCACCTGTGTCTGGATATCGGTCAGTCCTGGCAGGGCCGGGAAGGCGCCGGGCTGGGTCACGGCGTAAGCCCCGCAGTGGGTGGCAAACAGCAGCAGGGACTCCAGCTCCCGGGTGTCGGCGAAGACGGCATTGGCATTCTCCATACAACCCAGACCATAGAGGAAGCCGCCGATAAAGGCATCGCCACCGGCTGTGGTATCCACCACCTTAACCTTGGGTGGCTGCAGGTGCCCCTGATGCCCGGCGGTGAAATAGTCGATACGGTTGGCGCCGTCGGTTACCAGTAATAGCTGACACTGGCTGGCGAGGCATTCACGGATGTAAGTATCCGAGTCGCCACCGGCCAGATACTCCAGCTCATCACGGGAAAACTTAACCACATCGGCCTGTTTTACCAGTTCATTCACCAGGGCGCGGTCGGCCGCACCCTGGGGCCACAGGTTATGGCGCAGGTTCACATCAAAACTGATGAGGTTGCCGGCGCTTCTGGCCTGATTCAGCACATGACGGGTGCATTGGGCTATCTGCGGCGTGGTCAGGGTGTTACTGCAAAAATGCACTATGGTGTCGCCGCTGAACCAGTCATCGCTTACCTGTTCCTGAGTCAGAATCACATCGGCGGTTTCATGGCGATGGAATGAAAAACTGCGGTCGCCATCGGCATCCAGCATCACAAAGGCCAGCGCGGTTTTAGCCTCGGGATGCTTGAGCAGGAAGCGGGTATCCACGCCGTATTCCTGCAGCGCGGCCGCCAGAAACTCCCCGAAGGGGTCCTGGCCTACCTGACCGGCAAAGCAGGCGTGGCCACCAAGTCTGGCAACGGCAACGGCGGCATTGGCCGGTGCGCCGCCCGGATACTGACGGAACTCCGGGAGGGTAAGGGGTCCCTGATGGCCGGCGCCTATGTTGAGAAAATCAATCAGCGCCTCACCAAAACACAGGATTTTTTTCATGACTGGGCCTCTACAATCTTGGCTTTTTCACAGGCTTTGCTGCCACGCAGGGCATACCAGCCGATATACAAATACGCCACCATGGGGATGATAAAACTGAACTGCACCGAGCTGCTGTCGGCAACCACGCCCTGCAGCAGCGGCAGTATGGCACCGCCCACAATGGCCTGACACAGCAAACCCGAACCCCGGCTGGTTAAGGGGCCGAGGCCTCGGATGGCCAGGGTGAAGATGGTGGGGAACATGATGGAGTTAAAGAAACCCACCGCCAGCACAGACCACATGGCCAGAGAGCCGCTGCTGTTCATGGTCAGTACTAAAAGCAGTATGGCCATCAGGGCATTGGTGGCCAGCACATAGGTTGGCTGCAGAATGCGGGTCAGGGCTGAGCCCACAAAGCGGCCCACCATGGCACCACCCCAATAGTAAGACACCATGCGGCTGGCCTCCTGCTCGGTCAGGGCGGCAATATGGCTCTCGGAAAAATAGTTCACCAAAAAGCTGCCAACTGATACTTCGGCGCCCACATAGAGGAAGATGGCCAGGGCGCCCAACACCAGGTGTTTGTGCTGCCAAATGCTGTCGCTGGCGCTGACATGGGTTTCGTGGTCGGTTTGCAGGGCAGGGAGCTTCAAAAACACAAAGCCCACGGCGGTTAGCAGTACGGCACCGGCCAGAATGAGGTAGGGCAGCTGCACCGCATGGGCGTTGCTTGCGGCACCAAAAATAAGCGCCGCGCCAAACAGGGGCGCCAGGGTATGGCCCAGGGAGTTAATGGCCTGGGCCAGACTCAGGCGGCTGGCTGCAGTGCGCTCAGGCCCCAAAATCGCCACATAGGGGTTGGCAGATACCTGCAATATGGTGATGCCGCTCGCCAATACGAAAAGACCCAGCAAAAACAGGGCGTAAACCGAGACTTCTGCCGCCGGGTAAAACAGCAAACAGCCGGTTGCCATGGTACACAGACCTGTGACAATGCCCCGGATATAACCAATTTTTTCAATCAGCTTGCCGGCAAAGGGCGAGACGATGAAATAGGCGCCAAAGAAGCAAAACTGCACCAGCATGGCCTGGGTGTAACTGAGCTCGAAGGCCGCTTTCAGGTGTGGGATCAGAATATCGTTCAGGGCTGTGATAAAGCCCCAGATAAAAAACAGCGTCGTCATGGCGGCAAAGGCAAAGTGGCTGCTTTTGCCCTGTCCGCCCTGTGCTGGAGTTGATGGAATCATTGCCATAGTGGTTCTCGTGTGTCGAAGGACGCTGATGCGTCCTTGTTTCAGGGACATGGTTTAAGGACGCGTTGTTTCCAACGACATGGAGTAAGGCTGGGCATTGGCATCGCTGGCCCAGGCTTTATTGGGGGTGGCACCCATGTCGAAGTTCAGGGTACCACCGGCCTGGATCTCATGATGATCGAGCCAGCTCCGGTTCAAGGTCTTTCCATTGAGCAAGGCCTGCTGAATATAGGGGTTGGCATCCAGGTTATTGTCTGACTGGATAACGAAGGTCTTTCCGTCTTCCAGTGTCAGGGTGACCTTGTCGAACAGGGGACTGCCAATCACATACTCGGGGGTGCCCGGTGTGACCGGGTAAAAGCCCAGTGCACTGAACACGTACCAGGCCGACGTTTGGCCGTTATCCTCATCGCCGCAGTAACCATCCGGGGTTGCCGAATAGAGGCGATTCATCACGTCACGGACTTTTTGCTGGGCCTTCCAGGGCTGACCGGCATGATTGTAGAGATAAATCATGTGCTGGATAGGCTGATTGCCATGGGCGTAATTGCCCATGTTGACGATTTGCATCTCGCGGATTTCGTGGATGGTAAAGCCGTAGTAGGAATCATCGAACAGCGGCGGCATATCGAACACCTGATCCAGCTTGTCGATAAAGCCCTGTTGGCCGCCCATGAGCTGTTTCAGGCCTTCAATATCGTGAAACACCGACCAGCTGTAGTGCAGTGCGTTGCCTTCGGTAAAGGCATCACCCCATTTGAGCGGGTTGAAGGGTGACTGGAAGCTGCCGTCCTGATTTTTACCGCGCATCCAGCCGGTTTCGGTATCAAACAGGTGGCGATAGTTGTAGGCGCGCTGCCTGAACATTTCGGCGTCCTGGGTTTTGCCAAGGGCCTTGGCCAGCTTGTACAGATTAAAGTCGGCAAAGGCGTATTCCAGGGTTCGGGCGGCGTTTTCATTGATGCCCACATCATAGGGGACATAGCCCAGCTTATTGTAGTAATCCACGCCTTCGCGGCCCACGGATGTCATGGGTCGGCCTTCGTTTACCTCGGCGTTTTTCCTGGCGGCCTCGTACAGGGTTTCGATATCAAATCCGCGAATCCCCTTTAAATAGGCATCGGCAATGTTGATGGCCGAGTTGGAGCCTACCATCACGTTTCTATGGCCGGGGCTGGCCCACTCAGGCAACCAGCCGGATTCTTTGTAGGTATTGGCCAGACCTTCCATGATTTGGGCATCCAGCTCTGGATACATCAGGGTGAAGAAGGGGAACACGGCGCGGAAGGTGTCCCAGAAGCCATTGTCGGTAAACATATATCCGGGCAGTACTTCGCCATTATAGGGGCTGTAATGGACCAGCTGGTTGTTGGCGTCGTACTCGTAAAACTTGCGTGGAAACAGCAGCACCCGATAGAGGGCAGAATAAAAGGTCTTTACCTGCTCCATGTCCTGATCTTCTACCCGGATGCGCGACAGCTCCTTTTGCCAGCTTTGTCTGGCAGCGGCCTGGGTCTGGGCAAAACTCTGCTCACCAATTTCGCGGCGCAGGTTAATTTCGGCCTGCTCCGGGCTGATAAATGAGGAAGCAACCTTGGCATGCACCTGCTCACCGCGCTGGGTTTTAAAGCCGATGATGGCACCCACATGCTCACCTTCGCTCTTGAGCTGGTTTGGCTGTAATGCCCAATCATCGTGCCAGGTGTGGGTCAGCTCGAAATCTTTATCGAACTCAATCACAAAGTAGTTGTGGAAGTTGTCGGGTACACCGCCATGGTTATTGCGGGCATAGCCCACAATTTTGCGCTGCTCCGGCAGGATGCGAACCATGGAGCCTTTATTGAAGGCATCCAGCAGAATGTAGGCCTGCTCGGTTTCGGGGAAGGTGAATCTGAACTGGGCCGCCCGCTCGGTGGGCGTGACCTCCATGGTGACATCGTAGTCGGCCAGGTACACAGAGTAGTGATCCGGACTGACGGTTTCGGCCTTGTGGGAGAACCAGGAGGCCCGCTCATCCTCTTTAAACTTGAGCTCACCGGTCACCGCCATCAGGGAAAAGGCACCGTAATCATTGAGCCAGGGGCTGGGCTGGTGAGTCTGCTTGATGCCGCGCAGGGTATCGTCGTCGTACTTGTAGGTCCAACCGTCGCCCATGGGCGCCGTCATGGGGCTCCAAAAGTGCATGGCCCAGGGCGTGGCGATGGCCGGGTAAGTGTTGCCATTGGAAAGGCTGAACTTGGAGTCTGTTCCCATCAGGGGGTTCACGTACTGCACCAGATCCTGACTGACCAGATTGGTTGGCTGTGTGGCAGCTGCGTGTGTGGGAGATGCGCTGTGATTGCTTGTCTGGCATGCGACCAGCGACAGTCCTATGACAGCAATACAGACCTTGGACCTTATCATTATTTTCTGTCTCCAGGTTATCCGGTCACAAGCATGTTGCCCACTTGTGACTTTGTAGGGGGATTTGTCTCACTGTAATCGATTACATTTATGCAGTCTAGGTTATCGTATCGTTTACCCGGTAAAATCCCCATATAAAGCATTAAATCTGCTATTTGAGCTTGCAATGGTATCGATTACATCTTCCTTAAAGTGCTAATTTGTTTTATGATTGTTACGGTAAAAATCTAGCTGCTTGCAATGCCTTATCTCAGGCCGGATGGCATATTCATCAGGAAATTCAATACTTAATGACCAATATTAAGAAGGTAAGTGAACTGGCGGGTGTCTCCACCGCGACTGTTTCAAGGACATTAAAGAGCCCGGAAAGAGTCAGCGAGCAAACCCGTGCCAAGGTCATGCAGGCAGTAAAGCAAGCCGGTTATCGTCCAAACTGGATGGCAACCAGCGTTAAAACCGGTAAATCCAATGCCATAGTAGTGTTGGTTCCCAACCTGGTGAACCCGTTTTTTATGCGGATTATCGAAGGGATAGAGCAGGCGGCCCAGGAAAAAGGCTATTGTGTGCTGCTCGGTGATACTCAGGGGCTCGAAGCTCGGGAGCATGAGTATGCCAGCATGGTGCTCACCAACAGGGCCGATGGCCTCATCCAACTGGATCATTCCTTTCCTTTTTCCGATAACGATGCCGATTTGGCCGCCACTGTGCCCATGGTCAGTGTCTGCGAACGTATCGAGGGAGAGCGCAAGTATCCCTTTATCGAGCTCGATAACCACGCCGCAGGCAGAGCCCTGGCCCACCATCTGATAGGCTTTGGCCACAGGCATTTCGGGATCATTGCCGGCCAGCGCCGCAGCCAAATTCACCATGATCGCCTCACGGGTATTATGAGTGTGCTAAAGGGTGAAGGCATTGATTTTAAAGATGATATGCTCGTTGGTGGTAGCTACAGCATAGAGACGGGTGTCGAAGGTGCGAGAGAGCTGCTAAGCCGCAATCCCCGTCCGAGTGCGATTTTCTGTTTCAACGATGATATCGCCATCGGCGCCATGTTTGAAATCAAAGCCCAGGGTCTCAGGATCCCCGATGATATCTCTGTCACCGGCTTTGATAACGTCAAGGTGTCGGCTTATATGGACCCGCCGCTGACCACCATAGACCAGCCTGCCTATGAGATGGGACGCAATGCCGTTGAAGTGCTTGTGCAACAAATCAACCGTCAACCACTGAAGCGATCCCGGGTCATACTGCCATTCCATTTACTGGAGCGCGGCAGTACGGGGCCACTCAAAAACTAGAGCTAATGCTCTGATTCAAAGCCAAAAAATTCTCCCTGCCCGATCAGAAGGCTGAGCGCTGTATTCCGCGGTATTTCATGCTGCGCAGCGCGCTATTTCCTATATCTCACTCTGTAAATAAATTGTTGACGACAGGTTTTTTGCTGTTGACTCCCTGTTTATGGCGGTTTAGTATTCGAAGCCAATGTAATCGATTACATTAATGTGCCTTACGTCCTTATATTTATAAAAAACTAATGTTTCCGTAATGCAATGATTTTATTGGTTTGTTGTCCGAGATTTCTTAAATCCTTGTTTACGATTACATTAATGAGAGGAGAGGGAAAACCCTATGACAACAAGTAATTACAATAAAGTTATTCGTAATCAGCGAATATTTGCAAAGTCCCTGCTGTGTCTCTCGGTACTGAGTGCCATGGGATACGCGCAAACCCCCGAGGCTGAAAAAGCAGACGAAGAGAATATCGAAGTCATTGAAATCCGGGGAATTCGTGCTTCATCTGCAGAAAACCTGTCGATAAAGCGCACCTCTGATGCCGTGGTTGATGCCATTACCGCAGAAGACATAGGTAAGTTCCCGGACAAAAACGTTGCAGACTCGCTGCAGCGAGTGCCCGGGGTGGTTATTCAGCGCAGCGGTGGTGAAGGTGCCACTGTCAGTATCCGTGGTCTGTCATCGGATTTGACCTTCACCCAGCTCAACGGCAACTTTATCGCCTCCTCCCCCGGCGAACCTTCCCGCTCCTTCTCCTATGCCCTCATGCCATCGACCATGATTGAAAGGGTAGAGGTATTCAAATCGTCCGAGGCTCGTCTCGACGAGGGCGGCATAGGTGGTACCGTGCTGATGTACAGCCGTAAACCACTGAATATGGATAAAAACTCAGGGATTATTAACCTTGAGTACAGCAACGCCGATATCACCGACAAGTACGAACCTCAGTTCAGTGGTATCTATTCCTGGAAAAATGATGATGAAGATCTGGGCTTCCTGCTCGGCTACACCCGTCAGGACAGAACCAACCGCTCCCAGAGTGCCCGCGTCAATATCATCAACAAAAACTTCCTCTATCAGGAGCGCAAGGACAACCAGTTGGTTGAAGGCGGCGCCAAGGGCTATGCGCCCCAGAGTATGGTGCAGGAAGTGCTGGAAGAGCAGCGCGAGCGCGAAGGTTTTCAGGTAACCACTCAGTGGCGTCCAACCGACTCACTCGAGTTCGGTATGAACTACTTCCGCTTCACCCTCGGTCAGGATTCCATTCTCAATCAGCTTGAATACCCCGAGTGGAACAACAACGATAACTTCTGGACCGATGTGCGGGTCGATGCCGAAGCCGAATACGTGACCGGGATTGATTACTCCGCCGGTACTTCAGGCTCCCAGCGTCTGTCCGCCATTCCCCGTATTAATGGTGAATACAAACGCGAAGAGTCTGTGTCAGACACCTTCGATTTCTACGCCAAGTACGAAGGCGACAATTTCAATGCCAAGCTGACCTTCGGTAAAACCGAAGCAGAGGGCGGCCCATCTGAGAAATTCCGCGCCGCTTACTATGCCAACGAGTCGTCACTCTATTATGGCTATGATCTCTCGGGCCATAAGATGACCACTTATATGGACCCCAAGATGATTGAAAACCTGACTGCCGGTATCGGTGGCCAGGCCGACGTGGGCGCCACCGACTCAAGCTTTGTGACCGGTACCCAGGAAGAGAAATACGCCTCGCTGGATGTGGATTATTTTGTGGATTGGGGCATGGTGCACACCCTGCACTTTGGCTTGAAGTACCGTGATGGCAAGATACATCGCGATACCCGCAATACCTTCTACCTCTCTCCGGATTTTGATATTGCCGCAGGCGAAGCCGCCGGCACCATCAATCTGGACGATGACTATTCCCGCAACGGCGGCATCCCTGATATCCGAGACGTGATCATGCCAGGCTCACTTGGCAATCTGTCGGATGTGATCAATACCAACCTGTTCCCGGCTGTGGACTGGCAGCGTTATCAGCAAATCGTCAGCGAGAACTTTGTTCAGTACACCCGTATCGAACCCAACTACGTGTACAACGTACAGGAAGAAATCACTGCCGCTTACCTGCAGGCCGATTTCAGCTATGAAGACTTCCGCGGTAACCTGGGTTTGCGCTATGTGAGCACCACCACTACCTCCGGCTCGTCCGACAAGATCCTCTATCGCCTCGACTGGAAAGATGCCCAGGGCAATCTGTTGCCGGAAGACGAGCAGAGAGTTGAAGACTTTGTTTACCTTGAAAAAGAAAACACCTACGACAGATGGCTGCCCAGCCTGAACCTAGTGTGGGATCTGGCCGACAACTGGGTGTGGCGTTTCGCCGCCGCCAAGGTGATGGCTCGCCCCGGTTACGATGATCTGGGCCAATACCAGACACTGGTGTACACCTCCAACGAATACTCCGCCGACCGCAGCGCCGCAGATGATTTCGACAGCATCCGCGACAGCGAAGGCTGGACCGGCTCAGGCGGTAACTCATCGCTGTTGCCCATGGAGTCCACTCAGTTCGATACCTCGCTGGAATACTATTACGGCGAAGGCTCGGGTGTGGGTATTGCCTTCTTCAAGAAGAACGTCGACAACTTCGTGGTGCCGCTCATCATAGACACCACCCGCAGCGTTCCTGAGCAGAGTTTCACCCTGCCCAACGCCGGCGACAAGGTAGTCACCGCCGGTGGCGATGACCTGCTGGTACGCGACTTCTACACAGTCGCCAACGGTACCGATGCCAGCTCCAGCGGTATGGAAGTGTTTATGCAGCACTTCTTTGACAACGGTTTTGGTATTTATGCCAACTACACCCGCAACAACACCAATCAGGCCAACGTCGAATTGGATGGGCAGAAGGTAGGTGAGTCGCCGCTGATTGGCAGCTCCAAATACCAGTGGAACTTCTCTGCCTTCTACGAAAACGACGACCTGAGTGTCCGTGCTTCCTATAACAAGCGTGGTCCAAGCGTGGGCGGCTATGTCGCCTCCTGGGAGACCAACTTCTATACCGAAGCCTATGACCAGATAGACGTCAATGCCAGTTACAACCTTACCGACAGCCTGGTGTTGTCGGCCTCTGTGATTAACCTGACCCAATCGGAAACCTACGTGCATCTGGGGAATGATACGGACAACCGTTTCATCCAGAACGCCTACGCCGGTCGTCGCTTCTACTTGGGCGCCACCTACAGGTTTTAACGAATAGGCCGCCTGGGCGGCTTTCAGTCAAGAATGACGAGGAATAAAAATGAAAGTTTTCAAAAACAGCAGGTTGTCTACTTTAATTGCGCTCTCTCTCGCGGGTCTTTACGGTTGTGGCGGTGCGGATGATCCGGATCCAGCCAATATCCCGGCCACCATTGATGTGACCGTGGCTGATATCTCCGGCAGTGCCGTGAAAGGCACCCTGGCCAATGCGCTGGTAACCGTGTCTCAGCTCAATGGCAGCCAGGTACAGATGAGCGGTGACAACCGTACCGGTGATGACGGCAGCATCAACTTTACCGTGACCGGCCAGCCCGGCTTTGGCATCAACAGCATGTTCAAAGTGGACGTGGCCGCCGACGACCAGACAACCATGATCTGCGATGCGGTGACCTGTGCCGGTGTTGCCATGGGCGAAGTGCTGAGCGGTGCGCCCCTGTCCGGCGCACACTTTACCACCCTGGCCTATGTGCAGGTGCCTTACGCCAACGGCAGTGATGGCACGGCAGACGCCAGTTTCCAGGCCAATGCCCTGACCAGTATTGCCAGTGACCTGGTGGCCACCGAGGTGGCAGGCGGCCGCAATGTGTCTGTGCGTCAGCTGTATGAAATGGCGCTGGCGGACAATTCACAGCTGCTGCTGAAAGCCCTTGGCGTTAACAGCAAGGCCAATGTGTTCAGCTCAGCGCTTATCAGTGCCGAGGCCATGGCAAACTTTGTGACCGGTGAAGAGTGTCAGGAAGTCTCTGAAACCGACGCCGATGGCAATACCGTGACCCATGAAGAGTGTCAGGACACCTATGCCAGCCAGGACATCATCAAGCTGTCGCTGGTGAATGCGGCCTTCGCCAATCTGGGCGAAGGGGAAACCTTTGCCGGGTTAATGGGCGAGGTCACTGCTGCCATTGCCCTGGCCAACGAAGGGGATATCACCGCCCTGACGCCACTGCGTGAACGCATGCTGGCTTCCATCGCCGCCGTGCCTTACCTGGCAGAACTCGGTTTAACCGCCGACAGCGTGATAGACCTCAAGCTGCCTTTCCTTGAAACCGCCACCAGTTCCGGGCCGGTCAAGGAAGTGACCACCGCTGAGAATCTTGCCACTGCCGTTATCACAGGCCGCAACCGCATCAGCGATTCTGAAGCCGAGGCCATGGCATTCGATGGTGACGTGAACACCAAGTGGCTGGATCACAACGAGTGGAAAGGGGCCCCCAGTGTGGAAGACCCATCCTGGTTGCAGGTGAAGTTTGCCCAGCCTCAGGCGGTGAATAGCCTGTTTATCACCAGTGCCAACGATGCCCCTGCCCGCGACCCGGAAAACTTCCAGGTGCTGGCCTCCAACGACGGCGAAAACTGGATAACCCTGGGCGAGTTCATCGGCGAAAGTTTTGATGAGCGTTTCGAGCGCAAAGAATTCCGGTTTGTGAATGGTCTGGAGTTCAGTTACTACCGTTTGAACATCACCAAAAACAAGGGCGACGATTCGCTGATGCAGGTGGCTGAGATTGCCTTTGTCGGCCCGATTTACACCAGCGAAGACCATGCCAATGCCACAGGTATTGCCAGCATTACCGGCCGTAATCGCATCGGTGATGGTGAAGCAGAAACCATGGCATTTGATAAAGACGTCAATACCAAGTGGCTGGATCACAACGACTGGAAAGGCGCACCGAGTGAGGAAGACCCATCCTGGGTGAGGGTGGATCTGGTCGAGCCCAAGGCGGTGGATACCCTGGTATTGGTGAGCGCCAACGATGCCGAAGGTCGTGACCCGGAGAACTTCCAGTTGCAGGCCTCCAACGACGGTGAAACCTGGCTGACCCTGTCTGAATGGATAGGCGAGAGCTTCGATGAGCGTTTCCAGCGCAAACAGTTCAGCGTGACCAACAGCCTGGCCTACAGCTCATACCGCTTGAATATCACCAAGAACAAGGGCGATGACACCCTGATGCAGGTGGCGGAAATCGGTTTGGTAGGGCCTAAACTGCCGGACCTCAACCACGGCATGATGGCAGGTACCCAAATCAGCGCCCGTTTCGCCATCAGCGATTCGGAAGCCGGTTCCAAGGCGTTTGATGGTGATGTGAGCACCAAGTGGCTGGATCATAACGACTGGAAAGGTGCACCGAGCGAAGAAGACCCAGCCTGGGTGATGGTGCAGTTCCCAACTCAGGTTGCCGTTAACAAGCTGGGTATGATCAGTGCCAACGATGCCGATGGCCGCGATCCGCAAAACTTCAATATCGAAGCGTCCAACGACGGCACCAACTGGGTACGTCTGGGCAGCTGGATTGGCGAAGGCTTTGATGATCGTTTCGAGCGCAAGGTATTCCCCTTCAGTAACGATCTGGGCTTCAGCTTCTATCGCGTGAATATCACCAAAAACAAGGGTGATGACACCCTGATGCAGGTGGCCGAGATAGAGTTGATTGGACCCCAGTACATGTCGGTGGATCACTCATCCTCAGCCGGTGCCGTGGCCAGTGCCCGCAATGCCATCAGCGAAGCCGAGGCAGCAGCCATGGCATTCGATAACGATCTCAGCACCAAGTGGCTGGATCATAACGAATGGAAAGGCGCACCGACCGAGGAAGACCCATCCTGGGTCCAGCTGGATCTGCCCCAGGCCAGGATAGTCAGCAGCATTGCCATCACCAGTGCCGATGATGCCGATGGCCGCGACCCTGAGAACTTCAACGTCGAAGGCTCCAATGACGGCGGCCAGACCTGGGTTCGTCTGGGTAGCTGGATTGGCGAGTCCTGGGACAACCGGCTTGAGCGTAAGCTGTTCGAAATGGGTAACGGTTTTGCTTTCAGCAGCTATCGTCTCAATGTCACCAAAAACAAAGGCGACGATACCCTGATGCAAATCGCTGAAATCGAGCTGATTGGCCCTGAGCTGTAACCCCCTGAGCGTGGCGAGAGGGCGGTCGGCAGTACCGAGTAGTACGACTGCCCTCACTCGCAGTGCTTGTCCTTGATACTTGCCCCGTAACAGGGGCGGTATCAGTCACTAAGCAAAGCTGGAACACGACCTTGATACAGATTTACCGCATTCTACTGCTGGTGTTATTCACCTGCTCGCTGCCGGGGTGCAGCAAGGGACCATCCGAGCCTTCGGGCAACTCACGCCTTCATGTTTTTTACTATGGCTGGTACGGTAATCCGCAGCAGGATGGCCAGTGGCAACATTGGAACCACAGGGTCTTGCCCTATGGTGATATCCCCCTCGAGGGGCGCCTGGACTTTCCCGGTGCCGACGACATAGGGGCCAACTTTTATCCGGAACTTGGCAGTTACAGCTCCCACGACCCCGAGATTATCGAGCAGCATCTGGAGATGATGCGTAAGGCCGGTATCGGCGTGGTGTCGGTAAGTTGGCTGGGGGCCGACGATTTTGCTGCCAGATCCATTGATCTCTTTATGGACAAGGCCGCCGAAAAAGGCCTGCAGATCAATTTTCATATCGAACCCAACTACCGCAGCGCCGAAGAATTCCACGCCATTATTGCTGAATTAATGCAGAAATTTGGCACGCATCCCGCCTTGTACCGTTACCAGGGCAAACCCCTTTACTACGTTTACGACTCTTACAAGCTGCCGGTAAGTGAATGGCAAAAGCTGTTGCTGCCGGGGGGAGAGCTGAGCCTGCGCACCCCCGAACTGGATGGGCAATTTATCGGTTTATGGGTAAACCAGGGCGAAGAAGCCTTTTTCCTCACTACCGGCTTCGATGGCTTTTACACCTACTTTGCCAGCGAAGGTTTTGTCTGGGGCAGCACCAGCGCCAACTGGCCCTATCTTGCCGACTGGGCCAGTGCCCATAGCAAGCTCTTTATCCCCAGCGTGGGCCCCGGCTATGCCGATGACAGAATTCGTCCCTGGAACGGCGCCAATTTCAAGTCCCGCGAACAGGGCCGTTATTACGACCAGATGTTCAGTCAGGCACTCAAGACCCGGCCTGACATAGTCACCATCACCTCCTTTAATGAATGGCACGAAGGCACCCAGATTGAACCCGCCGCCGTGAAGCAGCTGCCCGACTACCGCTATCTGGATTATGGCGACTTACCCGGGGATTATTATCTGAAGCGTACGCTGGACTGGAGCCGAAAGCTCTCGGCCATCCCGCTTAACCCACAGCCGCAGGAAGGCAGTCGATGACCGAAATGACAACAATGGCAGCCCATCAGGCTTCTTCCCACGGGACGAGTACCAATTCGGCCATGGGAGCGCATGTCCCAGCGCATCAGGACGGGGACCCCAAAGGGGCTGTGGATGGCGCGTACTATTGGGTGGGCATAGATGCCGGCGGCAGCCATTGCCGCGCTCTGCTGACAGACGATAACGGCCAGGTGCTGGGCCACGGTGTTGCCGGTCCCGCCAATCCGGTCAATGGCGTAAGCCAAAGTCAGGCCGCCATCATGGCAGCCATTGATGAGGCGCTCTGCGCCGCTAAACTCGATACCCAATATCACAGGCTGATTGTGGGCGCCGGGCTGGCGGGGCTGCACTTACCCAAGCTGCAGCAGGTGATGAGTCAGTGGCAGCACCCCTTTGCCGCCTGGCACAGCACCACGGATCTGCATGTGGCCGCCCTGGGTGCCCATCAGGGAGCCGATGGCGGCGTGATTATTTTGGGTACGGGATTCAGCTCCCTTGCCAATGTGAATGGGCAGCAAATCCTGATTGGCGGCCATGGTTTTCCCATCAATGCCACCTGCAGCGGCTCCTGGTTTGGGCTCGAAGCGGTTAAGGCGGTATTGCTGGACGCCGACGGTATAGGGCCCCGCACCAGTCTGACCGAGAAGCTCTTACATGGCACAACGGCCATGGGCCTGGCTGAGCAGTTGATGCACGCCAACGCCACCGACTTTGCCCGGTTTGCCCCACAGGTGTTTGACGAGGCCGCCCTTGGCGATGCCATGTCGCTCACGCTGATTGAACAAGGCGCCGCGTTTATCAATGGCGTGATTCGCCGTTTGCTGGCGACGGGAGTCGAGCGTTTATCGCTGGTGGGGGGCATAGCGCCCCGAATCGCGCCCTGGCTCGACCCTGACTTATCCGCCAGGATAGGTCCATCCAGGGCATCCCCCGAAGAAGGTGCCATCCTCTTTGCCCGCCAGTGCCACGTGGGCAATTCACGCATACAGGAGCGTTAAGCCATGGGTTCAAGAAGGGATTTCCTTAAACTGTCGTCGCTGGCATCCATGCTTGGACTTGCTGCGCCCGCCATGGCTCTCGGCCGCAAGGTGAATAAACCCATAGTGGTCTCCACCTGGGAGCACGGCATGCCGGCCAACGAAGCGGCCTGGCAAGTGCTCAAGGAAGGCGGCAGGGCGCTGGATGCCGTGGAAGCCGGTGTGCGGGTACCCGAGGCCGACCCCAAGGTACGCACCGTGGGTTACGGTGGTTATCCTGACAGAGACGGCAAGGTGACCCTGGATGCCTGCATCATGGATGAGCACATGAACTGCGGCTCGGTGGCGTTTTTGCAGGGCATAAAGCACCCGATTTCGGTGGCGCGTCTGGTGATGGAAAAGACGCCCCATGTGATGCTGGTGGGAGAAGGCGCCAAACAATTTGCCCTGTCACAGGGCTTTGTTGAGGAAGAGCTGCTCACGGCCGAGGCTAAAGCCGACTGGCAACGCTGGCTGAAAGAGCAAACAGTGCAAACCATCAATATCGAGAATCACGACACCATAGGCATGCTGGCACTGGACGCTGACGGCAATCTCAGCGGTGCCTGCACCACCAGCGGCGCAGCCTATAAGCTGCATGGCCGCGTGGGTGATTCCCCCCTGATTGGCGCAGGTCTCTATGTGGACAACGACGTCGGCGCCGCCACCGCCACCGGCATGGGCGAGCTGATGATAAAGACAGTGGGCTGCCATCTGGTGGTGGAGTTGATGCGCCAGGGCGCGAGCCCGGAAGAAGCCTGCCAGCAAGCGGTGGCGCGCATCGCCCGTAAACTGGGGGACTACGCCCAGTTCCAGGTGGGATTTTTGGCACTGAACAAGGCCGGTGAATACGGCGCTTATTGCATCCAGAGTGGTTTTAACTACGCGGTACGTCAGCAATCCGGGGCCACCCTGATTGACGGCAAGAGTCTGCTGGGGAGTAACCCATGAAGAAATCCGCACTCTCACTGGCCTTAGTGCTTTGTGGCCTTTGGCTGCAACCTCCTGTCTGGGCCGAAACCCAGCCGGAAACAGATAAGGCGGTCGGGGGCATTCTCGACAGCAAGCCTCCCTTCGCACTGACCATAGCCGAGGCCAAGGCCTGGTCGCCCGTGGGTGCCACGGCAGATAGCCGCAATGTGTCTCAGGTGCCGCTGGCACCGCGGTTCAGCGCGCCTCTGGCCGGGCAGAAAGTGTCTGACGCCAAGGTGCTCTATGCCCCCGATGGCATGAATAACTTTGCCAACTATTTGGAAACCCAGGGGCAGTTCAACCTGTACAACTTTACCCACTGGTCGCAAATCGATGTGCTCAATTGGTTTGCCGGTACTGCCGACCTTGGGGTGCAAATTCCCGCGCGGCCCTGGGTCGACACCGCCCATAAAAACGGGGTGAAGGTGATAGGCTCTGTCTTTCTCGGGGTGGCGCAGTGGGGCGGCAGCGCCGACAAGGTTGAGGCCCTGCTCGAGCAGGACGCCCAAGGGCACTTTATTGTTGCCGACAAACTTATCCAGATGGCCCGCTATTACGGTTTTGATGGTTGGCTGATTAATCAGGAAACCGACCTGACCGCCGTGAAGGATGCCGACAACAATTTGGTGGCGGATAAAAGCGATCCGGTGCGCGGCCGGGAATTGGCCGGGCGTATGCTCGCCTTTGTGCAATACCTTACCGCCAACGCCCCCCAGGGCATGGAAATCCACTGGTACGACGCCATGATTGCCAGCGGCGAGGTACGTTGGCAAAACCAGCTCAATCAGCATAACCGGGCTTATTTGCAAGACAGGGTGCAGGACGATTCGCCGGGTGGTTTACAAAGCAGTCTACAAAACACAGTTCGCTCATCCGATGCCATCTTCCTCAACTACTGGTGGAACAAAGACATGGTGCGCGCATCTGTGCAGGAGGCTGAGGCCCTGGGCCGTTCTCCCTATGATGTGTATGTGGGGGCCGATCTCTGGCCGAGCCGCAATGCCCAGCGTGCCTTCAGCCGCCATCAGTGGCTCGACTGGTTATTCGATGACGGTGAGGCCATGACCTCCATCGCCCTGTTTGCCCCCAATGTGAACTTTAACTTTGAGGGTGAACCCCATACCCCGGCCTTCAGCCGCTTCCGTGAAGACCCAAACGATGAGGCGCGTTTTTACGCCACCGAAGTGCGATTGTTCGCCGGTGACGATATGAACCTTGCCACCCCGGATGAAACCGGTTGGAGGGGCATCGGGGTTTATTTGCCCGCCAAGTCCACCCTGGCAAGCCTGCCGCTTCGCACCGGCTTTAATACCGGACAGGGTAAACAGTGGGTGGAGAAGGGTGAGGTTAAGGGCGGCCCCTGGACCAACATGGGCCGTCAGGATCTCCTGCCTACCTGGCAATTTGCCAGCGAAGGGGCGCTTAAGCTCAGTTTTGATTTTGATACCGTTTATCAGGGCGGCAGCAGTCTGGCGGTGAAAGGTCAATCGCCCGGTCAAGCCACAGCCCCGCTTTATGCACTAGATGCAGTTCTCAGTGAATCCAGCCGGCTAACCCTGATAAGCCGGGGGCAGGCCAAAGGATTGAGTCTTTACCTTGAAACCACCGACGGTGAGCGGCTGACTCTTGCCCTGGGTAATCACAGCAACTGGACTACTCAATCACTGAAGCTCGGGGACCTTGCCAGCGAACAGCTGGCTGGTAAACAGCTTGCAGGTAAAAAACTGGCCGTTATCGGCCTTAAAGCCGATGGCAAAGAGAGCATCAATGCCCACCTTGGCTATCTGGAGCTGTTGCCATGATACCGCTGGAAGTCTGCATCGATGCCGATGACCTGCTCTCGCTGCCTGCCGACGTGGCAGCCGCCAAAGCGGGCGGCGCCAGTCGTATCGAGCTCTGTGGGCAAATGCAGCATCAGGGGCTGACGCCCACAGATGCCGCCATGGGTATTGCCCGGGAGGCTTTCGCCGATGTACCTGGTCTCTTGGTGATGATAAGACCCAGAGCCGGTGATTTTTGCTATTCGGCCTGCGAGCTTACCCAGATGCAGGACAGCATTTATCGGGCAGCAGGGCAGGGCGCCGATGGCATAGTGCTGGGGGTGCTGGACAGCCACAACCGGCTGGATATCATGGCCTTGTCGCCGCTGCTGGCGTTGGCGCAGCACCTCTCGTTGCAGGTGACCTTTCACCGCGCCTTTGATGCCATCGAAAATCAATTTGAGGCGCTGGAGCAACTTATCGACCTCGGGGTATCCCGGGTCCTCAGCGCGGGTACGCCCTGGGAGTCCGGGCTAGGGGTTATCGAGGGCTTACCCCGTCTTTCGGCCTTGCTCACCCGCGCGGCGGGACGCATTGAACTGGTCGCCGGGGGCGGTGTCGGCCCGGACAATGTGGCGCATATCCTGAGTGAACTGGATGGCTTCAGCCATTGGTCGCTGCATACCTACTCAGCCGTTCTCGACTCAAGCTTACGCGACGCCAACTTCACAGAGCCAAATTTGCAGAATTCAGCCAATGCCAAATCCGGCCCCGTGAGCCAGGCCAGGGTGGCGGAGCTGGTGGCCAATATCCGGGCGCATTCCTTATTACAAGTGCCGCAAGGGCGGCCTTTCACATGTTGAAGAGCATTATGACAACACATTCATTCGAGCCTTTTAGCCGATCACTGGACTCTTTTGGTCAAACAATGGATCTGGGCGGAGAGTGGCAATTTCGTCAGCAGGGTAAAGCCGAATGGCTGCCTGCCCAGGTGCCCGGCTGTAACTTTACCGATCTGCTCGCCAATGGCCTGATTGACGATCCCTTCTATCGGGATAACGAAGAGGCGCTGCAATGGATTGAGCAAGAGGACTGGCACTATCGCAAGACCTTTACCCTGGGCGAGGACTGGTGGCAAAACGATGAGGTGCAGCTGGTGGCCGAAGGTCTGGATACCTATTGCGACCTGTACCTCAATGGCCATAAGCTTGGCGACAGTCGCAATATGTTTATTGGTCAGCGTATTGCCTGTAAGTCGCTGCTGAAGGTTGGGGAAAACCTGCTGGAAATTCACTTTCGTTCGCCTATTAAAGAAACCCTGCCGCTGCATCAGGCGGCGGGCTTCACCTATCCGGCGGAAAACGACAAGTCGGTCGAGAAACTCAGCGTCTACAGCCGTAAGGCGCCCTGCCATTTTGGCTGGGATTGGGGCCCAAGATTTGTGACCAGTGGTATCTGGCGAGCCATCGGTCTGCAAGGGATAAAAAAAGGTCGTATCGAGGACGTGCACTTTATTCAGCACAGTCTCAGCAGTGATAAGGCCGAATTCAGCTTCGATGTCAGCCTGGAGATTTCTGCTCAGCTTCAGCAAGAGCGCCCTTTGACTCTGCGGGTCGCATGCCCCGCTGCGCCCGAGCTTGACCGCGAAGTGCCGCTTAACCGCGAAGTGCAGCTGACTGAACAATCGGCGCTGCGACTGGACTTCGAGCTCGCCAATCCCCGCCTCTGGTGGCCCAATGGCCTGGGGGAGGCCCATCTGTACGGATTTCAATTCACCCTGCTCAGTGACGATGAGATTCTGTCCCAGCACAGTCAGGCCGTTGGCCTGCGTACCCTGGAAGTCATCAACGAAGCCGATGGCATGGGGCAATCCTTCTACCTCAGGGTGAATGGTCAGCCGGTGTTTATGAAGGGGGCCAACTATATTCCCGGCGACAGCTTTATCCACCGCATGACGCCCGAGCGTCATCGGGCAGACTTTGAGGCCGTGGTGGACGCCAACATGAATATGCTGCGGGTGTGGGGCGGCGGCGTTTATCAGGATGATATTTTTTATCGCCTGGCCGATGAGAACGGCATCCTGATTTGGCAGGACTTTATGTTTGCCTGCTCCCTGTATCCGGCCGATGAGGCATTTCTGGATAATGTCCGCGAGGAAGCGGCCTACAACATCAAACGCCTGCGTAATCATCCCTGCCTGGCGCTCTGGTGCGGTAACAACGAAGTGGATATGGGCATCAAGCATTGGCAGTGGCCCGAGAAGTTTGGCTACAGCGAAGAGCTCTATGCCCGCCTGAAGGACGACTACATCCGCTTGTTTGATAAGTGTCTGCCCGGCGCCGTGGCCGAGTTGGACGCCGGACGTTTTTATCTGCGCTCGTCCCCCATTGGCTTCTGGGAAGAAGACATGGACCACATAGGCAATCACCATTATTGGGGCGTGTGGCACGGCGAGGAGCCCTTCAGCGAATATCAGAAACGTATTCCCCGCTTTATGAGTGAGTTTGGCTTTCAGTCATTCCCGCTGGCCTCATCCATGGCGCGTTTTACCGAGGAGGTCGACTGGCATCTGGACTCAAGCGTACTCAGGGTGCATCAGAAGCACCCCCGGGGCAACAAGCTGATCCGCAGCTACATGGAGCAGGAGTACCGGGATCCGGAAAACTTCCCGCGGCTGCTGTTTTTAAGTCAGGTGCAACAGGCCGAAGGCTTGAAGCTGGCGTTTGAAGCCCACCGCGCGGCGCGCCCCTTCTGCATGGGCAGCCTCTACTGGCAGCTTAACGACACCTGGCCTGCGGCGTCCTGGTCCGGCATCGATTACTACGGTCGCTGGAAGGCGCTGCACTATCAGGCCAAACGCAGTTTCCGCACCGATCTGCTGGTGGTGGATGAGGTCGATGAGGCAGTGCGTGTTCGCCTGGTGAGCGACCGCCTTGAACCGCTTAAGGCAAGGCTTGAACTTGAGCTGCTGGACTTTGACGGCAACTGCCTGTGGCAGGAGCGGCAGTCGATTGGTACCCCCCTGAATACCAGCACCCTGGTGTGCCAGTTGGATAGGGCAAGCCTGCTTGGCGAGTATGATGCCACTCAGCTGGTGCTGCGGGGACGCTTGCTGAATGAGCAGGGGCAACTGCTGACGGATTGCCTGTATTATTTTGTGCCCAGCAAAGACCAGGCACTGAAAACGCCGGAGCTGACCATTGAACCAGGCTTTGATGCAGAAGGGCTTAGCCTGACCCTTGGCACCAATACGCTTATTCGCCAGTGCCATTTGGAGTTACCAGACCTAGCCGGTAATTTTTCGGACAACTTCTTCGATTTGCTCCCCGGCGAGCCAAAGCGCATTCACATAGCTTTACCGGGCATGGATGAAAATGCCAAGGCGGCCCTGGTGAAGGGCATTCGCTGTCAATCCTTGGTGCAGGAGGAAACCCAATGACCCTGGCCTGGCTGGACTTACTGGTCATAGGCGCCTATCTGTTGGGAACTCTAGGGCTTGGGGTTTATATCTCCCGCCTTGCCAGCAGAGACATGAATGCCTACTTTTTGGCGGGCAAGGAAATCCCCTGGTGGGCGCTCGGCGTTTCCAATGCCTCGGGCATGTTCGACATCGCAGGCACCATGTGGTTGGTGTCCATGTGTTTTGTTTACGGCTTGAAGAGTGCCTGGCTGCCCTGGGTGTGGCCCATCTTCAACCAGGTATTCCTGATGGTTTACCTGTCGGTGTGGCTGCGCCGCTCCAACGTGATGACAGGGGCCCAGTGGCTGCAGACCCGCTTTGGCAGTGGCAGAGGCGCCGAGCTGTGCCAGCTGGTGGTGGTGATATTTGCCATTGTCAGCGCCATCGGCTTTATCGCCTATGCCTTTAAAGGCATTGGTAAATTCGCGGCCATTTTCTTCCCATGGCAGCTGTCGCCGGACACCTATGCGCTGATCATTTTTGCGGTAACCTGCCTGTATGTGATTAAGGGCGGCATGTATTCGGTGGTGTTTACCGAGGTGATGCAGTTTGTGATCATGACCATAGCCGCCGTGGCCGTGGGCCTGATTGCCATTAATCTGGTGACCCCGGAGCAAATCAAGGCCGCCACCCCGGAAGGCTGGGATAACATCTGGTTTGGCTGGCAGCTTGATCTCAACTGGCAGGGGCTGATTGACAGCGTGACCGAAAAGGTTCGTGCCGACAGTCTGGAGCTGATTGGCCTGATGATCATGATGATGCTGTTCAAGGGCGTGCTCTTTTCCATGGCGGGCCCTGTGCCCAACTACGATATGCAGCGCATTCTGGCGACCCGCTCACCCAAGGAAGCGGCCAAGATGAGCGGTCTGGTGTCTTTGGTGATGTTTTTCCCCCGTTACATGATGGTGGCCGGCCTTACCGTGTTGGCGCTTGTGTACATGGGCCCGGAAATTCAGGCCCAGGGTGGCAACTTCGATTTCGAGCAAATCCTGCCCTATGCCATTCATAACTTTGTGCCCGTGGGCCTGACGGGGCTGCTGATAGCCGGTCTCCTGGCGGCCTTTATGTCGACCCTGGCCGCCTCTCTCAACGCTGCCCCCGTGTACTTTGTGAATGACATCTACAAGCGCTATTTCCGCCCGGATGCCGATGACAGGACCTACGTTAAGGTCAGCTATCTGGTGTCACTGGTGCTGGTACTGATTGGTGTCGGGTTGGGACTGATGCTCTCCAGCATCAATGAGATCATGCAGTGGATCTTTGGCGCTCTCTTTGGCGGCTATGCCGCGGCCAACCTGCTTAAGTGGCATTGGTGGCGCTTTAATGCCTACGGCTACTTCTGGGGCATGATGGCGGGCTTGCTGGCATCCTTGTGTCTGCCGCTCTTTATGCCTGGTACCCATCCGCTGTTTGCCTTCCCGCTGCTGCTGGCGCTGAGTCTGGCGGGCTCCATCCTGGGGACACTGGCGACCCGTCCCGAGCCGGACGAAGTGCTGTGCGCCTTTTACCGTCAGGTACGTCCCTGGGGCTGCTGGGGGCCGGTGCATGACAAAGTCAAAGCCGCCGATCCTGATTTTGAGGTGGATACACATCCGCTGCGGGATATGGTGAATATTCTGGTCGGTATGGCCTGGCAGATTTGCCTGGTGGCCTTGCCCATCTACTTGGTTATCCAGCAATGGACTCAGGTATGGCTGGCATTGGCACTGGCGATACTGACATCCTGGTTCCTGAAGAAAAACTGGTTGGATAAGTTGAAAGATTAATGAAAACAATAACTCTGAAAGAGGGCATCGAGTCCTTACCACGTCTGACACCCATGTTGTTAACCCCAACGCTGTTGACCTTCTCCTTACTGACGGTAGCGGGCTGTGCCCCAAGGGCGGCTATAGAGCCCGTCACTGCAAGCGTCGAGCAGCTGCAGGCCGAGTCTCCGGCCCAAATCCAGGCCCTCGGGCATGTCGATCCTTTTATCGGCACGGGAGGCCACGGTCACACCTTTCCCGGAGCCCTGGTGCCCTTTGGTATGGTGCAGCTGAGCCCGGATAACCCATCCAAGGGCTGGGATTGGACCTCGGGTTATCACTATTCTGACGATACCCTGTTGGGCTTCAGCCACACCCACCTGTCGGGCACAGGCGTGGGCGACATGCTGGATGTGTTGGTAATGCCCTTTCGCGGCGACTACCTGACCCGGCCAAGAGACGACAAAGACAGAATTTTCACCCATTACGGCCATGCCAAAGAGAGTGCGACCCCTGGCTATTACAGCCTGTATCTGCCGGAAGAGCAGGTGCAGGTGGAGCTCACTGCCTCCACCCGCACCGGGGTTCACCGTTATCGCTTCGATGGCGACACGGATGCACAGCTGCTGATTGATTTGGGCTATGCCCAAAACTATGACAAATCCGTGGTCACCTTTCTGCGGGTAGAGGATGAGCACACTCTGACGGGTTACCGCCTGTCTACCGGCTGGGCCAAAAATCAGCCGCTGTACTTTGTGGCTAAGTTTGATCAGCCCTTCAGCCATCAACTCTACAGCGAAAACCAGCCCATCAAGGGTGAGCAGTTACAGGCCGAAAAAGGCCGCATAGTGCTGAACTTTGGTTCGTCGTCGGCGGGTTCTACGTCAGTTGGTGCTTCTGCGGAGAAAGCGGCAAAAGTGGTGGAAGCCAGGGTGGCACTGTCATACTCCAGCATTGCCGGTGCCAAAGCTAACCTGAAGGCCGAGGTGGCAGACCTGAGCTTTGCTCAAATCAAAGCCAATGCCCGCCAGGCCTGGGCGCAGCAGCTCGGTAAGTTTCAGATTGAAGACGGCAACGAGGTCAACAAAACCAAGTTTTACACGGCGCTCTATCATGCCTTTGTCGCGCCTCAGGTATTCCATGATGTGGATGGCGCTTTTTTCGGTGCCGATGGCGCCGCCCATGCCAACCCTGGCTATGGACGCTATTCGCTGTTTTCCCTCTGGGACACCTTCAGGGCCCTGCATCCGCTGCTGACCTTCAGCAACCCCGAACGGGTCGATGACATGGTCAAGTCCATGCTGGGTTTCTATGACGAGACAGGACTGTTGCCCACCTGGGACCTGATGTCCAACGAAACCGACGTCATGATTGGCTACCATGCGGTGCCCGTGATTGTGGATGCTTATTTAAAGGGCTTAACCAGCGCCGACCCGGAACACATTTACGCTGCCATCAAGGCCTCGGCGATGCAGGACAGATTCGGTATCGACAGGTTCAGGGAATACGGCTTTGTGCCTTCCGATCTGGAAGTGGAGGCCGTGTCCAAAACCCTGGAATATGCCTTTGATGACTGGGCCATAGCGCAAATGGCCAAGGCGCTTGGTAAAACCGCGGATTATCAGCTGTTCAGCCAAAGGGCGCAGAGCTATAAAACCCTGTTTGACGCTGAAACCGGCTTTATGCGCGGCAAGGATCACAGAGGAAACTGGGTCACGCCTTTCAACCCCACCTATGTGGAGCACCGCAACACCGACTACACAGAGGCCAACGCCTGGCAGTACAGCTTTTTTGTGCCCCACGACGTGCCGGGCCTGATGGCTTTGTACGGCGATGAGCAGAGCTTTGTGGCCAAGCTGGATGAGCTTTTCTCCACCAGTTCTGAAATGCAGGGGGATGTCTCCCCGGATATCTCCGGCCTTATCGGCCAATATGCCCACGGCAACGAGCCTGTGCATCATGTGGCCTACCTGTATGCCTTTACCGGTAAAAAGCAGCATGGCGAAGCACGGATTAAAGAAATCCGCGACACCATGTATCTGGCCAAGCCTGATGGTCTGGCCGGAAACGACGACCTGGGCCAGATGTCGGCCTGGTATGTGTTCAGCGCCATGGGCTTTTATCCGCTTAATCCCGTAGGCGGCGACTATGTGCTGGGCACCCCCCAGTTTGCCAAAGCGACCGTGATGCTGCCCAATGGCAAGTCATTAAATATCATAAAAAAAGGCGATGGATGGGTGAAGGCCGTGTGGCTGAATGGTAAAAAGCACGACAGTGCCATATTAACCCATCAGCAGCTGCTGAATGGCGGTGAGCTGGTTTTTGAACTGGCTGAATAAGCCAGCAGTGACAGAAACTGCGAATTGATGGAATGCGCACATGGGTTGATAAACCTTTTGTGCGCCTTCCTCTTTTGCCAAAAGCAGCAAACAACCCAGAACAGCTATGGGCGTTTAAAATAAAAAATCCTGTTATAACAAGGGCTATAACAGGATTTTAATAAGGCGTAGCAGGGACAAACTTACTCTACGTTTTGGATCTGCTCGTAAATTAAAATTTAATAATCTAATTAAAACAATATCTTAAGTTTATTTTCCATATTTCTGCTGTGTTCACTACCCGCTTTACTACCCACAAGCAAAAATCTTATTGGGTTTGTGCTGAGTGAACATTATGCCAACAAGCCCACCTCAGGCTTGTTGAGGTGGGAAAACTGGGAAAGTGGGAACACCAACCTGACAATACTAATCTCTATGCTTTGACTTAACCATGTCGGTTCATTCCGGTTGCCAGGCGCAACCTGCCCAATGCGCTTCGTAGCGCTTCGCGAAATCGTTCATCTCACGAATATTACCCGCAGGTTCACGGCAGGCCCGGGCGCAGGTAGAAACGACATCTCGGTAGAACCCCGGAGCGACAGCCTTGATGCCCCCATAATTCATTAGCAACTCAGAAAGGCGCTCCGTGATTTTTGCTCCGCGAGGTGCCATCACAATGCTCGGGGGCTCTCCATAAGTGTTGATCAACACGTATCGCCAGCTTGGGTCGGAAGTTCCCAGACGAGGGACAATCTCACAGGGACATGCATCTCCACCGCTGGAAATGCCTTCATAGACTTCTTTTAGGGCCAGTGGTTTGTGGGCCACTAGGACATAAGGTCCGGCCTCCACATATCTGCCCATACTTTCGTCGTATTCGATGCCGAGTAAGGCTTCCAGGTCAAAACGCGCATGCCGGTCAAGGGACGCCTTCCCCGAAGTGAACCATTGGAGTTCCCGCAGGGTGATCCCGGCACACTTGGCAATCTCTGCAGGTGAATTGGGCCAGCACGCCACAAGGTTCTTGGCGATTTCGGCCGCGTTGTCATAGTCACTGTCGGCCCAGACATCTTCATCCTCAACGATATCCTCCGCTGCCTTCTCACCTGTCAGTAGCCAGGTACTGCCATCAAACCCATCGAGGTTGAAATATCGGGGCTGATCTGGCGGCAGGGAGGTCTGCCAGGAAGACAGCCATGGACCAGGTGCCCAGTCGAGCCCGTTGGTCACTGTTGGCACTGTCACTTGCGCCGGTAAGGCCAGCCACTGCTGGAGCCTGTCTTCCACCTCGCGACTGTTCACGCCTCTGTGGCCCTCCCTGACACGAAAATCGTGGTCATCCTGAGCGTACCGGCAAAGGGCCTGGATGGACCCGTTAAGAGAGCAGTCATTTCCGTCGTGCTTCCTCAGCAGCCACCGGCTGGCGTCCTGGGCTGAGCGCAGGGACGCGGGAAGGGATTTCTCCCTGGCATTGGCGACTTCGACCTGGACTCCGATTTTTGCCATTTCCCCTACCAGTTCAGGGCTGGCCGTCGCGAGGTGCCTGTTGATCCGCAGGATGTCCGGTCGGCCACGCAATCCCTCAGCGTTATTCCAGGCTTCCAGAAGAGCATCCTGGAAAGCCTTGGGCTGATCGACCGGGGTAAAGGTCATCCATCGAATGGGTAACCCGGCAACCGTCAATCCGTAGAGTAAGAGAGGGCTGAGTCCGTACCGCTCTGCATCCTTGATCTTGATCGGGTCCCGCACCGATACAATGCCATGCTCCGGATGGTGGAAAAGGAACTTGGCTATTGCAACGTAGAAATGATGTTCTCTTGGTGATGGCTGCGTCTGCTTGTTCATGCCCACTCCTGGAGAAATGCGAGCTTTCCCAGAGAACTGCCGTAGGCTCTGCGGTCCGCCAACAATCTGGCCAACAGTAGAGCGCGAGATAGCCTTGGTTGATGATCTGGATTTCTACTACAGGAGTTCATTCATCCTCTCCTGGAAATAGCTTGGGTATTTCTCCATTACCGCCCTGGCTCCGTCCCGATCTTTTTTCAGCGCCTTCACGAGATCCCTCTTCTGAGTCGCTGCCAGGTTCAAGGATGCGGCGAGGTCCTGAGCGATGACGCGGTCCGAAAAGCCAAGCTCGTAAAGGGCAATGGTGGCTTCGTTCGGCAGACCATATTTCAGTCGCTTTTGGAAAATTTGGAGACGATTGATCGGGTCATCTGTTCCTTCGCGGTCCAGCATTTCTACAAATTCACACAATGCACTCACAAGAAGAACCCCATCGTAGGCAAGACCGCCCTCGCAGATATCAATGATATTTTCGATTTTGACTTTCCTGGGCCTCTTCCCCTTACCGAGCTTGCATTTATTATTGTCGGCAATTCTGAAAAGCTGATGAAATGGGGTTCCTGAAATCCACTTCTTCGTAATTTCTTTCAGGACGTTCTTCTTGTCGAACTTATTGAAAGCTTTGTTGTGTACATGCCCCATTATTAATGGCCACACGAGGTCAAAAGCTTCGTCTCCATTTTGGGCGTCAAGAAGTTCATCAGCGTTATCTTGAACCCACCCCTCAATCGCCTTGGCATCGTTGACACCATAGAGTGTTTTGCCAAATGCTTTTCGCCGATTAACGTCAGTAATATTCTCTGATATGTTTTCCGCCAGAAGCTTGAACAATTCTTGAATCTGTTCCCGTTTCTCATCATCAGCCAAGAAGTACGCCAATGTCTGTTCCGCGAGATCAGCAATGTCTTCCTCCGTCAACCCATTATCAACAGCATCCCAGTTGGAGAGAAGAAAGCCTTCGATGGAGGCGAGAGTCAGGCTGAAAAATTCGAATTGCGGTTTAACCGCATCGACCGTGAAACCGTTTCTACCGTATTGTTTAGCAATCTTGGTGATAATTTCATTCAGGGAATCCCACCCGGCTATATGAGCTTTGGCAAAAGACAGGATGTCCCATGTCAACGAATGATTCATTTTGTCTTTTGACTTGGTACGGTCATTCCGGATAACCAGAGGGATCAGTTGAAAGAGGCTGCTTGCGCATTCCTCTGACTTGGTTGGATCAAGCAGCTCCTTGACTATATCCCACCGCCAACCGTCTTTTCGGTTGCGGCGCTTGTCATACACAATAGGGTCGGCAAACAAAATGCTGCCTTCAGTATGCATCCCCGCTCGGCCCGCTCGGCCAATGAGATTGTGGAAATCGCGAACCTTGATGCGCTCCATGCCCTGGTAGACGCTGGTAACAATGAGGTACCGAATTGGGAGATTTACGCCCTGCGCCAGTGTGGAGGTGCAAACAACGAACCGCACGAGGTTTTCACGCATAGCGTGTTCCACTGAAAGGCGGATACCATGTGGTGTATTGCCATGATGAGAAAATATGCCATGCTCAGCACTCATTGAAGCCGATGCTTCAGGTCCAAGATTCGCAGCATGGAGGTAATGGAGCCGTTCAACCTCCATTTGATTTGAGAATTCTTGTGGGAGTGGAAACGGAATACCACGATCAATGAATTCTACCGCTTTTTCACAGATGCTTGTCGCTGTTGATTTTTTGCCACAGAAGATGGCGATGCTTCCATTAGGGGCCAGTTTTATACCGAGATAGAGTGCAATGGCCTGGCCATCGTCCCTCTCTGGAAAATGACGTTCTTTCTGCTCTCTGCCTCTTTTCCCGAGATTGAATCTTTCAATCACCCTGGGAACGAAAAACTCGCCTTGTTCGGCATCACGGCTGTCGACGTACTCGATCCTTCCCAACTGATCGAGCCAGCTCGCGAACCCGATCGACCTGAAAGTCGGAATCAGGGTTGTTCCTTCGACGACATTGGGCTCCCCGTTCAGCCATTCTCCAACAGCCTCGGCGTTGCTGATGACCGCTGAGATCAGCACCTTCTGGGTTCCTTCAGGAATCATGGAGCGCAGCGACGTCAGGAGCAGCTCGTATGTGATGCCTCGGGTGCCGCTGTCGAACTGGTGGCCTTCATCAAAAACCAGCAGGCCAACGTGGGTAGCCAGCTCGGGAGCATGCCGAAGAACATAAAGCAGCTTCTCGGGGGTTATAACCAGAATCTGTTTGTGCCCCAGGAGTTCGGCAATCTCGAAGTCGGTCTGTAGGGCATCGGATAACTCATCCACCCTAGTGGGTTCGTTGTGGAATGCCTCGACGAGACTGTTCTTGATCTCATGGCACAGTGCCCTGAACGGGGCGATGATGATGGCCAGTGACACGCGGTCGGCCAGAAACGCGCTTCGAAGGATCAGCTCCGTTGCCTTCGTTTTGCCAGCGCTGGTGGGCATTTGAATGATGGCAGACTCGCCTTTGAGAACATCCGCCTGGCCCAAAAGGTGTTGTGCAGGCCAGAGTTCCTTGATGAACGAATCCTTTTGCAGCGCATGGAGCCATTTGTCTCGGGGCAGCCCGGAATATGACGGCAAAGCCTTCCAGGCGGAGTTTTCCAGCTTTTTCCTCAGAACGGCTGCGATCACATCACCAAAAAGAAGCTGCCTGGGCGTGCCGAATTCATAGACGGCGTCCCGCAGCTTCATGGCCAAATCGAGGAGATTTTTTTCGCCGTTCCCATCCTCAAAAAACTGGAGAATCCACTTTGAAATCCCGTCGATGAATCCGCCGAACGGCCCCTCAGCTCCATCAAAATAGGTTCCCAGATCGGCCTGCAGCAACCAGAGCAACAGGTACTCCAAACTATCGCCATCCAGATCCGGGCAGTCGCCATCGATGCGCTTCGCCAATACCGACGCGCTTCCGGGAAGATCACACAGGTAAAAGGAGGCGGAGCCCAGAAGCACTAGGTATGGATCAAGTGTCTCGTTCAGCTTTGATTGGAGGTAGGAGTCGAAAAAACGGGCGGAAAATAGCAGATTGTTTTTTAGCTCTGCGAGGGAATCGGGATCTGGCTCCACCCGGTTGATGGCGGCGGCGAGGTCACCAAGCAGGCCAATCGAAATGGTGAAGAGCTTATTAGGATGTAGTGATAAATCTATCTCCTGATATTCTTCAGGTACATGGTACTCGATCATCTTTGCTTTTGATCGAGTAACACCCAAAAGACGATTGGATTTTCTATCAGGCCTCATCCGCAGCCCTCCTGTAGAGCTCGTGGACAAGGTCCATCATGCTGGGTCCCTTGATAACCAAGAGAACTAGGCTGTCACCATTTGGATGAGGGAAGAACTCCTTTGATTTTGCTGACTTGGGAATTTTCCCGCAGTCAGCTGCAGCCAATTCTTCGGCGTCGAAAAATTCGTCTGAAATGATGGCTGCAGCGCCGTAGGTTTCCTTGTAGGGCATATCTACTGGGCTTTGAAATCTCTCGATCCTTTGAGCCTGTTCGATTTCCCTTTTTTCAAAGAGCTTTTGCTTGATGAAGTTCAGTGATTCATCGATGCGAATGTGATCCTTGGCAGAATCGTTGATGGCATCCTGCAGGCGATTGATTGTAGAGGCGGAGAATTTTGTCTTGGATTCAAAAACAAACAACACGTCCTTGGTGGAGGCTTCGCCGTTTTTTTTGTGAAATCGGAATCCAATGACATCGCTGCCCTTGGGCGATTCATCTCGAACAACCTTTGATGACCACCGTACCCTGGGTACCCAGTAACCGAGAAGCCATTGCAGGTAATCGGAAACCAGAATTTCCCCGAAATCTCCTGCTCTGATTCCTGGGCCGAGTTTGGATGTTCTGCAAGGGAACTTGATATTGGTCAGATAGTCCGGTCGCGGGCGTTTACCCCGGAGGAAATCGATCTCGGTATCCAGACAGTAATGATTTCGAAAGTGTTTCGCCCAGGCCGATAGCACGGCCTCATCTTTCTCATGACGAAGCTCCCAGACCTCGACCTCCTTGCCATCGGCGGTCTTTAGTCGCTCACCGGTATCGATGAGCCATTTGGTATGATCTGAAGTCCAGGGCATTTACAATCCGTTCCCAGCGTTAAAGATCTTTCTTCTCAATTCGAGCAGCAGTGAGACGACTACTTTTTCCATATATTGCTCCGACAAGCCAACAGGCTCTGGCTCCGACGTCTTCAGGTTTAGAATTCATAATATCTATTCCCCTCCATTCTCACATCGCCCCCTTAGTTTGCATCTCATGGTCGACAGAACCCCGCGTTCAAAGAACGGCAAGTCGATGGTGTCGAATACCGAACTGCAATATTGCTCGGCGAAGAGCTGTAGGTGAGCGGCGTCACGGGCCACGTCCGGATCGGATGGCAGATACTGGAGAAGCGCGTCGCTAATAAGCATCACAAACTTGCTTCTCGCTCGGGTCAGCGTCACATTGAATCGTCGTGGGCTTAGGATGAACGCATCTTCTGACGCAACAAAATCCCGGTCGGCCACCACGTAACTGGAAAGGATGAGGTCGCGTTCCTGACCCTGGAACCGGTCTACAGTGTCCACAAATGGAGGCGGGTCCATCGTCATACCGGCTGCGTCCACGAGCAGATTTCTGATGGATGCCATCTGGGCTCGGTGGGGAGTGACGATGCCGATTTTCTGCGTCCAAAACTTCTGGGCGCTTACTCCAAACTGTTGTGCGTCGACCAGCTTCTTGTACAAAAGGGTCAAAGCGGAAACGATCTGCGCCTCGAAAGGGTTCGATAATGTATAGGTGTTGGCGGAGTAGCTGATCACCACCACAGGGCAGGCTGGGTCCAGAATGCGGAGAAACTGGTCGGACCATGGCAACTGCTCAGGCCAGTCGGCTGGTCTTCCATCAATATTGATGGCGAGATCCAGCTTTCTCTCGGGGAAGAACGCCTCGTATTCGTTCTTATAAAAACGCTTACAGGGCCATGCGGAAATTTCCACGTTGGTCCGGTAGTTGTGTTTAAGCTGCACCGGGGTGATGCCGTGGGTCTCCTTCATGTAAGAGAAAATACAGTCAAACAGCCCTTGAACGCTATCCTTCATCTGGAAGCCGTAGATCGGCCCAAGCTGCCGGTCGTCACCTGCAAGGACAACATGCCCATCAGGCTTCAAAAGCAGAAAGTAGGCCGCAGCCGCAGCAACCTGAACCTGTGATGCCTCGTCGATCACCAGAAGATCAAACCATTCGGCTGTCGGTTCGCTATCCTGGTGATCTTTCTCGGCAAGTCGCCCAAGTTGCTGCCAGGTGCCCCCTACGATGATGATCCCGGGATCGTCGCCTTTCAGGGCATTCACAAAGCCCTGAGCCCTTGCGGAGGTACTCGGCATATCTTCGATCTGATCACTCAAGGGAGGCGCGGAGGAGGCGCTCCTCACCCTTGTAACACGAACTGGGCAAGCTAACGCTCCGACCGTGGCCGTCCGCCTGTTGATCAGTTCCAGGACTTCGTTGAGGACGTTATCGATAGCGTTGTAGTTGCTAGACCCGATACCGACACGCAGCGGAATTCCCGCCTCGGCGTAATGTTCAATCCACCCAAGAATAGTCCCGGCCAAGACCGTGGTCTTTCCTGTACCCGGCGGCCCCCAAAGCAAAGAAATCCTGTTTCCGAATGCATCGTGAAAAAGGGATTCCTGCTTTTCGTTAAAGGCATCCTTCAGATATGGTGTTACCTTCGCGTACAACTGGTTGGTGTCGGCGAATGTTTTTCCTGCTGCCAGCGAGCCGGGTGTATACATCAGGCTATGGGCTGGTTCGGTCATTTTTGTCGGTCTCTTAGCCATTGCCTTACCTCCGCTTCCTGGCACGTTTGATCGGTGCTGCCTTGCCGCCGACAGACCTCAATGCTTTTTCTATCCTGTCGCTCGAGAAGTCCCGGTACATCGGATCGAGGACAAGCGGTGAGTCGAGTGCCACGAGTCCTTGGGCGACGGCAAACTGAAAGAGCACCTGGTGACCTGGCTTAAGAACCACATAGGGATTGTCCTGCATGGCCTCCAACCGAATGACCTCTACCTGAAGCAATGCCCCTATCGACTTGTTCGTCATCCACCGCTCGGTCAGGCCGTGTTCGCCCAGCAGTTCTTCTGCATCCTGGAAACCCAGTCCAAGTCGCCGACGCCACGGTTCGTCGAGATCCACGTATTCATTCTCGTTGGACAGCGCGACGGTAAATTCGCCTTCCTTGATTCTGGAATCCCTGCTGGTCGGTGAAAAATCGAAAACATAGAGCGTTTCGTGTTGGTACTGTGGATTCGCGAACTTGATCTCATCGATGATCGGATCAGCCTCTGCTTGAGGCTTCAAGGTCAACCCGCGTATCGAGAAAAACCTCGCCTCCCGTTCATCGACGGGCATTGAGCGAGTGTTCCGGTTCTCCATTTCCTGGCATGCGACATTGAGCTTTTCAAAAGCGATCAGGCTTCTTGCCGCCTCCGGAACACTTGCCTGGGAGGATCGTGCGGCAGAGAAGCCGCTCTTTTTCAGCACCAACCGGTCTTTGTAATTTTCACGCAGTCGCCGGACGATGTGCTGCAAAGCTTGCAGGTGAACCTTAGTGGCCCGCTTAATGCCATCGTAGAGTTCGTCCCGGGTGTAGCGTCTCCACTTGGACGGGTCAGTAGGGTGAAGTTTATTGAAATGGCGGACGAAAATTTTGTCCTGCCACAGCTCATAGGCACGTTCGAAGGGGATCTGATCGCTCATTGGGGTAGCGAACCCAAAAGGCAGATCGAATTTATACGGGGTTCCATCCTCCCGAACATTTGGGAAGAAACTGTTCGCTGCATCAAACAGGGAGTAATCGTGGGCAACCGGCAGCCCAACGAGCATTCGCAGGACTTCCTTGACGATTGTCCCAGGCTGGGACTTGAAAGCATCCGGATCGGGCAACAGGCTGTCCGGTGGGAAGAATCGGGTAAGTATCTCGATCAGTTCGATCACGTCAGGGTTCTGCATATGACGCTCGAACATGCGCTTGAGCTGTCGCATCTCCAGCATGTCCCAGAAGAAGATATGGGAAGATAGCCGGTCACGGGCGGGTAGACCTGTATTGACGGTCGACACCTCATCTAACCACTCAGAAACCACGGTCGCAAATTCCTTCAGCCTCTCGCGCTCCGTTTCCGGGTTCATCGCATCGACACGGTCAACGATGAAAATCTTTTCGTCCGTCACCGGAGGATCGCCCGGCTTGCGGCCGTGCGGGAAATAGAGCCGCGCCGCGCCCAGGGCAAAGGAGATACCAGAGCCCGGGTCGAAATGAATCGTGATAAAGATGCTTTGGTCAGTCCACGCGGGGATCATGGCGCTGCGCCGTCCATCGACCAGCAAGGGTGCCCCCTCGGTCAAGGAACGGGCGCGAGTTGCCAGCGCTGGCCCATCCGCCCGCAACTGGTGGCTGGAGTCGATAACGGATTGCCACCGATCATCGGCGGTAGTCACGGCTTCAGTCAGTCCCGCCGTAGTGGTAATGCCATTTGAACGGAGAAGTTCCGCCTGCCCTTGATTGAGCCAGGCCAGCCGGGAAAGATGATCGCATTCAGATGCCTTATCTCGGCAATAGCGAACGTAGTCGCAAAGCTGGCACTTGGGACCGACATGCCAACTGGCATCCTCCATGTCGGTCTGCAGAACCCTGAGAAGACGATCCTCGAAAAACTGCTTCACGTGGACTTCATAGACCTCATACGGAACCCGAATCAACGTTTCGCTGAGGGCCTTGGAAACAGGATCTGCGGCTCCCTTGGCCTGATAAAGCTGGACCAGATTCCTGAACGCATTGATGTCATGGCTTCCTGGCCAGATGGTGCCTTCCGCCGAAACGGCATATCTGCCGCCAAGACCTTCTTGCTGGATGGCTGTGGCCAATGCCAGAGCGTAGTAGGTCACTTCCGTGAAGTGCCGCAGGGATGGCTCCGCAGCCATTTTCACATCAATGATATGGATTTCGTATTCAGGCACAGTCCCATTGCCAATCAGCGGCGCACCAGTACCACCTGGATGTATCCAAAGGATGTCCGGGCGCACTCTTACCTGGTCGAGACCGAAATCGTCGTATGCCTTTTGAAGGCCGGGAGTGATGTTTGTGGGAACCGTGAACTCCGCCTCGATAATTGCCTGGGGTGGCTCCTGTTGCCGGAGGATGTCAAAAAGGTTCTGGATTTTCTTGAAGGGCTTCCGTCCCAGAAGATCATCGACCTTGTCCTCGAGAAGGAACACAACTTTCCCATCATCCGAGGTGTCGATCAGATCCTGGTATTTGTCGGCTTCCCAACGCCGCCCGGCTGCTTTGATAAGTTCAATACCAGGGCGTTTGTAGGTTTCGGCAGAGATCCCAAGTGAGTCCCTTTCAGCATCACTGGCCAGTCGAAACCGGAGAAACCGGTCACAATCGAATTTGAATGTTAGGGCAAGCGTTCCTTTATCGAGTTTCGCCATCACAACTCTCCCGGGGTTGGTATGTTCTTCAATGCATCCGACATCGGTCGTGTGCTGGTATCCGCCTCGCCTAAGAAACCTCTACTGACGACCAACGCCCGAGCCAAATTTGTGAAATCAGGTATTTTGAAGCCGATCCGTTTATGGGCGGACAAGGCCTCAAAGTGAGATTCCGCCTCCAAGACAGCGTCTTTGAAGGCGGTTTCGCTGATGACCGGAACGCCCCTCTTGATGACGCCTTTCTTCTTGCGACAGACCAGCACCGCGTCCCACTTGATGGTGCCATCGTAAGTGTGAAGGCCTCCTTGGCCTTCGCCACGCATGGGCAGCACCTTGGTTACCGAGAGTCCCGAATGAAGTAGAGCCGTGCCGAGAGCATCCCACGCCGATGCGAGTTTATGATGGTAGGTGAACACGCAGATCCCATCCGGCTTAAGCACTCGATTGCATTCCATGAAAATCTGCTGAAGCCGTTCCTGGTATCCCTTGATGGCTTCGTCGGACCGTCGCGTGATGGCCAGGTTCTGCAGTATCGGAGCCGAAGTGACGTTATCGTCATACGGGGGCGGTGCGATTCTCAAAGCCTGATGCCAGGCCAAATAGAAGTCCGAGAGTTCCGAGTAGCTCAGATTGTCGAAATACGGCGGATCGGTCAGCACGAGATCCACTGAGCCGTCCGGTAGTAAATGGAGTTCCTCGGAAGACTGGGTTTCAATAGCCGCCGTGGCGCTGCCGCTCAATACATCATCGACAGAGCCAAGGCAGGCTTGTTCGCGCTCGAAATCATCTTCATAAGCGACTCTGGTGCCTTCCGGATGCAGCTCCTCGGGCGCTTTGGCAAAGGCAATTGCCTTTGATATTTTCCGGACTGTGTTGATGAACGTCCCCCGTCCAACGCCATCCTGCCAAGGGTTCAGCTCAACCGGACGAGTGATGTGCCGGTATGAGTGAATGGAGAACATTGGGCTCGTTCTGCGATAGCCAAACGCATAGGCCGTGTACATGCAGTTCGTGGTGAGATGCTCACTGAAGGCCAACTCAAGGCAGCGCCGCGCCTCATCGCTTTCCACTCGGCCAATGGCCGAACCGAGAAGGTGCAGGTGGAGCTTCTGCCGGTCATTGAAAAAGTCTGCGTAATGCCGAATCCCGTGGATCAGAGGTCGTCCATCCGAACGCCCCTCGCGGGGAATGCTTCTCGCCGGCACAAGCAAGCCACCCCCGATCATCCGCAGCTTACGGGTGGCTCGGTCGTACAATGCCTTGTCCGCCTCTTCGACACGCTTGAAATGCCTAGTGCAGTTCTTGCCGGTTCCGACCAGATACTCCTGGGCAAAGAGTCTCCAAGCGGGACGTTCGGCACCGTCAAGGTCGTCCGCTGCGATCTTTTGTGTGTGCTTGCAGGTCGGGCAAGTCATGATCCCGTTGCCGTGCGTGCCCGCGCTGATAGTGGTGCGCTTGCCGCAAGAGCAGTGCAGCACCTTGCGTTCAATCGGCAATTCGTGGACCGCATGACAGTCCTTGCAGAATACCCACTGCAGGCCCTTCTCTTTGGAGTAGGCCAGTTGGAAATGGGGATGGAGCTCTACGTCGTTCTGGCAATTCGAGCACTGCTTCACCTGGACCCAGAAATGATGAAGAACATCCCGTTCGACACCGTCCACCATAGTTCGATGCAACGGCATAATGAGTTGGGCGATCTCATTGCAGATCTGCTCGATTTCCGGATAGTGATCCTCCATTAGGGAGGCGGCCAATTCAAATCGGGTAATAAAGGTCGCGACCGGGTCGATATCAAAACCAATCACCCGGGCGTTGCAGCGCATGGACTCCACCAAACTTGTCCCGCCGCCGATGAAGGGATCGAGAACGACGGCGCCATGCACGGAGGTCTTTCCGAGATAGGTATCCCAAAAGGCGTCGGTCTTGTCAGGGGGAAGGGTCAGCGCGGTGATGATCGAACGGAACTGAGAGCCCACTCGGCGTGCAAACCAGCGGTGGACCCGGTACAAAGGATTTGAGCTCTGACCTTCACGCAGGGCAAGCTCGGCGATTTGGGCAATGGGAATGTCGCCCGCCTCCAGCAGGGTACGGGCAGGCCAACCGTCAAAGGTGTCGCCTCTGCAGCTTTCCATGGTTTGCTTTGTCTGCACTATTCTAACCATAGGGCCCCATTACCAACCCTTCGAAGTCGTGGACTAGTGGTTTTCATGGGGCTTGATAGCCTCCCAGGGAGGATTCTATTCAGATCGACTGAATTGTCATTTCTATTCTTCCTGCTCATTCATCTTGCTCCTGTCCGCCGCGCCGCCACCCTTGACCCACTCATCAACTTCATCTTTCTTAAACTTCCAAAGACGTCCCATGCGGTGGGCGGGCATGCCCTGCTTATCAATCCAGCGATAAACGGTGTCACTGCTGACACCCAGGTACTGGCTGATCTCATCGACCGATAACCAGCGATCATCCATCTCGGACATTACTTGCTCCTCATAGGTGGGGCCTGCCATGACATTTGGGGCTGAGGTGGTTATCACCATTGCTATTGGTTGTCGAGTATACGCTACTACTCATTGAGCCTCTATTGGTTTCACCCGCTTAATGCCGCATAGGTACCCATTCATCTGTTTTAATCCGGAGTATCGGCCAATAGTGGGCAATCAAAAAACACCCTAAGTCATCGGTCAGCTCGATTCAGCATTCAAAAAGCCACCAACAGATCGCTTTTGGATGGAGTATGGGTGTCATTGCCCTGTGTTCGTTAGTGATAATGACTGAGAGGTAGTTTTTCGATGGGTTTTTGATGATCCACATATATTGCGTCGGGCTTAGGCTTCGAATTTGTGATTTGGTGAGCTGTAATCGCGAAAGTCCGATTGCCTTCTCTGAAATTCCAGATAGATAGGAATTTATCCGCCAACGTTCCATACGCCTCAGGTTCCATCTAGGTTCTGGAATATCAGTCGTAATAGTCCAGAGGGGAATGCTGGCACCAAGATTCCAGATAGATAGGCGCATCGGTGGGTTTATTCCAACCTGTGATTTCGAACTTTGTTTCCACGTATGTGGAATTTGAGCGCCAAGATTCCAGATAGATAGTTATGTGGAAAGTTAATGGGTAGGCATTGGCTAGGAATAGCCAGCTTTTTTCCAGTGTGGAATGTGGGCCAATACGTTTTCCACTAAAAATGTTCTTTCAGAACAAAGTTAATAACTTTCAATTGGTTGTTGTGATTTCGTGGATCTGGATCCATGATGAATTCTATACCGCTAGCAGGAGGGTAATCATGAATGCCTTTGAATGGGGAATGTTCGGGCTCTGGCTGTTTTTCACTGCAGTGTTCGCCTGGTGCCTATATAGCTATAAAGCGAACCAAACTATGTCTGAAGATGATCAAAAACCACGTAACTAAGCTGGTTAGAGCTTGCATTTTCCTGTGCCGTGGTAGCCTGTCTTTAAACGTGCTGACTTTCACATGTGAAATTTTTTCGGGAGAGTCCCCGACGATGAAATTCCTAGGCAATATTCTCTTGATGCTGCTCTTTGTCACAGGATTGGCGGCCTATGGCAACACCAACTTCGTCTGGTTGTTGATCTGTTTGCCTTTGGTAGTGTGGTTGTGGCGTGTGCTTTGCTGGTATATGCGCCTTCCCAGGCTCATGGTGCTCTTTTGGATCGCTCTACTGTGCTTTAAATGGACTGCGGCATTGGCCCTGGGTATTTCGGTTATTATCGTGTGGATGTTCAAGCAGCGGCATAGCATTGCGCAGGAAAGGTCTGCGAAGCGTCGGCATCAGAGACGATGGCTTTTGGGAAGCTATGATGATGACTTCCGAACCTTTACCGACGATTAGCTTTGATCACTGCCATCCATTTTCCCTCCCTCTTCGAGCTGCTTTTTCTTATCCAGCTCTGCCAGTATCAATGATGCCTTTTCTGCCGCAGCCGCGACAACATGCTCAGGCTGTTCTTCCAGCATTTGTTTCAGTGTTTTAGCCATAGCGCTCTCCATGAATATTCTGAACAGTTCTGTGAGTGTTTAGAATAAAAATTCTGGCGTTACATGTCACGAATGAATAGCGTGACATGTAACGGTTTGGGTTTAGTCATTAAAATTCAATTTGTTACATTCTGGTTTGTGAGTTGATAGTTTTAATTCTTTGTTCTCATTCCTGTATTTGCAGCACCGATAAATATCGCTCAATGTGCCCAAAATGGACAATTCCAGCGACGAGGATTGTACTCGGTGAACGGTATGATCGCTCATGACAAATCAAGATGTTATGGGAGATACCAACATATGAATATCGCATCACTGAACAATCTACTCACGTATGAAGAAGTGTGTTCACTAACCAAACTATCCCAGCCAACTTTGCGCCGTTATGTCAAAGCTGGCAAGTTTCCTCAGCCCATCAAGCCTAATCCAATGGGCAAGGCTGTACGTTTCAGAGCGGTGGATGTTCGTCGCTGGATGGCAGAGTTGTAATAGGAAGCGATAATGGAGTTTCGTCTAACTGATGCACATCTGGAATGCCTTGAAAAGGGCGATTGGCAGATTGTTGGCGGGTGGATAAGGGTTGTAGCCAGAACTCGGCGAAATACCCGTAAACATGGTTTTGGTGCGTTAATCCAGTGGCGCAACATGGATAGTGTTTTGCTACAGGACATAGTATTCAACCGGGTATTACATGGTGATCAGTCACGCCAGGTACGTGATGCCCTGATTGATTCGGGCTATTGGTTAGAGCCCTATCCACAAAGCTGGTCGCGTTTGCAGCGCTATTTGCTGCAAGAGATTCTGAAAGCCCCTTCAGGAATTTGTGTCGATACTACGGGGTGGCATGACAGTGTTTATGTCACTCAGGATTGGTCCGTTGGTACAAACGCTGAACCTTATTACTACGCCGGTCAACTGAACGACTCGATGCTGAAATGCGCCGGCACTTTGGCGCAGTGGCAATCACAGGTGGGCGCTCTATGTACCGGAAATCCGTTGATGGTGTTTGTGGTGGGCGTGGCGCTATCCGCGCCGCTGCTACATCCAGCCGCCGTGGAGAACGGTATTTTTCATTTGGTCGGGCCTTCCTCCTCCGGGAAGACATCGCTACTTGAATTGGCGGCATCGGTTTACAGCGATAGATCTTTCGTTCGCAGCTGGATTTCCACGGCGAATGGCTTGGCGGCGGTGGCCGCCGAGCAGCATGACATGTTACTCGCACTGGATGAAATTGGCCTGGCACGGCCAGAGGACGTCGATATTGCTGTTTACCATATAGTCGCGGGTACCAGTAAGCTGCGGGCAACGGAAAGCGGAGCACTCGCCAGACCTTCTCACTGGCGGACATTGGCGTTGAGCAGCGGTGAAGTTTGGCTGTCAGAAGTTTTTCAATCGCTTGGGAAGCGGCCTAAGGCCGGTCAACAGATCCGTTTGGTCGAAATACCTGTTTTTGGTCGATTTGGCACTTTTGATGCGTTGCATCGCTTTCAGTGTCCGCAACTGTTTGTCGATCATTTGAAGCTGCAGACCAGCCGGTATCACGGGAGCCTGTTCCCCGAATGGATGAACCTGCTGACATCGACGGATGAGCTTGCCCACTACGCCAAGTCTGAGATCCAGCGGTTGGTTGATCAGTGGCGAACCAGCAATATGTCATCGCAGGTAATTCGCGTGCTGCAGCGCTTTGCACTGGTTGCAACGGTACTTTCTCTTGCTTCTAGAAATTACCTGGTGCCCTGGGATGAGGAAGAGTCCGTCGATTCAGTGAAGCAGGTTTGGATGCAGTGGCTGGCTGCTCGGGGTCATGTGATGAACTCTGAGGAACACCAAGTTCTGTCCCGCTTAAAAGTTTTGCTGCCGAAATGGGAGAAGGCTCTGCAACCACTCGGTCATCAAAATGCCACTTCTTTGCTGGGCTACATCCGAGAGCTTGATGGTGAGCGGCAATGGCTGATCGATAAGAAACAGTTTCTGCGGCAGCTGGACATGCCTGGCCAGTACATGCGTGAGGTGATGCCGATGCTCCAGCGGGGATGGCTTGCAACCAACGAGCCTGAGCGGGCAACGCTAAAACTCATGATCCAAGGTAAGTCCCATCGTTTTTTCGCACTGTGGCCTGAACGCATCTATGCCGGAATACAGGAGCTGGAACTTGATGACTAATTTCCCAGTTTCCCACTTTTCCCATTCAATCTCCGGAGGAAAACGTAATGAATGAACAAACCTTCGTATTGCCCACTGAAGATGTCCGTGCTCAAGTACTCAGCCAGTCTGGCCAGTGTGAACGACTGGTCAGAGAGCATGATCGCAGGGCGATTACCGGCGTCAGTCGCACACAGTGGTGGACCATGGAGCGGCAAGGGCTGGTGCCCAAACGGGTCAAGCTGAGCGCTCACTGTGTGGCGTGGCGACTTTCGGATCTGTTGTGGTGGATTGAACAGCGAAAGGCCACTTGAGCAAGATCAGATCCCCGACACATGGTGTGCTGGGGATTTTTATATCTTCAGGATTTTTTCGAGCCGGACGTAAGCTTCTACATGCTTTTCGGGGGGCATCTTGGCCAAGTTTTGCAGTTTCCAGCGGACGGCAGGTAACCGGTCGATACCGGAGAGCTCAAGGAGTGACCAATCGGGTGTACGATTTTTGAATGACAATAAAAACGCCCGCTCCTGTGGTGTCAGCGAGGTATGGATGAGCCTCACCAGCTGCTCCCGTGCCGCCTCCAGTTCAGCCTGTGGAATGTCCTGATCGGCCATGTTACGAAATTCCCCTTCATAGACAGCGGAAATGTCTTTGAAGTGTGGCCTGAGCAGTTCGGCAATAGGCCGCGGGTGACTGATGATGTACACCAGCAGTGCTTTGCGAAGGTCATCGGTGAGCCCTTCGCTATCGAGCAACTGCTTGATGTCGAAAAGATCTCGCGGGTGTTGGCGATCCAGCGCTGCGCAAATTTTGCCCGCATACAAATCCGCGAAGCTCACCACGGCCATCTCGGCAAAGCCAAACTCCTCTTCGACGGCTTCACTGACCGGCATGACCAGGGGCTCGTAAACCGTGCCGCGCAGTACGGGTGAGAGTTCAATTTTGATTTGAACGGCATCACGCTCCACCAGTAGACGCAGGGCATCCGCTTTATCCTGAAACGAACGGATAACCCTGGTATTTTCGAGACTGACCATGATGGTCGAGGCCAGTGCTCCAAGATTGTCCTTGATGGTCTTCAGGGCCTCATTCCGCTCCATCATGGGTAGAAAAACCAGATCGATATCGACCGAGAGCCGGGGAAAGTCACGAACGAACAAATTGATAGCCGTTCCACCTTTAAGGGCGAAACAGTCATGCCGGGCAACGAAGGGAATGAGCTGCAGCAATAGCTGGACTTGTCGGTAGTAATGGCTTTGTCTATCCATGTGCTTTACATCTCCTTCGGTACAGTGATTTGCCAGGTTGGCTCCAGCCTGCCGCCCTTGGCGATCAGTCGCTTACCGGTTCCCAACTCATAACAATCAGGTTTCAGGTGCTTGAGCCAGGCGTGTTGGTGCCTTCCTGCCAACCAGAGAAAGAGCCGCTTCGCCTTGATGCTGCAACAGGCTTTCAGCAAGGCATCCAACTTGCGTGGTGAGAGGTTGTGAAGTCCCTGCATAAGCTGGTCAGCATGTTCAAAGCTGATGGTCTTGGGCATCGCTGCCAAGAGTTCCAGAATGGCTTTCTCTGGACAGGAATAGCGGAGTGGGGGGAGTGATGCCTGCCAAGTGTCTTGCCGGAGATACTTGTCGTCTTGCATCAGCGTCTCAGGCCACAGGCGGCGCGTACCGTGCCACTCAATCTGCGCTGGGATCTTGATTCTGTCCAGCCACTTGGGGAGCGCAGCATCGGAATAGATCTGAACCCTTGGTTTGCTTCCCTTGGACAGGTAATGACCGAGGCCTTCAAGCTCTAACGCGGTTAAGCCTCCGACATGGATGGGGGCATCGGACATGCGCTGCAAAGAGGCAACGATGCCTTTCCAGGAGAGCCTTGCTTCCTGCCTGGAGTAAACACCTGCTGCAAGAGGGATCAGGGTCTGGTTGCGCACAGCATTGTCCAGAAAGTGCAAGTTGAGCCCTTGTGCCTCCAGCCATGATTTGGTGGCTACCATATCCAAGGGCAGCACCTTCTGCAGCTGCTGTCTGGCTTCAGTATTGAGCATGGCTAGCCTCAGGGTGGTTTGTAAACAATAAAATATACGTCAATTATTGACGTGATTTAGGAATTTATCAAACCAATCTGCTTCTGGAAGTTTGTATATTTGTCATTTCACGCCAATTAATACCGTGAAAATTATGATTTGCAAACCGCATCAAAATCGACAATCTTATTTGTCTCACTGCCATTAACAAAAGGGGCCAGCCACTCACCGAGCTTGGTATGTGCTTCTTTGCGCTCTTCAAAATAGGCATGCCGGTTGTAGATCTCATCGACCCTATTTCCAGCTTGCTGATTCAGGCAACGCTTGGCAAGGCTGTCGTCAACCCCCATCTTACCGAGCATAGTTCTGGCGGTACCGCGCAAATCATGGACCCGGCGCTTATCAAACGAGAAGAAGCCCTGCTCAAACAACTTTTTCAGCGCATGGTTCAGGGTGTTCTCACACACGTGGGGAGTGCGAGCCTGCCTGCTTATCCGCCTGGCCGGGAACACCCAGTCACTGCCACAACTGCGGATCTTTAATTCTTCCAGCCATGACAGTGCCGGTTCACTGAGTGGGATATCGATAGCACGGCGTTTCTTGGTGCGCTCTTTGGGGAGGTGCCACAGCCGATTCGTCAAGTCAAACTCGTGCCATGGAGCGGCCAAAAGCTCCATTTTTCTGGTACAGGTGGCTATCAGCAGGGCACATGCTAAGTAGTTTTCGCGGCTGAACTGTGCCGGGATCGCTCTGAGCTTGGTGAAGAACTCAATCACTTCGGATTCGGTCATTGGGTAGTTAGCGGCTTGTTCCTCCCCGCCGGCATCCCTGGGACGGAACGGACTGGCTGGGTTGAACTGGGTTACGTCCAACTTCATGCCGTGATCAAAGATGCGCTTGAGCATGCGCATAACGTCGTTGGAAATGGTTGGCCTCGGCGGTTTGTCGCCATAGCCGTTTGCGATGTCGCGCAGGATCTCACTGACATCGAGAGGCCTTATCTTCTCCAACTCGACTTTGCCAATGCGCCAGGCAATCTCGCGTTCGTAAAGGCTGCGTTCTTTCTCGTGTGTAGCAATTTCCCGTTGCCGTAGCTGGTAATAGTCGGCATACAGATCATTCAGGGTCTTGAAGGGATTACCGTTGACCTTTTGTCTTTCCTGAACCGGATCGGCTCCCTCTCGCTTGATCGCCAACCTCAGCTTGGCCGCTTCATCCCGGGCATCGGCGAGTGACCAGTCAACTACCTTGCCTATGGTGTATTCACGCCGGAGTTTTGTGGCCGCGGTGGTATAGCGCAACATCCAGTAGGCATCGCCGCGCTTGGGGGTCATCAGATATAGTCCATCACCATCGGCATGCCGGACTGAAGGTTTTTCCTTGATCAGTTTCTTGACGGTTTTATCATGCAACTTGCCCACTTTTCAGCCTCAAAAAAATTGGGGAGTACAGTCTCACTCTGCAAACTATAGCGAGAAAATACTCCCCAATCTACTACCCATAACTACCCAAACAAGACAGGATAGCTTTGGATTTTATGACCTTCAAATCTACATAATAATTTGATTTTGAATCGTTTTATGTCAGTTGTTGACTTCCAACAAACATCATTCAATATTCTGGATCTGCTCTCGCATCTGCTCGATAAGTACTTTCAGCTCCACTGCGGCTGCGGTGATTTCTGTGCTGATGGACTTGGAGGCGAGGGTGTTCGACTCGCGGTTGAACTCCTGCATCATAAAGTCGAGGCGGCGTCCTTCGCTGCCACCCTTCTTGAGAATGCGGCGAGCCTCGGTGATGTGCGCCTCGAGGCGGTCCATCTCTTCGGCTACGTCGAGTTTTTGTGCCAGCAGCACCATTTCCTGCTCGATACGGGTGCTGTCGAGCTCCCCCTGAATCTCAGCAAGGCGGGACGTGAGCTTTTCACGTTGCCATTCAATCACCTTTGGCATGTGCTCGCGCACAATGGCGATTTGACCTTCTACGGCGCTGAGACGGCTTTCCAGCATCTCCTTGATGGCGTTGCCTTCGCGGCCTCGCGCTTCCACAAACTGATCCAGTGCCTTATCGAAGGCGCCCAGCAGCTCGGCGCTGATGGCGTCCATGTCCTGCTCAGCGGTGGCAATGACTCCCGGCCAGCGCAAAATGTCGGTCAGGGCGATGTCGCCTTGTCCTGCTTCGGCCTTGAGCCAATTGGCCGCGCCCAAGAGCTGACGGGCGAGGTCCTGGTTGATGTTCAGTTCGGCGCCTGTGTCGCTGGCAACGTCATAGCGCAGATTGACTTCGACCTTTCCTCGGCTGAGGCGCTTTCTCAAGCGCTCACGCAGGGCTGGCTCGAGGCTGCGCAGCTGCTCTGGCAGGCGCAGGTAGGTTTCCAGATAGCGCTGATTCACTGAGCGGATTTCAAAAGAGGCATTGCCCCAGGCGGCTTTATGCTCGATACGGGCATAGGCGGTCATGCTGTGGATCATAGGGATTCCGGCTGATTTTCGGCTAAGTCTGGACGTCATTATAACCACAAGCCAGGCCAGCGTCATGGCCCTGAACGTGAGCAAAATCTGCTAATGACCGTTTACAACCCACGGAGTGTATTCAAAATCCACCGTGGCAACTCGCTCTGCATAGCCCTATAATAGGCAGCCAAATTATTGCGAAGTTCATACGTCACAGGAATCGCCATGCGTCCAGGTAATCGTACCCCGGCTCAGACCCGCCCCATCAGCATCACCCGTAACTTTACTGCCCACGCCGAAGGCTCTGTGTTGGTGGAGTTTGGCGAAACCAAGGTGCTGTGTACCGCCAGTTTCACCGAGGGTGTACCACGCTTCCTTAAGGGCAGTGGTCAGGGTTGGTTGACTGCCGAATACGGCATGCTGCCACGTTCTACCCACAGCCGTATGGACCGCGAAGCCGCCCGTGGCAAGCAGTCTGGCCGTACCCAGGAAATCCAGCGTCTGATTGGCCGTGCACTGCGCGCCGCCGTGGATCTGAAGCAGTTGGGCGAAAACACCATAGTGGTGGACTGTGACGTTATTCAGGCCGATGGTGGCACCCGCACTGCGGCTATCACTGGTGCCTGTGTGGCGCTGGTGGATGCGCTGAACTGGGCCCGCGGCAAGGGGCTGGTGAAAGCCAATCCGCTGAAGTTTTTGATTGCCGCCGTGAGCGTGGGTATTCACAACGGCGAAGCCATCTGTGACCTCGAGTATGTGGAAGACAGCGCCGCCGAGACCGATATGAACGTGGTGATGACTGAAACCGGCAAGATTATCGAAGTTCAGGGCACCGCGGAGGGTGAGCCCTTCACCCACGAAGAGTTGCTGACCATGCTGGAGCTGGCCAAGCACGGTATCCGTGAGATCATCGATACCCAGAAAGCGGCTCTGAACTGATTGCAGAATTGATTTTTTAAAGGCTCCGAGAGGGGCCTTTTTGCCACCCTACACCTTGTAAAATTGGCGGCTTGGGCTGCCAGACACATGATAGAGGAAAGACAGTGAAAGCCTATCAGCGCGAGTTTATTGAGTTTGCTCTCGAGCGTAATGTACTGAGATTCGGTGAGTTTACTCTCAAGTCCGGTCGTAAGAGCCCTTACTTCTTCAACGCCGGTTTGTTCAATACCGGTCGCGATCTGGCCCGTCTGGGCCGTTTTTATGCCGCCGCGCTGGTGGATGCGGGTATCGATTACGATTTGCTGTTTGGCCCGGCTTATAAGGGTATTCCCATTGCCACGACTACGGCGGTCGCACTGGCAGAACACCACGATATCGACATGCCTTATTGCTTTAACCGTAAAGAGAAAAAAGACCACGGCGAAGGCGGCAACCTGGTGGGCAGCGAGCTTAAAGGTAAGGTGATGCTGGTGGATGACGTGATCACCGCAGGTACTGCCATTCGTGAATCGATGGAAATCATTCAGGCCAATGGTGCCGAACTGGCCGGGGTGTTGATTGCACTGGACCGTCAGGAAAAGGGCAAGGGCGAACTCTCTGCCATTCAGGAAGTGGAGCGTGACTTTGGCTGCGGCATCGTGGCCATCATCAAGCTGGAAGACCTGATTGCCTTCCTCGCCGAGAAGCCAGGCATGGAAGAGGTGCTGAGCTCGGTGCGTGCTTACCGCGAGCAATACGGCATCTGAGCCGTTATCTTCAGGTAATAAAAACGCCGCTGATTGCGGCGTTTTTTATTGGAAACACGATAAGGTTTTAGCGGGGCTGATGTAAAAATTCCGCCCGGGTGGCCGGGTTGGACTTAAAGATACCGCCCAGCGCTGTGGTGGTGGTGGAGCTGGTGGCATCCATCACACCGCGGGATTTTACGCAGTAATGTACGGCGTCGATTTTCACGGCCACGTCTTTGGTTTCCAGCAGTGCCTGCAAGGCCACCAGAATTTGCTGGGTCAGGCGTTCCTGTACCTGTGGACGCTGGGCAAAGAAGCGCACAATACGATTGATTTTGGACAGACCGATGATTTTCTTGCGTGGCAGATAGGCCACGGTGGCGGTGCCATCTATGGTGACCAAATGATGCTCACAGGTACTGGTCAGGCTGATGTCCTGTACCCGCACCATTTCATCCACGCCCATCTTGTTGTCGATGACAGTGATTTTGGGGAAGTTTTCGTAGTCGAGGCCCGAAAAGATTTCATCCACATACATTTTGGCGATGCGACGTGGGGTATCGGCGAGGCTGTCGTCGGTTAAATCCAGTGACATCAGGCCAAGAATTGCCCGCATGTGCTCTTCGATTCGCTCTTTGCGCTCCTCTCTGGTGAGTCCGCAAGGAACCATGGGTGTTTCCAGTCCCCGCTCCAAAAGCGCGGCCTGAACCTTTTGTGCTGCTTCACTGAGTGCCATTTTTACCTCCAACCACATCTTCGGCCTTGGCCGCTGCGGCAAAATACCAGAGCAATTACCTGGGTCTTTGCGCGAGTGCGGGAGAATACCGTTATTTGATGCAAATTCATACTGAAATTGTAGGTGTTCGCTGCACCCACCACCGGATGGAACCTGTGTGGCGGGCCAGGGTGGGTTAGCTTTGTAACAGTTGCTTTTGAATAAAGCCCCACTGCTCATCGAAGTGCTCGGTGGGCTTTTGTTTGAATTCGCTGCGAATGTACTGGGCGATTCTGCCTTCTGCCACGGCGAGCAGCAGGTTGGCCAGCATGGCTTCGTCGAGCTCAAAGCCCTTGCCTTCGCGGAGGGTTTTCTCCCGCAATATCTGTTTGAGGTGGGTTTCAATCTTGGCAAACAGGGCTCCGACACGGCTGCGCAAACGCTCGTTTTCGCCAAGCAGGGCATCACCGTTCAGTACCCGGGAAATGCCGGGGTTACGTTCGGCAAACAGCAGCAACAGCTGCAGGACCAGTTGGCAGCGTCGCATGGTGTCTTTCTCGTCATCCATGATGAGATTGATGCGCGACAGCAATGAGTCTTCGATAAATTCGATCAGGCCCTCGAACATGCGGGCCTTACTGGGGAAATGGCGATACAGCGCCGCCTCTGAAACTCCGACTTCGGCGGCCAGTTTGGCGGTGGTAATACGTTGTCCCGGATTGGTTTCCAGCATCTGCGCGAGACACTGGAGAATATGTTCGCGGCGGCTGATTTTTTCTTTGGCGGCCATTGAGATTCCTTCACACAAAATGCAAACGTTAGCGGGTGCCTGAATGGCCAAAACCACCTTCGCCGCGCATTGAGGTGTCGAACTCGTCCACCAGTTTAAATTCAGCCTGTACCACAGGAACAAACACCAGCTGTGCCAGGCGGTCGCCGATTTGCAGGGTGTAGGGCTCTTTGCCACGGTTCCAGCAGGACACCATCAACGGACCCTGATAGTCAGAGTCAATCAGCCCAACCAGGTTGCCCAGCACTATGCCATGTTTATGGCCCATACCGGAGCGGGGCAGGATCACGGCCGCCAGGCTGGGGTCGCCCACATGCACGGCGATACCGGTAGGTATGAGCACGGTTTCGCCGGGGGCTATAGTCAGCTCGGTATCCAGCATGGCTCTGAGGTCCATGCCGGCACTGCCGGGGGTGGCATAGGCCGGCAGTGGGAATTCCGAGCCTATGCGGGAGTCGAGAATTTTCAGTTCGATCGGTGTTTTCATTTTTTGGTTATTTTTGTCGATATCAGCGAAAGCAGTTGGTATGCCAGCGACAGCTTATCGGTTGCTGGCAAATCCTGGTTGCCCTGGGGCCAGAAGACGCGCAGAGCATTGGTATCCGAATTAAACCCCTGACCCGGCACAGACACATCGTTGGCCGCGATCATATCGAGATTTTTGCGTTTGAGCTTATCTCGGGCGTAGGTTTCTACGTCGTGGGTTTCGGCGGCAAATCCCACCGTAAAGGGTCGCGCCTCCAGGGCGGCAACCGTGGCTAAGATATCAGGATTGCGCACCAGCGCAAGCTGCATGGTTTCGCTGCTCTTTTTAATTTTACCGGCAGCAACATCGGCAACCCGATAGTCGGCGACAGCGGCGCAACCAATAAAGATATCTTGCTGGTCAATATGTTGCATTACAGCAGCCAACATTTGTTCGGCCGAGTCCACATCGATGCGGCTTACGCCTTTGGGTGTGGAAAGTGTCACAGGACCTGACACCAGAGTCACTTCTGCGCCCATGGCTACAGCGGCCTCGGCCAGGGCAAAGCCCATTTTGCCTGAGCTGTGGTTGGAGATATAACGCACAGGATCTATGGCTTCGCGGGTGGGACCGGCGGTCAGCATCAGCCTGACGCCGTGAAGGGCGCTGCTTGCCTGGGCCTTTTGAGCAAAAAACTGTTCTGCCAGAGTGCGGATTTCCAGCGGCTCCAGCATACGGCCTGCACCGACTTCACCGCAGGCCTGACTGCCGCTGCCGGGGCCCCAAATCTGCATGCCACGTTGCTGTAGCGTGTTTAAATTGGCCTGGGTCGCCGGGTTGGCGTACATCTGCTGGTTCATTGCCGGGCAAATGGCGATGGGCGCCGAGGTGGCAAGGCAGGTGGTGGTGATCAGCTCATCCGCCATGCCTATGCTCATGCGGGCAATCAGGTTGGCGGTGGCTGGGGCCAGAATAATCAGCTCTGCCCAGCGGGCCAGTTCAATGTGACCCATGGCGGCTTCGGCGGCGGGGTCGAGCAAATCCATGCTGACCGGATAGCCGCTGAGGGCTTGCAGTGTCAGCGGCGTGATAAATTCGCAGGCGCTCTGGCTCATCACCACGCGCACATCGGCGCCTTGTTCTTTCAAACGGCGCACCAAATCAGCGCTCTTGTAGGCAGCAATGCCGCCACCAATCCCCAGCAGGATTTTTCTATTATTCAGGCTCACACGCAGATCCCGACTAAAATTAACTGGCGCTAACCATACCATAGACGCCGCCTCAAGAGTGAGCGGCCAAAGTCAAAAACTTAGCATGCAAGTGGTTCCCAAAGACGGGACGCGGGAGGCAAGGGATGGCAATTCGGGACTGGCCTGAGGGAGAGGGGCCCCGTGAAAAATTATTGCAGCGGGGCGCAGCTCAATTATCGGATGCAGAATTACTGGCTGTGCTGCTGCGAAACGGGGTTTGTGGCCAAAATGCAGTGGACCTGGCAAGGCAACTTATCGGTGAATTTGGTGGATTACGACCTTTATTCAGTGCAACTAAGCAGCAGGTGTGTCGACTCCAGGGCCTGGGTCCGGTAAAATACGCCCAGCTTCAGGCTTCTGCTGAGCTTGCCAGGCGACTGGCGGGTGAATCTTTGCAGCGGGGTGCCGTGCTGACAAGTCCGGATTTGACCCGGGATTACCTGAGATTTCAGTTGGCGGACAGGGCCTATGAGGTATTTGCCGTCTTGCTGCTCGACAGCCAACACAGGGTCATCCAGTTTGTCGAATTGTTTCGAGGCACCATAGATGCAGCGTCGGTATATCCCCGAGAGCTGGTGTCGCTGGTGTTGGAAAAGCGGGCGGCAGCGGTCATTGTCTGCCATAACCATCCGTCTGGGGTAGCTGAACCCAGCCAAGCCGACAGACGGATCACTGAAAGATTGAAAAATGCCTTGGCAACCATAGATGTATCCTTACTGGATCACATGGTTGTAGGGGACCGGGAGATAGTCTCCTTTGCCGAGCGAGGGTGGATTGGATGATCTTTACTTGATCTCCCATGGCCTTTCGTGTATAAAATGCGCCCTCTTTGTGCCTCGGGCGACGGCCATACGAGGTACATTAATGCTCGAGCGTTAAAAACTGTTTGGAGAAGATTGACATGTCAAGAGTATGCCAAGTTACTGGCAAGCGACCAATGGTTGGTAACAACCGTTCGCACGCAAAGAACGCGACCCGTCGTCGCTTTTTACCTAACCTGCAGAACCACCGTTTCTGGTTGGAAACTGAAAAGCGCTTCGTACAGCTGCGTGTTTCCACTAAAGGTATGCGTATTATCGATAAGAAAGGTATCGAAGTAGTTGTTGCTGAACTTCGTGCCCGTGGCGAGAAGGTGTAATAGAAAATGGCTAAAGCTAAAGGCAATCGCGAAAAGATCAAGCTGGTTTCAAGCGCTAAAACTGGTCACTTCTACACCACTGACAAGAACAAGCGTAACATGCCAGAAAAGATGGAGATCAAGAAGTTTGATCCTGTGATCCGTCAGCACGTTATCTACAAAGAAGCCAAAATCAAGTAATTTACTTGGTCAAGCTTTTGAAAACCCCGGCCTTTGTGCCGGGGTTTTTTATTGCCCGGATTTCAGGTGAATCCGCGATTTGTGTGCTTTAATGTACTGATGTGCATTTAGATGAACACTTTGGCATTGTTATGCGGTTGCCGTACCGTTTCATTAATATGAAACATGGGTTTGGTAAAAACAAATGCTTTAAATGTGAATTTAAATTCAATAAAATTGCGCAAGAATTCAACTTGGCGCAGTGTGTGCTGCGTCGGTGACTGTGAGGACAAAACAGCCCGTGCGAACTACCGAATTGGTTGACGGTTTTCGTCATTCCGCCCCTTATGTAAACGCTCACCGCGGCAAGACGTTTGTAGTCATGCTGGGCGGCGAAGCCATGGTACAACCCCAATTTCGCGCCATCATCAACGATGTGGCCTTGCTGCACAGTTTGGGGATCCGTATCGTGCTGGTTTACGGTGCCAGACCGCAGATTGATGCGGCGCTTGAGCTGCATGGTATTGCACCTGCCTACCACAACGGGGTACGTATCACCGATGAAGATACCCTGAAGGTGATTAAGCAGGTCGCCGGTGCGCTCCAATTCGACATTACAGCACGGCTTTCCATGAGTCTGTCCAATACCCCCATGCAGGGCACGCAGCTGAACGTTGTCAGCGGCAACTTTGTGATTGCCCAGCCGCTGGGCGTGGAAGATGGGGTGGATTTTTGCCTGTCTGGCCGGGTGCGTCGTATCGATGTGAGTGGGCTTAAGCATCAACTCGACAGCCGGGGTATTGTACTGATGGGGCCGATTGCCGCCTCGGTTACCGGTGAGAGTTTCAACCTGACGGCCGAGGAAGTGGCCACCCAGGTTGCGGTAAAGCTCAAAGCGGACAAGATGATAGGGTTCAGCTCGCAAAACGGTATTCTGGGTCGTGACGGCGATGTAATTGCCGAGCTGATGCCAAACGATGCCCAGAAAATTTTCTCAAAGATGCAGGAAGGCGGTCAGGCCTGTGTGGGAACCCTGGCATTTTTGAAGGCGAGCATCGATGCCTGCCGTAATGGGGTGCCACGTTGCCACCTGGTGAGCTATCTCGAAGATGGCGCCTTGTTGCAAGAGCTGTTCTCCCGCGACGGTATTGGTACTCAAATCGTAACCGAAAGCGCCGAGCGACTGCGCCGCGCCTCAATTGCCGACATTGGTGGCATTCTTAACCTGATCCGCCCCATGGAAGAGCAGGGCATTCTGGTGCGCCGTTCCCGCGAACAGCTTGAGATGGAAATCGAGCAGTTTATGGTCATTGAACGGGATGGTCTGGTGATAGGCTGCGCCGCGCTGTATCCCTTTGAAGAAGACAATGCCGGTGAGTTTGCCTGCCTTGTTGTACATCCGGATTACCGCGATGCCGACCGGGGTAGTTTGCTTTTGAAAAACATCATAGGCCAGGCAAGAGTGAGGGGCTACGCACGCCTGTTTGCACTGACTACCCGCAGTATTCACTGGTTTCTGGAGCACGGCTTTGAGTTGGTTGAAGTCGAAGCCTTACCGACCAAGAAAAAGCAGCTCTACAACTACCAGCGCCGCTCAAAAATTCTCGCATTGGATCTGCAATAATCCATCCTGCCGAAACAACCAGCCACATGGCTGGTTGTTTGTTTATGGCTGCTGCTATTTTGTCATTTTATGTCTAATGTTCTTGACATATTATGTCTTTCGCGCAACCTTGGGCGAACTGATGAGAGTTGGGGCAGATTGATGACAACACAAAGTTTTTTACTCACGCCACTTGCCGGCAGCGCACTCTGGGGGGCGGTAGGCTTGCTGATGGGTGTGATATTGATAGGCATTTTTGCTCGGCGTAAACCCATGACCAAAACAGCCAGCGCCGTTGCCACGGGCATTATTCTTGCTGTGGTGGGCCTGTTGGGGTGGATTTTCATTGGTGCCTTATCACCCGAGGCCCGCCTCGAGCAGGATAGGTTGGTGCTGGACTTGCCCGCTTACAGCCGTACCATTCCTGTATCGTCTTTACAGCTTGATGACGCTCGCCTGGTGGCAACATCAGCCGCAGATGCGCCCAAACTTGGGTTTCGCACCAATGGTGTGGGAATGCCGGGATACAATCTGGGGTGGTTTCGCCTTAAGGGGGATGATGCCAAGGCGCTGGTGTCTGTGACAGGTGACGATCCCTTACTGGTTATCCCGGTGGATGAGGGGTATACCCTTGTGCTCAGCACACCAGACGGAGAGGCCTTGTTGGCCGCCCTGCATAGCGAAAAAGAACGCTGAGAATAAATACACTGAGGGAATGCTGAGAAGAAGCGCTGGCCAAATGGATCAGCAGTCTGGACTCACCAAAACGGTATCAATCCTTCCAAGGGAAAGAGAGAGTCTTGAGACTAAAAAGCCCGGGCGTGTGATACCCGGGCTTCTTTCTTATACAGGCTGATCTGTCTTACGACGCAGCTGTCAGGGGCGCTGGTATCAACCGCGGCGCCTAAGCATATCCAGCGTAAATACCGCCAGTGCTGTCCAGATAAAACCGAAGGTGACGCTCTTTTCCACGCCAAAGGGCTCGCCATAGAGGCTGACCGCGAGTATGAACATAATGCTGGGGCCGATATATTGAAAAAATCCCAGCATGGATAAGGGAATACGCACCGCAGCCCCTGCAAAGCAGAGCAGCGGCGCTGTAGTTACAATTCCGGCGGCGACGAGCAGCAGATTGAGCTGCCAGTTATTGCTGAGCATGCTGTGCTCTGCACTGCCAAGCGTCAACAACAAATAACCCAGGGCAACGGGCATCAAGATGGCGGTTTCTACCAAAAGTCCGGTTTTCGCGTCCACCTTGACCTTTTTTCGCAGCAGCCCATAAATGCCAAAAGAGCCTGCCAGCGCCAGCGATACCACGGGAATAGAACCGAACGATATCACCTGCACCGCCACGCCAACGGTGGCGAGAAACACGGCAAACCACTGTAATGGCCTGAGTCTCTCTCCCAGAAACACCATCCCCAAGAGGACATTGAGCAGCGGATTAATGTAATAACCCAGGCTGGCATCCAGCATATGGTCGTTATTGACCGCCCAGATGAAGAGCAGCCAATTACCTGCAATCAAAATCGATGTAACCAGCAACACCAACAGCTGTTTGGGGGCCTTCAGCAGTTGGCGCAGCTTGCCAAAGCCGCCGATGAATACCATCAGCAACGCGGTAAACACAAACGACCAGATAACCCGGTGAAGCAGGATGTCGGTGGCAGAAATCTGCTCCAATAGTTTGAAATATAAAGGTGCGAAGCCCCACATGGTGTACGCGCCAATGGCGAGTAATATGCCCTTGCGGTATTCGTGGTCGGTGTTCATTCAGGCGTTCTCTGGCTGGTTGGCAACTGCCGGGCTGCGAATTGTACGTGGCTGGCATTGTTGTCTCAAGCGATACACATAATCCCATACGGTATCGTCTGGCAAGCTGTAACCACAGTTTGGCAAGCTTTCGTGGCATTGTGTTGGGTGGGCTACTCTGCTGCCCTTTAGGACGATTGCGACAAGACACAGGCCGCTACCTTGGTTAGAATGACCGCCTTGTTTACCTTCCGGCAGTTTCATGGAACAACCAGCATCAGAACACACCCAGGATCCCCTGAGCCATTGCCTGCAACAGGTATTTGGTTATCGGGATTTCAGGCCCGGCCAGCGGGAGGTGATGACGCGGGTGTGTCAGGGTGAAGATTGCCTGGTGATCATGCCCACCGGTGGCGGTAAAAGCCTTTGTTATCAGGTCCCTGCATTGGTGTTGCCCGGTGTCACACTGGTGGTATCGCCGCTCATTTCACTCATGAAAGATCAGGTCGACAGCCTTATTCAGTCCGGTGTTGCTGCTGCGTATCTCAATTCCTCCCAGCCCCGGGAGCAGGCTATAGAGGTGCTGCGCCAACTCAGGTTCGGTGAACTTAAGCTGCTGTATGTGTCGCCCGAGCGTTTGTTGCAGGGGGATTTTTTAAGCCGGCTTGATGAGCTGCATATCAGCATGTTTGCGGTGGATGAAGCCCACTGCATCAGCGAATGGGGCCACGATTTCAGGCCAGAATATGCGGCACTGGGCCAGCTGAAACAGCGCTTCCCCCATGTGCCTGTGATGGCGCTCACCGCCACCGCAGATGAAGCAACCCGCGGCAGTATCTGCGAACGTCTTGGCATACAGCCATTCCAGCATCTTGCCAGTTTCGACAGGCCCAATATTCGTTACACAGTGGCCGAAAAGCTCAATGCAGCCAACCAATTGCGGCAATTTATTCAGTCGCAAAAGGGTGCCAACGGTATTGTGTATTGCAGCAGTCGTCGCCGGGTGGACGAGGTCGCCGAGCGGCTCAGACAACAGGGATTTTATGCTGAGGGTTATCATGCGGGCATGACTCAGGATGAACGGGCGAGCGTACAGGACAGGTTTCTGAAAGACCAAATCGATGTGGTGGTGGCCACAGTTGCCTTTGGTATGGGCATCAACAAGTCCAACGTGCGCTTTGTGGTGCATTACGATATTCCCAAGAGCATTGAGTCATACTATCAGGAAACCGGCAGAGCCGGTCGGGATGGCCTGGATGCCGAGGCTTTGCTGTTGTTTGACCCCGCCGATATAGGCCGGGTGCGGCATCTGATTGAACAGCAGGAGCCAGGGCCTCAGCAACAGGTGGAGTTTCATAAACTGTATTCCATGGCGGCCTTTGCCGAGGCGCAAACCTGCCGCCGTCAGGTATTGCTGCACTACTTTGGTGAAGCAGCCAACGAACCCTGCGGTAACTGCGACATCTGCATCGACCCACCCAAACGCTATAACGGCACCGAAGATGCGCAAAAGGTGCTTTCGTGTATTTATCGGCTAAATCAACGTTTTGGGGTGAATCATCTCATTGAAGTCTTGCGGGGTTCCAAAGCCGCTTCCGTGGTAGACAGGGGGCACGACAAGCTTTCGACCTGGGGTATTGGTAAAGAGAAGAGCACCGAGTATTGGCTCAGTGTCACCCGTCAGCTTATTCACCTCGGACTCGCCAGCCAGGATATTACCCGTGGCTCGTCGGTGCGCCTGAACAGCGCTGCCAGACCGGTGCTGAAAGGTGAGGTGGCGCTGATGCTTGCCGAGCCTCGTCTTACCCTCAGTGATGTGCCGCGTAAGCGCACATCGAGTCGAACGCCGCAAAATTACGATCGTAAGTTGTTTGCCAGATTGAAGAATTTGAGGCGCACCATAGCCGAAGAGCAGGATGTGCCGCCCTATCTGGTGTTCAACGACGCTACCCTCGCCGAAATGGCGTGGATGCTGCCCAAATCCGAGGCTGAGATGTTGGCCGTCAACGGCGTGGGTGAGCGCAAACTGGCACGGTTTGGCGGTGAGTTCCTCGACGAGATAGCCGCTTACATCAGTGGGGATTAGTCGTCAGTGCACTGCGGGTCATGCCCCGGGTGGTGGCACGTTTCAGCAGGGTTTCTGAGGTATCAAATTGGTGCATGCTGGCCTGGCCAAGAAGAATTTTACTGTCTTGCCATGGCGCCAGCGCCGGACTGAGCTGCTGAACAACCAAATCGGCACCCTGATTACTGGTGTAGGGTAACAGGATTAATATTTCGTTGTCATTCAGCAGGTAGAGGCTGTCTGTTTCCCTGAGTCTGAGCTTCATTGCCGCCGTCAGGGTTTTTATTTCCTGAATATCCAGCGTTTTTACCCCCAGCAACAAAACCGACAATGAATGACCGCCGCGTTTGGCGTGCTGCATTGCCTGCTCCAGCCATTGAATGGGAGATTGGGGCACATTGTTCTCAGCGGGGCGACTTCGGCTGCTGAACTGTCTCATCATTTGCCACAGCACCAACGCCAGCAGCAAGGAAATCATTACCAGCATCAGGCTGTAAACCCAGCTTAAATTACTCTGCCCCGGAAAGGAGGACAAAGGATTGAGCTCCACTTCGGCCGTTATGCTGCGCTGCCCCAGGCGGGTATTGAGTTGCTGAGTACGGGTTTGATTCATGAGACGGTGGGCTTGGATTGTTGCCTGAAGGCTTTTGTCCAGTGAATGGAACGCTTTATCGAATTGACCCTCAGACTCGTGGAATCTCGCAAGCTGCAGCTGGTATTTGGCCTGCTCAGGATAAAGCTGCAGTTGCTGCGCGGTAGCGATCGCCTGTGACATCAATCTTAAGGCTTCAGGGGGGTTATTCTTGGCAAACTCCACCTGCGCCAGCAATCCCTGTGCTCTCATGGCATAGCGCTGATTTTGTTGCTGAGTAAAGGTATTTAACGCGATATTCAGCAGGTCTTCAGCGATGTCAGGGCGACCTCTGGTCAGCTCAATGGCCGCTGTGCGACTGTAGCCAAGCGCCAACTCCAGTGGACTGCTCAGTTCCGGCAGTAATTGTCTGGCCTGAGCCAGGTAATCTGCACCATCCCCTTCCTTGCCCGCTGCAATGGCAATCTCGGCGGTATTGAGCAGTAATTCCAAACGAACTTTTCCCTTACTGTCTATGTGCTCGAGCCCAAGTTGGTTGTAATGGCGGGCTTGATCCAGGTCGCCTGTGGCGAGCATCAGTTGCCCCATGGCCCCATAGATCAACGGCTTGGGCGGCCATATCCAGTTTTGTTGCTGGTTTTGTATGCCTTCATACGCATCCAGCGCTACGCGCAGGTCTTCAATTGCGGAGGTGTAGTTTTGTGCTTCAGTATCCAGCTTTCCCCTTAACCTCAGCGCCTGTATCAACGCCTGGGGTTGTTGGTAGCGCTTGGCAAGGGTGACGGCGGTGTCCAGTTGTGGCAGTGCTACCTGCACATTGTTGTAACGGCTATAGGCATCGGCCAGACAAGCAATAAAGTAAGGTCTTGCATATTCAACCCCTTGCCGCTTGGCGGTAGCTTCGCCCATTTGAGCCAGATTGATGGCGGCCTCGTTATCTCCCTGCTGCAGCAGCAGTTCACACTTAAGCAGTTTGAGTCGCAGGCTGTTTAGCTCTGTGGCTGGAGTGCGTCTGAATTCCTCTTCCAGCAGCGCGATTTGGGACTTGGCTTCGGCCGGATACTGAAAAACCAGCGTCCCGATTTCATCCATTGGCTCCCGGGCGAGCACCAGCAGTGGCAAAAGCCACAGCAGCAGGCCGCAAATCCGGTGATGAAATCCCATAGTTCTCCAATAGCCAGCGACTTTTAAAGGGGGGACAGTATAGCAATGTCGCAGTCAATTTTGCATAAAGCTGACGAGACCTGCCTGCGGCAGGTATTCACTGTTATATCCTACATCGCTGATGTTGTGGATAATTTTTTAGGCACAGCTGAGTTCAAAAAGCCTATAAAACCGAAAGTAAGCCAGACTGAATTGACAGATGATGAAAAATTTGGGGGTTGACACTATTAAGAGGGCAAGTTACATATTAGGCACTCGCTTGGTTTTTACTCAGCATAAATATCTTATTTTTATGAATAGAATTGTTGCACTAATCAACCTCCTTCTTCTTACTCTCGCAATCCCTGCGCGGAGGAATTAGTGTCGCACGCTCGCTAGCCAAGCAAAGCCTTCACAAAACCCCGCGCCAACCACGCGGGGTTTTTTGTTTTCAAACACATGAGTTGTACAACGAGAACCGAATCGGTTCCATGGAGAATGGGAATGTCAGACAGAGTCATCATTTTTGATACTACCCTGAGAGACGGTGAGCAGGCGTTGGCTGCGAGTCTTTCGGTAAAAGAAAAATTGCAGGTGGCTCTGGCCCTTGAGCGTTTGGGTGTGGATGTGATGGAAGTGGGCTTTCCCGTTTCGTCTCCCGGTGATTTTGAATCAGTGCAAACCATTGCCCGCCATATTAAAAACAGCCGGGTGTGTGCCCTGTCGCGGGCGCTGGAAAAAGACATAGATGCTGCTGCCCAGGCATTGTCTGTGGCCGAGCAGTTCCGAATTCATACCTTTATCTCCACCTCTAATATCCATGTAGAGAGCAAGCTCAAGCGCTCATTTGATCAAGTCCTGGAGATGGCTGTTGGCTCGGTGAAATACGCCCGCCGCTTTACCGATGACGTGGAATTCTCCTGTGAAGATGCTGGCCGCACACCGATTGATAATCTGTGCCGCATGGTTGAAGCCGCCATTAACGCCGGTGCCCGCACCATCAATATTCCCGACACCGTTGGCTACACAGTCCCCAGCGAGTTTGGTGGCATTATCCAGACCCTGTTCAATCGAGTGCCCAATATCGACCAGGCCGTGATCTCGGTGCACTGCCACGACGACCTGGGCCTGTCGGTGGCCAACTCCATCGCCGCAGTGCAGGCCGGTGCACGTCAGATTGAATGTACCGTGAACGGTATCGGCGAGCGTGCCGGGAATTGCTCGCTGGAAGAAATCGCCATGATTCTGGCCACCCGCAAAGACATGCTGGGTCTGCATACCAACATCAATGCCCGCGAAATTCACCGCACCTCATCGCTGGTGAGTCAACTGTGCAACATGCCCATTCAGCCCAACAAGGCGATTGTTGGCTCCAATGCCTTTACCCACTCCTCGGGTATCCACCAGGACGGCATGTTAAAGGCGCAAAACACCTATGAAATCATGACGCCAGAGAGCATAGGTCTGAACCGCAACAACCTGAATATGACCTCACGCTCCGGTCGCCACGTGATTAAACACCGCATGGAAGAAATGGGTTATGGCGCTGGCGATTACGACATGGACACCCTGTACGCCGCTTTCCTGAAGCTTGCCGACAAAAAAGGGCAGGTGTTCGATTATGATTTGGAAGCACTGGCCTTTATGGAGGCGCAGGCCGAGGATGACGATCACTATGTGATGGAGCAATTGGTGGTGCAGTCAGACTCTACCGAAGGTAAGGCTACCGCTACAGTGCGCATGTCCGTTGGGGATGAGGTGATCACCGAGGCCGCTACCGGTAATGGCCCGGTGGATGCCGCCTATAACGCCATCGCCCGCGCGACCCATCGCACCATTAATATCAGCAGCTACAAGCTCGGAGCCAAGGGCGAGGGGCAAAATGCCCTGGGTCAGGTAGACATTACCGCCCGCTATGATGACCGTAACTTCCATGGTGTGGGTTTGGCCACCGACGTGGTTGAGGCCTCGGCACAGGCGCTGGTGCATGTCATGAATCTGACCTGGCGCGCCGACAAGGTGGCCTATTGTAAACAGCAGATGCAGCAAACCCGTGAGCTCGGCGGCGTGTAATGCCGTGTTTTTATGGCTTCATCCAACTATTAGCGAATTTAATTTAAAAAGTGTGTCAGGGAGTAGAGCAAAGCATGAGTTATCAGATAGCCGTATTGGCCGGTGACGGCATTGGCCCCGAAGTGATGGCAGAAGCGCGTAAGGTGCTGGCCGCAGTTGAGGCACGCTTCGACCTTAATATCGAATACAGCGAATACGATGTGGGCGGCATTGCCATCGACAATCATGGCTGTCCGCTGCCGGATGCCACCCTCAAGGGCTGTGAAGCGGCCGATGCCATCCTGTTCGGCTCTGTGGGCGGCCCCAAGTGGGAACATCTGCCACCCAATGAGCAGCCAGAGCGTGGCGCGCTGTTGCCTCTGCGTGGTCACTTCGAGCTTTTCTGTAACCTGCGCCCGGCCAGGCTGCACACCGGTCTTGAACATATGTCGCCCCTGCGCGCCGATATCTCAGCCCAAGGCTTTGACGTGCTCTGTGTGCGTGAGCTCACCGGCGGCATCTACTTTGGTAAGCCAAAAGGCCGTCAGGGCGAGGGCGAAGACGAAGAAGCCTTCGACACCATGCGTTACAGCCGCCGCGAAATCCGCCGCATCGCCAAAATTGCCTTCGAGGCCGCCCGTGGTCGTCGCGGCAAGGTGACCTCAGTGGATAAGGCAAACGTGCTGGCCTGCTCAGTGCTGTGGCGCGAGGTGGTGGAAGAGGTAGCCAAAGACTTCCCCGATGTGACGCTGGAGCACATCTATATCGATAACGCCACCATGCAGCTGCTGCGTCGTCCGTTCGATTTCGACGTGATGCTGTGCTCGAATTTGTTTGGTGACATCCTGTCGGATGAAATCGCCATGCTCACCGGCTCCATGGGCCTGCTGTCTTCTGCCTCCATGAATGGCTCAGGCTTTGGCCTGTATGAGCCCGCCGGTGGCAGTGCGCCGGATATCGCCGGCAAAGGCATCGCCAACCCGATTGCGCAAATACTCTCTGCCGCGCTGATGCTGCGTCACAGCCTCAAGCAGGAAGAAGCCGCCGCCTGTATCGAACGCGCCGTGGGTGCCGCTTTGGAAGCGGGCTTCTTAACCGGCGAGCTGCTGTCTGCGGACCAGCGTCACAACGCCAAATCAACCAAAGAAATGGGCGACTTTATCGCCAAGGCAATCCGGGAAGGTGTGTGATGGGAAAGACTCTGTATGAAAAAGTGTGGGACGCCCACCTGGTGGCCGAGCCTGCCGGTGAAGCGCCCATTATCTATGTCGACCGCCATCTGGTGCACGAGGTCACTTCGCCTCAGGCCTTCAGTGGCCTGAAGATGGCCGGCCGCAAGCTGCGGGCGGTGGAAAAAACCTTCGCCACCATGGATCACAACACCTCTACCAAGAGCGCCAGCCTGACAGCGTTAAGCCCCATGGCCCGCACTCAGGTTGAGACCCTGGCCGACAATTGCCGCGACTTCAATGTGCGCCTGTACGATATTCACCACCCCAATCAGGGTATTGTGCATGTGATGGGGCCTGAGCTTGGTATTACCCTGCCGGGCACTGTGATTGTGTGCGGCGATTCCCACACCGCCACCCACGGCGCCTTCGGTGCGCTGGCCTTCGGTATTGGCACCTCGGAAGTGGAGCACGTACTGGCCACCCAGAGCCTGCGTCAGAACAAGGCCAAGACCATGAAAATCGAGGTGCGCGGCAAGGTGGCTGAAGGCATCACCGCCAAGGACATAGTGCTGGCCATTATCGGCAAAATCGGCATGGATGGCGGCACCGGCTATGTGGTGGAATTTTGCGGTGAGGCCATTCGTGACCTCTCCATGGAAGGGCGCATGACGGTGTGCAATATGGCCATCGAAATGGGTGCCAAGGCCGGTATGGTGGCCCCGGATGAAACCACCTTTGCCTACCTCGAAGGCCGTGAGTTTGCCCCCAAGGGCGATGCCTGGCAGCAGGCCCTGGCCGACTGGCGTGAGCTGCACACAGATGCCGATGCCGTGTTCGATGCCGAAGTGGTATTGGATGCCGCCTCCATTGCGCCGCAGCTGACCTGGGGTACAAATCCGGGCCAGGTCGTCGCCATCGATGGCGTGGTGCCAAACCCTGCCGATGAAACCAATCCCGTGGTGCGTACCGGCATGGAAAAGGCGCTGGCCTACGTAGACCTGACGCCGGGCACCCCTATGACCGATATCGCCATCAACAAGGTGTTTATCGGCTCCTGCACCAACTCCCGTATTGAAGACTTGCGTGCTGCCGCTGCTCAGGCCAGGGGCCGTAAGGTCGCCAGTGGCGTAACCGCCATCGTGGTGCCGGGTTCAGGCCAGGTAAAACTGCAGGCCGAGGCCGAGGGGCTGGACAAAATCTTCCTCGAGGCGGGCTTTGAGTGGCGTCTGCCGGGCTGCTCCATGTGTCTTGCCATGAACGACGACAGGCTGGAAGCGGGCGATCGCTGCGCTTCCACCAGTAACCGCAACTTTGAAGGACGCCAGGGGCGCGGCAGCCGCACTCACTTGGTGAGCCCTGCCATGGCCGCTGCGGCCGCGGTTGCCGGTCACTTTGTCGATATTCGTGTTCACAGACCCCTGGAGGATTAATCATGCAGGCTTTTACTACCCACACGGGGCTGGCGGTGGCCATCGATTCGGCCAACATCGACACGGATCAGATCATCCCCAAGCAGTTCCTGTCCAAGGTGACCAAGGACGGCTTTGGTATTCATCTGTTCCACGACTGGCGTTATCTGGATGACGCCGGCGATACCCAAAACCCCGAGTTCAACCTCAACAAGCCAAGGTACAAGGGCGCCACTATTTTGCTGGCACAGGAAAACTTTGGCTGCGGTTCCAGCCGCGAGCACGCCCCCTGGGCACTGGCAGACTTTGGCCTGCGCGCCATCATTGCGCCCACCTTTGCCGACATCTTTTATGGCAACGCCATCAACAACGGCCTGTTGCCGGTTCGCTTGCCGCAAGCGGCTGTGCGTCAACTGATGGACGAGGTGGAAGCCAATGAAGGCGCCGAGGTGACTGTGGATCTGGAAAACCTCAAGGTGGTATCGCCATCGGGTGCCGAGTTCGGCTTTACCCTGGCCGAGTCTGCCCGCCAGAATCTGCTCAAGGGCCTGGATGCCATAGGTCTGACCCTGGCCCACGAAGCTGCCATCAGCGACTACGAGTCACGTATTCCAGCCTGGCGTCGCTGAACCGCCAGCTGACAGATTTCGGCGTACAGCTGTAGCAGTCGTTTGGATATACGGCCATTTGCAACCATAGAGGGTTACAAATGGCCGTTTTTTATTGCGGTGAATCATGTTCAAGTTGTTGATTTAGAATGGTTTAGCTCTCTGCTTGATCTGGTCTTGGTTTGCGGAACTAAAATGGACAGTGATTTATGCTGTAAACGGGTGTTGTTTTTAGCTTACGACTGTTTCTTTCTATTTTTAATAGAAAATCAAATAAAAACAGTGCATTAATTTTTATTTTTCGTTGATGTTTATTCTGTATTGCGAACGCTATTGTGTTTTTGTGTGCGGTTTTTCTGTTTAAAGCTGTGATCCAGGTCATTTTCTCACTCCACTTCTTTGCTTGTTGTAGTTGAATTCGCTGTTTTGCGGCTTTTGGTTGCAAAGATCTTCTGTATGAATACACTGCCATGCACTTGTTTCGAGTGAATGCTCTATTTGCCGAACGAAAAATCAATAACATCAGCAGAGAATGATAATGAAAAAGAGTGTACTGACTTTTGCCGTATCAGCGGCTCTTATGGGGATTACGACTCAGGTTAACGCTGCCGGTTTCCAGCTGGCCGAATATTCTGCCACCGGTCTTGGCCGTGCCTTTGCCGGTGAAGCGGCGATGGCGGACAACGCCGCAGCTCAGGCCCGTAACCCTGCCATGCTGGCGTACCTGAGCGGTCGTCAGGTGTCTGGCGGTGGCATCTACGTGGCTACCGAAGTAGACGTGACAGGTGATGTGCATATTGCTTCTCCTGTACTGGGTCCTCAGGGCGTGACGCTGAATGCCGACGCCTATGACGTTGCCGACAGCGCCCTTATCCCTAACTTCTATTACTCAAGCCAAATCAACGACAACTGGACCTGGGGTCTGGCGGTGAACTCCAACTACGGTCTGGCCACCGAGCTGCCTGCCACTCACGCGGCCTCCTTGTTTGGCCATCACACCGAAATCACCACGGTTGAGTTCAACCCCAACATCGCTTATCGCCTGAACGATGCCGTAACCCTGGGCGCCGGTGTTCGCATTGTGTATGGTGACGGGAGCATTGGTGCCGCCACACCTTACTGGGTGGGTGCCATCAAGGCCAATCCTAACCTGCCACCACAAATTGCCGCGCGTCTGCCTGAGCCTGGTACTGTGCTCAAGACCATGGAAGGCGACGATGTGAGCTATGGCTGGCAAGTGGGTGGTAGCTGGCAGCCTTCTGAAAACCACAGATTCGGCCTGGCCTATCACAGCGGTGTAGAGCTGGAGCTGTCCGGCACAGCTGATGGTCTTATCTACACAGGTGGCCAGAACCTGGATATCGACGGTTATCTGCCATTGGAGCTGCCAGCCTTTGCCGAGCTCTCTTCCTTCCATCAGCTGAGTGACGATGTGGCGCTGCACGCCAGCGTTAACTGGACCCAGTGGAGCGTGTTCGACCGTCTGGTGGCATACTTCCCCGGCGAAACCAAGCCAGTGGGTGGCATCGAGTCAGATCTGGTGAAAGAAGAGAACTTCAAGGACAACTGGCGCGTTGCCGTAGGTTCTACCTGGAACGTGAACAAAGACTGGACCGTCCGCAGCGGCTTTGCAGTTGACCGCACTGCCGTGGATGATGAGTTCCGTACCACCACCATCCCTGACTCCGACCGTTTGTGGTTCAGCCTGGGTGCCGGTTACCGCGCCAGCGAAAACCTGACTGTGGATATGGCCATCACTTATATTCGTGCCCACGGTTTCGCGCCTATTGATGAACATCAGGACCTGGCCGGTCTGGCTCAGGTCAGCTTTAACGGTGAAGCCGGTGGCAGCGTGTGGCTGGCCGGTTTGCAGTTAAGCTATAAGATGTAATAGCGTGTTTGAAAAAAGCCCCGCCCGTGCGGGGCTTTTGCTTGCGCCAATATCTTGTATAGTGTTGCTTTTGTGACAGTGTGTTTACGCTGCATACAGGCCAATTCCGCAAAACAAGAGGTGTTCGATGAAACCCGCTTTCCTGCTCGCTGCTCTGCTTTCCATTCCTGCCGCTGCACAGGCTTCTCCCGAAGCCGTGGTGCGTGAGTTTCTGGCAGGGTTCAATCAACAGAATGTGGCTCAGATGCTGGCCCAAACAAACCAAGCCGTGTATTGGAACCATATCAAAGGCCAAAAGGTGGACACCAAGGCCGAGAGCCAGACTGAGTTTGGTGCGGCACTGCAGGACTATTTTGAATCTCTGCCCGGTGCGCATGCTGAAATACTGTCGCTGACCGTGTCCGGCAGCTACGTCAGTATTCTCGAGCAGGTCAGTTGGAACCTCGATGGTGAAATCAACAGTCAGTGCTCTATTGGTGTGTATGAGCTGGTGGGCGAGAAGATTTCGTCTATCTGGTATTACCCTGCCCATGGCTGTGAGCCCAGAGATGCTGTGATGGAAGACGCACCTGAAGTACTGACACAAGAATAAAAGGACTGCCCAGTGGACAAGCAATATGTGGTTGCGCTGGATCAGGGCACAACCAGCTCCCGCGCCATTGTTTTTGACAGGGATGCCAACCTGGTGGCAGTGTCGCAGCGCGAATTCACCCAAATTTACCCCAAGGGCGGCTGGGTTGAGCACGATCCCATGGAGCTCTGGGCCTCCCAGAGCTCGACTCTGATTGAAGTCCTGGCCCGGGCCGGTATTCACAGCGACGAAGTGGCTGCTATCGGTATCACCAATCAGCGTGAAACCACCATCATCTGGGATAAGCACACGGGTAAACCTGTGTGCAATGCCATTGTATGGCAGTGCCGCCGCAGCGCCGCCATTTGTGAAGCGCTTAAAGCGCAGGGTTTGGAGCCGCTGTTTCGCGATAAAACCGGCCTCCTGCTCGACCCTTATTTTTCCGGCACCAAAATCAAATGGATCCTCGACAATGTGCCCGGTGTGCGTGAGCGTGCCGACGCGGGTGAGCTGCTGTTTGGTACCGTGGATACCTGGCTGGTGTGGAAACTCACCGAAGGCAAGGTCCATGTGACCGACCCCACCAATGCCTCGCGTACCCTGATGTACAACATCCACAGGGGCGAATGGGACCCAGAGTTGCTTAAGGCACTGGATATTCCAGCCAGTTTATTGCCCGAAGTGAAGTCGTCTCAGGCGGTGTACGGCACTACCCGTATCGCCGGTGAGGGCACCGAAATTCCGGTGGCGGGCATGGCTGGCGATCAGCAGGCGGCGCTCTTTGGCCAGCTGTGTGTCGAGCCCGGTATGGCCAAGAACACCTACGGCACCGGCTGCTTTTTGCTGATGAATACCGGTAAGCAGGCGGTGAAATCAGAGCATGGCCTGCTGACCACCATTGCAGTGGGCGATGATGGTGGTATCAGCTATGCGCTGGAAGGGGCCGTGTTTATGGGCGGCGCCACAATTCAATGGCTTAGGGACGAGCTGGGGCTTATCCGCGATGCCAGCGATACCGAATACTTTGCCTCCAAGGTAGACGACACCAATGGCGTGTACCTGGTGCCTGCCTTTGTCGGCCTGGGCGCCCCTTATTGGGACCCGGATGCCCGTGGCACTCTGGTGGGACTGACCAGGGGCGCCAACCGCAATCACATCATCCGGGCGGCGCTGGAGTCCATCGCCTACCAAAGCCGTGATTTACTGGATGCCATGAGTAAAGACAGCGGCGTGGCGCTTAAGCAACTTAAGGTAGATGGCGGGGCGGTAGCCAACGATTTTCTGATGCAGTTTCAGGCGGATATCTCGGGAGTTGAGGTACTGCGCCCAGCGCTCACCGAAACCACCGCTATGGGAGCGGCATTCCTCGGTGGTCTCGCCGTTGGTTTCTGGTCCTGTGTGGATGAAATCCGCCATAAAAGCGGCATCGACAGGCGCTTTGTGCCTTTGATGGATAATAAAGAAAGAGCGGCTCTATACCTTGGATGGCAAGATGCCGTGCGCCGCAGCCTGAGCTAAATGGGTTTAAACAGAGGCTTGAACCAGGGGGCAATTACTGCGCCCTGATGGTATTTATGCGTTCACTCAAGTCGGGATGAGTGCTTAGCCAACTGGGTATGTTAGACATCCCCGGCTGAGCCTCCAGTTTTTGATACAGATCAGCCAACGGCTTCGTACTGCCGTATATTGACTGCATCTGCTTGATGGCAAAGGCGTCAGCTTCACGCTCATCGTGACGAGAATACCCCAGGGTTAGCCCCAGTACTGCAGAACTTGCCATGATATCTGCCAGTCCACTGCTGTCACCCATAATCATGGCGACGGTGACAGATAGCAGTGTACTCTGGATCAGGGAAGTCATCAGGTGGTTATAATGATGATGGCCAAGCTCATGCAGTATCACACTCTCCAGCTCACCTTTATCAATCGCTAAATTGATCATGGCGTCGGTTAACACCACGCTGCCATCAGCAAGGGCGAACGCATTTATCATGCCCGGATGGGGAACATCATTGGATGAAGGATTGAGAATGAGCCCGTCTGGCAGTTTGCTTCCCATCATATAAAGCTTTGGGGCGGGATGAAACTGGTACCCTTGCGAGTCCAGCTGGCTTAATAGCGAATGGAAGGTTTTTTGGACTTGGGCCTGAGTCTTGGCATCTAGATGCGACTCTCCTAAACCCAGGCTTTCCATGCTGTCGCGGCTGTATTCTCCCAAATATTCCTGCACCGAAACAGGCATCATGGCCGCAAGTGTTTTAGCAGCCAGCGGCAAACCAAATCGATAAGTACCCCACATAAGAAAGAGCAGTATGGCACTGCATAAAATGGCCAGCGAAAGATGACGTTCAATACTTGCTACCAGGGAAGGGCGATTGTGCCTTTTTATCCAGTCGTTAAGTTTAGCGGTGTCACTGGATACAAATACCCATCCTCCATTGAAGCAAAGGTTGCGGGCCAGATTGCCAACTGCGTCTGTTATTCCAATAACCTCAAGATGGCTCTTACACTGATAAACGTCAGAGCTGAGTGTCACGAACCCTTGATCATCCAAACGCACGGCTGCGGGATGCTTTTTAGCTTGTTTGGGGGCGAGTAAATGCCCTTCGATAAGTATTACCATATTAAATGGCACCGATATTCAAGTCGAATATATCAACCATTTCATCTGCAATGGCATTATCGGTTCCGGCATTGTGATCCTGTATATGCGCGAAACCCATATCTCCCGATGCATGGGTATATTCTGCCAAATATGTTGCCGTTCGAATGTCAACCCAAGGGCGGCCTAGACCTAGGGTGAATATGGTAATGAGCGCGTTGGTAAGCATTAGGCCAATGAAGCCAGATACTGGGATATTTGAGCTGAGACGCAGATTGTCATCAATAGCAATCTGGTTAAACAGATAGTTGCGAGTCTTCGCTTTGATAAAGCCGTAGACTATGGTGCCAAAAATAAAGATTGAAAAATATAGGAAAACGAAAAATACGATAAAAAGAACCGACTTCGCCAGTTGTGCCTCTGAATTGTCACGAATAAGTCTGAAACTCGGTTGAAAATCCGATGCACCCAAGGTTAGAGCTAAAAATGTTGCGACAAAAGCCGCCACTATCAATGCCGCCCAAGCAACGATTTCCATGTATTCGCCGGTGTCGACTTTGGCTTTAAATTGGGTCTCTCCGTAGCGGTATCCATTGACAATGTAGCGTGCAACTCCGGCCGTTACCCAGCTGTAGGTTAATATTATAACTGCTACGAGGCCTATCAAAGCAGCGCATATCGCCAAGATACTTTTACTTTCGATAGCCGCCATTGAAAGCATCAGGCCTATCAATAGCAGCACATAAGCGATTACAGGCTTTCCAAGAAAAGCGATATAGGCGCCGCCATAACTGCCTTGAAAGTCGAATCGAACGTTTCGAAAGCGTGTCATGCGTGCATCAAATCGAATATTACGGGTAGCCAAGAAAGGGAAAACCAACATCAGTAGCACACCAAGCCCCGCATTAACCAGTGGAAATAAAGTACTGGTGCTAATCCAGATGGCAAAGACGATTGCTGCAATAATACGACCTAGCAGTATTTGCAGAGGCTTAGCCAGATATTCGAATCTGTCGCCATCCAGTTCCGTGTTGCCGTAAAAATACTGATTGGTCCGTACTTTGGCCCAGGCAGAATAAATCCCTAAGGTAATACACGACAATAGGATATTAACTATCCATATCCCGAAGTATTCGGTGCTATCACCATGGAATTTGAAAGAATGTTTTTGAGGAATATGGGAGTTTGCCTGATCCACTGAATTTTCCTTCCATTGGAAAACTCCCATTTAAGCAGCTGTACAATATTAAGGCAATCTTAAACCTCAATATCGATATGACTACCAGTGCGGCGGGCCCGCCGCTCTACTGCGGGCTTGTTGACACTTTCCCTGGGCTTGGGTTGGCCGTTGTTGTCGTCTGCCTGACCCTGTTTGTGAGCAATGTCCGGCGGTAACTGAGACTGAGGGGCCTCATGGCTATCCTTATCGATAGCCGTATCATTATCCAGCTGTTTTACCCGGCGACTCCGCTCCAGCGTTGCCTTTACCGGTCTTGCCAACATGGCATAGATGCTGTCCAATCCACTCATTCCCGCCTCCTGTGCTTCCTGCACTGGTTATCGGCATGTTCTGCCTAATATTTAGACATTTTCATTGCTGCTGGGTTCGGATATCTGGCACTGCTTATGCCAATAGCGCTCCTGGGCTTTGTTAGCAAGCCTCACACGGCCTGTATAAGCGCCATGTTGGCAAGCGAGGCGCTGTCCCTGTTCCACTTTCTCCCCAAGACGTTTGATGTCGGCCTCGGTGGCCGCGGGTGGAGTGTCAATAAAGACCAGGGTACAGAGACCGCAGCTGCCTCCGCCGCCGCATTGAGTCGGCAATAAGGGGTTATTGGCATTGATGGTTTCAAGGAGTGAAGGGCCGGCACAGAACTGACCCAGTTCGTTACCCTTAAGATCAAACACGCTGAGGTGTTGGCTATTGGCGTCAGCTTTGCGCAACAGGTAAAACCCGCCCTGCCAGCGCTGCCACACGACCAAGGCGCCCGTGAATACCATCAACAATGTCAGTAACGCAAAAATGCGGATCCCGAGATGGTTAAAAGCAATGCCATTACCCGGTGCATAGTCCATAAAGTGCAGCATCAGCAGCAGCTCTTTAAGATCAGAACCTATGTCTTTATGGGCCAGGAGTTTGCCACTGTCGGCATCGACCAGCACGCGGGTGTTCCTGTCGTTGTAGGCCTTAAACAAGGCGACTTTGACCGATGCGGGAAATCCTGTTTCATCGCCGGGCAGATACTGAGGCTGCTCCTCCAGGGGTAAATTGATGCTGGCGGCAGCTATCTGGCGAAGCAGGGGCTCATCCAGCACCATAGGTGTCAGAGTATCCGCCCATAGACTCAGGCTCTTTTCCCCCAACATTAAACGATAAACTGGCCTGGATAAGATGCTGTCGAGGCGGATTTCGGTGACTTGCGCAGGCAGGGAGACCTCATTTGCATGGAAGTGGCGCGGTGCATTCATCGGCATGCCCGTGTCTCTTACGCGATTCCTATTTGAGTCCAGATACTCTTCATCAATCAGGCTCAGCGCCAGGCCGGAACCGAGCCACAACAGCATTTGCAGACCACACAAGGTTGCAAGATAAAGATGCCATTTTAGCCAGTTCATGCCGTGCCCTCCGGCTTTTTGCTTTTAGAGGTGGGCTTTAAGCTGCGCCATGCCAGCATTGAACCTGTAAGGGCCAATAACAAGGCCAGCAGTGACGCGATGCGAAGCAGATTATTGTGGATATTGTCCCGCTCGGCGTAATCCATGATGTGCAGCATCCACAGGAAATCAAACAAGCGCCAGCCGTCGTACCGCTTACCCACAAGCTCCCCGGTATTGGCCGAAAAATAAAGACTGGGTGACAGAGGTGCATCAAAATCAACACGATACAGAGGTAAGAGCCGCGGGCTCATTTCTGCGGGGGCCTGCTCCTCATAGAGGCTCACTTTGGCAATGGGATCATTGCTTGTATATACAAGCGTGGCGAGCGTCCGGATTGAGGCTTCATCCGGTGGTGTCAGCGGCTCACCAGTCTTGGCGTTAATGGCCTTGGCCATGCCACCCTCTTTAAAGAAATACACCGGACCTTGCGGGGTTTGCTTCAGACGTATGTGCATGGCACCTGGGTAGTCGGCTTTTACACTGGCAAAGGTCAGTCGTACCTGGGCATGATCGATAGGGAGCAAAGGTTCGGCCACCAGATGATCACCGTGAATATTGTCTATGTCGGTCAGCACCATATAGGCGCCGCTGATGCACCAGAGCAGGACTTGTATCCCTATCAGTGGTGCCAACAGCCGGTGCCAGCGTCGAACTTGTGTGATGGATGCCATTAAAGGGGGTTAATCAGTCGAAGGTGTCACGCATCTTCACAGATTTGTGGGAGCCAGTTCAAGGTTGAAAATCCACCTTTTGTTTCTAAAAAGGGACAGCACCTCACCATCCCGGGAAGATTATTAAAAATTCACTGGCATTTAATGTGTGTTTTTTCCACTGTTTAGCAATTTTTTGCCACTTTTCTCCACGCGAACAACAATGTTTAAACTTCGCGCGAGGCCGCTTGCCGTCTGGATTTATCGCTGTTTTGTGCCCTTGACATAGGTTGCGCACTGTCCCTACACTTAGCAATTGTGGGAAATTGTGGATCTTTGTGGATCGAGCAACCTCAACAGGGGAAACAGACAACGGTGTTTAAAGGGGCCAGTGCAATCAATCTTGATGCCAAAGGACGGATCGCGATTCCAACGCGATACCGCGAACCCCTGTTGTCTGGCCATGAGGGCAAGTTGGTCATCACGGTGGACATTCAGGCGAGTTGCCTGCTCATCTACCCGGCCGACGAATGGAGCCTGATTGAAGCCAAGTTACTGAAACTGTCCGATACCCAGCCCACAGAACGTGCGCTTAAGCGGATGTTACTCGGCTATGCCCACGAGATAGAAATGGACGGCAATGGCCGCTTGCTGTTACCGCCCCCTTTGCGTCAGTACGCTCAGCTGGACAAGAAAGCAATGCTGGTGGGGCAACTGAACAAGTTTGAGTTATGGGACGAAGCCCAGTGGCAGGCCCAGATCCAAAGCGCACAGGATGTTATCCGCAGCGAGGATCTGGCAGCCAATGAGCGTCTTGCAGATTTTTCGCTCTGATGAGTGAACCCAAGGATATAAGAAGAACGCGATGAGCCAGGATTTTGCCCATTTATCCGTACTGCTTGCTGAGACCGTTGACGGGCTCAATATTCGGGCTGACGGCATTTATATCGACGGTACCTTTGGCCGTGGCGGGCATTCCCGTGAGGTATTGTCGCGTCTGGGAACTGATGGACGCCTGATTGCCATCGACAGGGATCCTCAGGCCATTAAGGCGGCAGAGCGGTTTGCTAACGACAGCCGCTTCCAGATTGTACACGGCGGCTTCGGTCAACTGGCTACGTACGTCGAAGAACTTGGCCTGGTTGGCAAGATTGATGGGGTCCTGCTGGACTTGGGCGTTTCCTCTCCGCAGCTTGACGATGCAGAACGGGGTTTCAGCTTTTTGCGCGACGGTCCATTGGATATGCGCATGGATAACTCCCAGGGCGAAACGGCGGCCCAATGGTTGGCCCGGGCTGAAATCGAAGACATGGCGTGGGTGTTTAAAACCTATGGCGAAGAGCGTAATGCCCGCCACATCGCTCGCTGTATCGCGGCCGATAGAGAAAAAACGCCTTTTACCCGCACCAAACAACTGGCAGACCTGATAGCCAGAGTCGCCAAAAGTAAAGAGCGTAACAAACACCCGGCTACCCGCGTTTTCCAGGCGATCCGCATTTACATCAACAGTGAACTTGAACAGATCGATCAGGCATTGGAGGGGGCGCTCAAAGTGCTCGCTCCCCACGGCCGTCTGTCCATTATCAGTTTTCATTCACTGGAAGACCGTATCGTGAAGCGTTTTATCCGCCGCCACAGCCAGGGTGAAGAGTTGCCCCATGGTTTGCCTGTCACCGAGGCGCAGTTGAATAAGTCGCGCACTCTGCTGCCCGTGGGGAAAGCCATGAAGCCGTCGGATGAAGAAATTGAACAAAACGCCAGAGCGCGCAGCTCGGTACTGAGAGTGGCAGAGCGCCTGCCATTCTGAGGAGTTACCGATGAGTAAGCCGCTGAGTTTGCCACGTATTGTGTTGATGGACCTGTGGCATCACAAATGGACGTTTTTACTCGCGCTCTGTGTGATGTTGAATGGTGTCGCAGTTGTATATACAAGCCATGTCAGCCGCAAACTGACTTCAGAAGAAGCGCTGCTGATGCAGGAGCGGGATCGGCTGAACATTGAATGGCGAAATCTGTTGCTTGAAGAGCAATCGCTGGCAGAGCACAGCAGGATCACAAGGATAGCGACTAAGGAACTGAATATGGTCAGACCCCTTCCCAATGAAGAAGTGGTAGTGAGAGTGCCATGAGTAAGCAGGCAAAACGCAACCAGAAAGCACAACCCATCCCATGGCGTCTTTACGTTGTGGTGGGCTTTGTGTGTCTGCTGTTTACCAGTCTGGTTGGCCGCGCCGCATATATTCAGTTGATTGAGCCGGACAAACTGCGCCGTGAAAGCGATATGCGCACTCTGCGCACCAGCAGCAGCGACGTGCAGCGGGGGCTTATCACCGACCGCAATGGTGAAATGCTGGCAGTGAGTGTGCCGGTACAGGCGGTATACGCAGACCCCAAAGAAGTCCACGACAAAAATGGTTTTGCCGACATGCGTCGTTGGCAGGCCCTGGCAGACGTACTCCACGAAAAGCCAGATACACTGATTTCCCGGGTTCAAGACAACCCAAGTAAACGTTTTACCTATCTTAAACGGCAAATTACCCCTGCTGTGGCCGAGTATATTCGCCAGCTTAAGCTGCCCGGCGTTTACCTCAAACCCGAGTCACGCCGGTACTATCCGGCCGGGGAGATCACTGCGCAGCTGATTGGGGTGACCAACATTGATGATCTGGGTATTGAAGGGATTGAAAGTACCTACAACAACTGGCTGACAGGAACCCCTGCCAAACAGAAAGTACGTAAGTCCCGCGATGGCCATGTGGTTGAGCGTTTGGACATAGTGCAGGAAGGCGAGAGCCCCAACGACCTGGTGCTCAGCATCGATCAGCGTATTCAGCAGCTTGCCTACCGAGAGCTGAAGCGCGCCACCGAGATGCATCAGGCGACCTCTGGCTCTGTGGTGGTCATCGATGTGTTGACAGGTGAAGTGCTGGCTATGGCCAACACCCCATCCTACAACCCCAACAGCCGCGATGACTGGCAAAGTTTCAAGATGCGTAACCGTGCCGTGACCGACACCTTCGAGCCCGGCTCAACGGTAAAACCCTTTGTGGTGGCCGCCGCGCTGGAGTCAGGCACTGTCAAGGCATCAGACATTATCCCCACATCACCCGGCTGGATGCGGCTGGGTGGACGCCAGGTGCGGGACTCCAACAATTACGGCGATATGTCGCTCACCAAAATTCTGGTGAAGTCGAGCAACATGGGCGTTGCCAAGTTATCCCTGGGAATGCCGGTAGAACAGCTGCTTGGCACTTACTACTCCATAGGTTTGGGCAATTACTCGGGTATAGGCTTACCGGGCGAAAGTGCCGGTCTTATCCAGGAAAAACACCGTTGGTCTGATTTTGAGCGCGCAACCCTGGCCTTTGGTTACGGCCTGACTACCACCACGCTGCAGCTGGCGCGCATGTATGCGACCCTGGGTAACGGTGGTGTGCTTTATCCAGCGTCCATTCTGAAGTTGAAGCAGAAGCCTGAAGGTCAGCAGGTGTTGTCACCCCAGGTGGCCAACAACGTCATGAACATGCTGGTTGGCGTTACTGAGCAGGGCGGCACGGCGCGCAAGGCACATATCGACGGTTATCCGGTCGCAGGTAAAACAGGTACCAGCCGTAAAGCGGTGGCTGGCGGTTACGGTGACGATTACCTGGCCACTTTTGCCGGGGTAGCCCCCGTCAATAACCCGCGTCTTGCCATTGCGGTGGTTATCAACGAACCCAAGGGTGACAGATATTACGGCGGCGACGTGTCGGCGCCTGTGTTTTCAAAGGTGATGGCCGGTGCACTGCAAATGCTGAACGTTGAGCCCATCAGTACCCGTGAGCAAGTGCAGCTGGCGGCGAATTTGCGGGAGGCTGAATGATGTTGCTCAAAGACTTATTGGCCCCCTGGTTTCATTACGCAGGCACTGAGTCGGTTAATGCCCCTGTGATAGACAGTCGGCAGTTAACAGCCGGTGGCCTGTTCATTGCTGTGCCGGGTTATAAAACCGATGGACGGGCCTACCTTGAGGCTGCTTTTGCCAAGGGGGCTGCGGCGGCGCTGGTACACACAGACGACCCGGATGAGCACGGTAAGGTCAGCCATGAACCCGGGCTTTGCATCGCCTTTTTCCAACTGAATCGTCAGGTATCCGCACTGGCCCGGCAATATTACGCCCTGACAAGGGGCAAGCTTAAGGTGGTGGGGGTTACCGGCACCAATGGCAAGACCTCTGTCAGCCAACTGATTGCCCAGCTTACAGAACTTTTGGGCGATAAAGCCGCAGTGATGGGCACCCTCGGCAACGGCCTTTGGGGACAGTTGCAGGATGTGGGCAACACCACCGCAGATGCAGTACGTGTAATGGCCGACCTGTATGACTTTGAACATCAGGGTGCCAAAGTCTGCGCTATGGAAGTCTCCAGTCACGGTCTGGTACAGGGGCGGGTAGAGGCTGTGCCTTTCGAAGTGGCCGTGTTTACCAATCTCAGCCGCGATCATCTGGATTACCACGGCGATATGGATAACTACGCCGCTGCGAAGCGTCGCCTCTTTGCGTTTGGCAGTTTAAGCGCCCGTGTTATCAATCTCGACGATAAAGTCGGTGAGCAGTGGTTTGACGGCATGGGCTCGGCCACGGGGTTCAGCTGCCTTGGACATTCCAAGGCGACTTGGCGTTTTGAGAATGCCCATTTTCATCATGCGGGCTTCTCCGCCACCTTGGTGTGGCCCGGTGGGGAGCTGCCCCTCGAATGCCGCTTACTGGGTGCCTTCAATCTTTCCAATCTGCTCGCGGCCCTGTGCGCCATGGCGCAGCTGGGTTATGGGGTGCCGCAGCTGGTCGCTGCCGCCGCCAGACTCGAAGCCGTTCCAGGACGGATGGAGTGTTTCCCCCGTAAAGATGGGGTCTCCCTTGTTGTGGATTATGCCCATACCCCCGATGCCATAGAGCAGGCGCTCAAGGCGGCCCGCCATCACTGTGAAGGCGCGCTTTGGATTGTATTTGGCTGTGGCGGTGACAGAGACAAGGGCAAGCGTCCGCTGATGGCCGCAGCGGCAGAAGCCTTTGCCGATAACCTGGTGCTGACATCCGATAATGCCCGCAGCGAAGACCCCAGTGCAATTCTCGACGATATGAAGGCGGGCCTTGCTGCCCCTGAACGCGCCCTGTGCATGGTCGACAGGGTTGCCGCCATTCGCCATGCGGTGTCGATGGCAAAGGCAGGCGATCTCATTTTGCTGGCCGGTAAGGGCCATGAGACCTATCAGGAAATCGCCGGTGTGAAACATGAATACGATGAGCGCGCGCTGGCGCGCACATTAAGTGAGGAAAATCTGTGATCCCTCTGAGTCTGACTCAATTGGCATCGGCCACCCATGGGCGTCTTTGCGGCGAAGATGTAGTCGTGTCACATCTCGACAGCGACAGTCGCAAAATGACCGCGGGCAGCTTGTTTGTGGCACTGAAAGGTGAGCGTTTTGACGGCCATGAATTTGCCGACGCAGCGGTTTCTGCAGGGGCATCAGCGCTTTTGGTTGAACGTGAGCTGCCGCTCGCGCTGCCACAACTGGTGGTTGCCGATACACAAAAAGCCATGGGCCAGATAGGCGCAGTAGTGCGGGACAGGGTTAATCCCGTGTGTGTGGCGCTTACCGGCTCCAACGGCAAAACCAGCGTAAAAGAGATGGTTGCTACCGTGCTGTCGCAGCAGCACTCGGTGCTCTTTACCGCAGGTAACTTTAACAACGAAATTGGCGTACCCCTCACACTGCTGCGTCTGGAGCAGGGCCACGAGTATGGGGTATTTGAGCTGGGTGCTAACCACAAGGGTGAGATTGATTACACCTCATCGCTGGTTCGTCCCTCGGTGTCGTTGGTGAACAACGTAGGCAGTGCTCACCTCGAAGGCTTTGGCTCTGAGGCCGGTGTTGCCGAGGCCAAGTCCGAAATTTATCTGCATCTGGCGGACGACGGAGTGGGGATTGTGAATCTGGACGACCGCTATGCAGGTACCATGCTCGCCAAACTCAAGGGCAAGCGGGTACTGACTTTTGGTCTTGGCGCCGGGGCCGACATTACCGCCCGGGAAGTGACCGCTGATGCATTCGGCAGATACAGCTTTTACCTGTGCCACGGTGGCGACCATGTGACCGTGAGTCTACCGCTGGCAGGTAAGCATCAGGTATCCAATGCGCTGGCAACGTCCGCCATCTGCATTGCCCTGGGCTTACCTCTGCAAGAAATAGCGGCGGGTCTTGCCAAACTGGCTCCGGTCAAAGGCCGTATGATGCCACGTCAGTTGGGACGTCTGCTCCTGGTGGACGACAGCTACAATGCCAACCCCAATTCTGTGGGTGCCGCCATCGACTGGCTGAAAGAAATTTCTACAAACAGGACCCTGGTACTGGGCGATTTGGGTGAATTAGGCGACAATGCTGCCCTTTTGCACTTTGAGCTGGGGCAGAAGGCCAAAGAAGCCGGTCTCGACAGCCTGTTTTGTCTGGGCCGCTTAAGCCGCCATGCCAGCCAGGCTTTTGGCAGTAAACATTTCGAAGAGCTGGATGCTCTCGTGAGTGAATTGATTAACTATATCAACGGGGTAGAGGGAGATATGACCCTGTTGGTGAAAGGGTCTCGCAGCGCCGCCATGGAGCGGGTTGTCGAGGCCTTAACAGCCGCCCATGGGCGCGGGGAGCTGAAATAAATGCTGGTTTATCTGGCCGAATATCTGACCCAGTTTTACACCGGGTTTAACGTGTTTTCCTATGTGACCTTCAGAGCCATTCTGGCGCTGCTGACGGCACTCATGTTCAGCCTCTGGTGGGGCCCAAAACTGATTGAGCGTCTGCAGGTGCTGCAGATTGGACAGGTAGTGCGTAATGATGGTCCAGAGTCACATTTCAGCAAGCGTGGCACCCCAACCATGGGTGGGCTGTTGATTTTGGCCGGCATCTTTATCGGCGTACTGCTGTGGGGTGATCTGGGCAGCCGCTATGTGTGGGTCATGTTGTTTGTGCTGGGCTCCTTTGGCTTGATTGGCTTTATCGACGACTACCGCAAGGTGGTGCGTAAAGACCCCAAGGGGCTGATTGCGCGCTGGAAATACATTTTCCAGTCGCTGGCGGCGCTTGTGGTGGCTTTTTATCTGTTTTACTCGACCAAGCATCCGGGTGAAACCCAGTTGGTGGTGCCTTTCTTTAAAGATATTCTGCCGCAGCTTGGCCTGATGTTTATTGTGCTGACCTACTTCACCATTGTGGGCGCCAGCAACGCGGTGAACCTGACCGATGGTCTGGACGGCCTGGCCATCATGCCAACCGTCATGGTGGCTGCAGCGTTCGCGCTGATTGCCTACCTGTCCGGTCACGTGCAATTTGCCAACTACCTGCATATTCCCTATTTGCCGGGCTCGGGCGAGCTGGTAATTGTCTGTACCGCCATTGTTGGCGCTGGCCTCGGCTTTTTGTGGTTCAACACCTATCCCGCACAGGTCTTTATGGGTGACGTGGGCTCGCTGTCTCTGGGCGCTGCGCTCGGCACCATCGCCGTGCTGGTACGTCAGGAAATCCTGCTGGTGATCATGGGCGGTGTGTTTGTGATGGAAACCCTGTCGGTGATTTTGCAGGTGGGTTCTTACAAGCTGCGTGGCCAGCGGATTTTCCGCATGGCACCCATTCACCACCACTATGAGCTCAAAGGCTGGCCGGAGCCACGGGTGATTGTCCGCTTCTGGATCATCTCCCTGTTCCTGGTGTTGCTGGGTCTGGCCACGCTGAAGCTGAGGTAATTATGGGTCTGCCACTGGATAAGCCACACTCACACGTCGTTCTGGGCCTTGGTGCCACGGGGCTGTCGGTGGTGCGCTTTCTGGCACGCAAAGGCATAGTGCCGCTGGTGATGGACAGCCGTCGCCAGCCGCCGGGTATGGATGTACTCAGTGCAGAGTTTCCGGATGTGTCGCTGGTTACGGGTGGTTTCGATTGCCGCTATCTGGTGCAGGCACAGAGCATCATCATCAGTCCGGGCATTGCCGTCGATACCCCAGAAGTGCGCGCGGCCATGGATATGGGCATTGAAGTGATTGGCGATGTGGAGCTTTTTGCCCGCGAAATTCAGGACATGCCGCCCTGTGTGCTGGCCATTACTGGCTCCAATGGCAAGTCAACCGTGACCACTCTGGTGGGGGAAATGGCCAGGGCTGATAGCAAGTCCGTTGCCGTTGGCGGCAATATTGGCGTACCCGCGCTGGAACTGCTGGGCAAAGGCGCAGAGCTCTTTGTGCTGGAACTGTCCAGCTTCCAGCTGGAAACCACCCACAGTCTTCATTGCATTGCCGGCACCTGCCTGAACATCAGTGAAGACCATATGGACAGGTACACAGACCTCGAAGCCTATCGTCAGGCCAAATTGAGGCTCTATCCCCAAAGTAAGCTCAGCGTCTACAACCGTGACGATGCGGCGACCATGCCGGATGAACCACGCAATACCGTCAGTTTTGGTTTGGGTGTCCCCGAGCTTGATGACTGGGGGCTGATGGATGGCAAGATTTACCACGGCGCCAGTGAAATCATGAATTTATTGGATGTGGCCCTGATTGGCAGCCATAACCACGCCAACTTGCTCGCCGCCATGGCGCTTTGCGAAGCCGCGGGTATTTCCCGTGAGGCCATGGTGAAGGTCGCGAAGGAATTTACCGGGCTGGCACACCGCTGTGAACTGGTGGCAAGCCATAACAGCATCGCCTGGGTCAACGACTCCAAGGCCACCAACGTGGGTGCGACTGTCGCGGCGCTCAATGGCCTTGCGGAGCATCTGGGTGACATCATCCTGATTGCCGGTGGCGATGGTAAAGGGGCTGACTTCGAACCTCTGCGAGATGCGCTGGGGGCCGTTAGCTACCTTATTACCCTCGGCCGTGATGGCGACAAGATTGCCGCGTTGAAAGAAGGTGCCATTAAGGTGGCAACCATGGCCGAAGCGGTTGAAAAGGCAAAAGCCCTGGCAAACCCGGGTGACATAGTGCTCTTGTCACCAGCCTGCGCCAGCCTGGACATGTACACCAACTTTATGGCCCGAGGAGATGATTTCAGGGCCAACGTGGGGCGGGTCTATGGCAACTGACAGCAAACAGCTCACCCTGTTTGAGCGTAGTGGTCATTTCTGGACCAGCTGGTTAAGCGGACGTAGTGCGCCCGGCAACCAGTTGTACGACCGTGCGCTGCTGTCTGTTGTGCTGGGATTGATGGCATTTGGTTTTGTGATGGTGATGTCGGCCTCTATGCCAGAGGCCCAGAGTCTGAAGGACGATCCCTTCCACTTTATGTACCGCCATGTGTTTTATTTGGTGGGCTGTGTGGCGATTGCCGCCGTGGTGCTGCGCATCCCCATGGCAAGCTGGCAAAAATACAGCCCCTTGTTGCTGCTGGGTGTCTTTGTGCTCCTCATTGCCGTGCTGGTGGTGGGCACTACGGTGAATGGCGCCAGGCGTTGGCTAAGTGTGGGGCCGATACGTATCCAGGTGGCCGAAATGGCCAAGCTGGTATTTGCCATTTACCTGTCGGGTTACCTGGTGCGCAGGCTCCAGGAAGTACGTGAAAACGCCAAGGGGTTTTATAAACCCATCGCCGTATTTGCTCTTTATGCACTCCTGATCCTGGCCCAGCCGGATTTGGGCACAGTGGTTGTGCTCTTTGTGGGTACAGTTGGCCTGCTATTCCTGGCCGGTGCCAGGTTGCTCGACTTCTTTTTGTTGATTTTTGCCGGCGTGATGGCCTTCGTCGCACTGGTTGTGCTCGAACCTTACCGTGTCGCCCGTGTGACGTCTTTCCTTAATCCCTGGGAAGACCCCTTCGGCAGTGGTTACCAGCTCACTCAGTCACTGATGGCCTATGGCCGGGGTGATTTGCTGGGGCAGGGGTTGGGAAACAGCATCCAGAAGCTGGAGTACTTACCAGAGGCCCATACCGACTTTATCTTTGCGGTGATTGGGGAAGAGCTGGGATTTATCGGCATTGTAATGGTGCTGCTGGCATTGATGTTTGTGGCGCTGCGCGCCATACGTCTGGGTAACGAGTGTTTGGGGCTCGAGCGTGCCTTTGAAGGCTACCTCGCTTACGCCATCGGGATTTGGATTTGTTTCCAGACCGTGGTGAATGTGGGTGCCAGTATCGGCATGTTGCCCACCAAGGGGCTGACGCTGCCCTTTATCAGCTACGGCGGCTCCAGTTTGTGGGTAATGACCTCGGCCGTGTGTATTTTGCTTCGCATCGATTATGAAAAACGCCTGAGTCAGATTCAGGCAGTACAGGGGAGACTCTAAATGGGCCCACAGACAGGCAAAAGACTCTTGGTGATGGCCGGTGGCACCGGTGGTCACGTCTTTCCTGCGCTGGCGGTGGCCAGGCGTCTCGCCAGTGAAGGCTGGCAAATACGCTGGCTCGGCACGGCCGACCGCATGGAGGCGCGTTTGGTGCCTCAGCATGGTTTCGATATCGACTTTATCGATATTCAGGGCGTGCGCGGAAATGGTTTGCTGCGTAAGCTCGCCGCACCCTTTAAGGTACTGCGCTCCGTGATGCAGGCAAGAAAGGTCATTCGTCAGTTCAAACCGGATGTGGTGCTTGGCATGGGTGGCTTCGCCAGTGGCCCGGGCGGTGTGGCAGCAAAACTCTGTGGCATTCCTCTGGTGCTCCATGAGCAAAATGCCATTCCGGGTATGACCAATAAGTTATTGTCCCGGATTGCGACCCGGGTGCTCTGCGCGTTCGAGGGCGCTTTCGGCACTCTGGGAACAACCGTGGGGAATCCCATCCGCGAAGAGCTGGTGGCACTGGGAGCCAAGCCCCGTGAGTCACGTACCGAAGCGCTGAAAGTACTGGTCGTTGGCGGCAGCTTGGGTGCCAAGGTGTTTAACGATTTGATGCCTTCGGTCACCGCCAGAATCGCCCAGCTCCAGCCTGTGACTGTGTGGCACCAGACGGGTAAGAACAATCTGTCGGCGGTGCAGGCCGAGTATCAGCAGCAGGGCCAGGATGGCGGCGTCAAGATTGCTGAATTTATTGATGATATGGAAGCGGCCTATCGTTGGGCCGATGTGGTGCTGTGCCGGGCGGGCGCCCTGACCGTATCTGAGCTCGCTGCGGTGGGGCTGCCCAGTATTCTGGTGCCTTATCCCCATGCGGTGGACGACCACCAAACCATGAACGCCCGGGTATTGGTGGATGCAGGCGCGGCCTTTTTGGTGCCCCAGCCCATTGCCACCACAGAGCTTTTGGCCGACAAGCTGCAGTTGCTTGCCGGTGACAGAGATGAATTGACCCGTATGGGTGAAAGGGCCAGGGCGGCGGCCGTATTGGATGCCACCGAACGTGTGGCTGAGGTTTGCCGCGAACTGGCGAAATAAAGGTTAGTTATGACACAGACAGAGAAGTACAGACAGCTTCGTACCATGATCCCCGAAATGCGCCGCGTGCGCCGCATCCACTTTGTTGGTATTGGCGGCGCCGGTATGGGCGGGATTGCCGAAGTACTGGTAAACGAAGGCTATCAGGTCAGCGGGTCGGACATCGCCGACAATGCCGTGACAGAGCGTCTGGGAAGTCTGGGTGCCCGTATTTTTATCGGCCATGGCGCCGATAACGTCAGTGGTGTGGATGTGGTGGTGGTATCAACCGCCATCAAGCAGGACAACCCTGAAATCGCCGCTGCCAAAGAGAAGCGTATTCCCATAGTGCGCCGCGCAGAGATGCTTGCCGAGCTGATGCGTTATCGCCATGGCGTGGCGGTTGCCGGTACCCACGGCAAAACCACCACCACCAGTTTGATTGCCAGTATCTATGGTCAGGCCGAGCGTGACCCGACGTTTGTGATAGGCGGACTGCTTAACAGTGCCGGCACCAATGCCCGTTTGGGCTCAAGCCGTTATCTGATTGCCGAGGCCGACGAGAGTGATGCGAGCTTCCTGCACCTGCAGCCCATGGTGACCGTGGTGACCAACATCGAAGCCGACCATATGGACACCTACGGCGGCGACTTCGAAAAGCTCAAGTCCACCTTCGTGGACTTTATGCACAATCTGCCGTTTTACGGTGTGGCCGTGGTATGTGTGGACGACCCAGTGGTGCGCGAGCTTATCCCGCGCATTGGCCGTCAGGTCGTGACTTACGGTTTCAGTGATGATGCCGATGTGCAGGCGCTGAACTTTGTACAGGAAGGCCACAGCTGCCGCTTTACCGTGCGCCGCAAGGGCAAAGACGACCTGTCACTCAAGGTGAATCTGCCCGGGCAGCACAATGTGCTTAACTCCCTGGCGGCCATTGCCGTGGCCACAGAGGATGACATCGAAGACGAGGCCATCGTTAAAGCGCTGGCCGAATTTCAGGGTATAGGTCGCCGATTCCAACATCTGGGCAAGTTTGCGACTCCCAACGGTGAGGTCATGCTGGTGGACGACTATGGCCACCACCCGAGCGAAGTGCTTGCGACCATTAAAGCCGCCCGCGCCGGTTGGCCCGATAAGCGCCTGGTGATGGCATACCAGCCCCACAGGTATACCCGTACCCGCGACCTGTACGAGGACTTCGTCGAAGTGTTGTCCCAGGTCGACAAGCTGGTATTGCTGGAAGTATACGCCGCCGGAGAAACGCCCATTCCCGGTGCCGATGGCCGCGCCCTGTGCCGCTCTATCCGTCAGCGTGGCCAGTTGGAGCCGATTTTTGTGGCAAGCCCAGAGCAGCTGACGTCCGTGCTGCCGGATGTGTTGGCCGATGGCGATCTGCTGCTGTGCCAGGGGGCTGGCAATATTGGTGCATTGTCCCGGGAGTTGGCGGCTACCGAGCTTGGATTTGCCAAGGTGGAAAATAGCTGAATGCTGTTGAAAATTTCATCAGTTAAGTGGTTGTTCTCTTTGGTCTTTGACCTGAGATCCCGGGTCTATATAATGGCCGGTTATTCTGTGGCTCGGCGCTGAGGAGCAGGCGTTGGCAAGAGACAGGAAAACCCCGACGCGCAGGGCGCCGCCGGAAAAGCGGCCCAGAGGGCCGGAGCTTCGCCAGCGCGGAGCGCAGTTTTGGGCTGGATTATGTTCGCTTAATTGGTACCTGATTACCGGTTTTAGCTTTTTTCTGCTGGTGCTGGCCGGATTGGGGTACAGCGGCTATCGGCTCCATGGGCTGTTGAACAATGCAGAAGCCCTGCCCATTGAGGCCCTGGTTATCAAGGGCGACCGGGTGTACACCACGGAGGAAGAAATCCGTGGTGCCATGGAAAAACTGATGGCGCGAAGTTTTTTCAGCGCCGATGTGATGGAAATACAGCAGGCGATTGAAGCCTTGCCCTGGGTATACAAGGCATCGGTACGACGGATGTGGCCGGCGCGTATCAAGGTGTACCTACAGGAGCAGCAGGCCGCCGCCCGCTGGAACGGCATGGATTGGGTGAACGAGCAGGGCGAGGTGTTCAGCGCACCTGAGCAGCAGGGGCTGACCGACCTGCCCAAACTGTCCGGGCCAGAAAATATGTCGGCAGAGGTGCTCACCTCTTACCGGCAGATAGCGGAACTGCTGAGGATTAATGGCTATGGGCTTGAGAGCCTGAGCCTGAGTCCAAGACATGCGTGGATTGCCGTGCTTGATAACGGCATCACTCTGGAACTTGGGCGGGAAGACAAGATGGCGAGGGTACAGCGCTTTATCAATGTGTACCCCACGCTGGCCAAGCAGCCAAAGGCCGTCGCCAGAGTGGATTTGCGCTACGACACAGGATTGGCCGTAGGCTGGGATGAGACAAAACAAGAGAGTCGCTAACTGATGACCAAGAACCAGGATAGAAATCTGATAGTCGGATTGGACATAGGTACCGCCAAGGTCGCTGCGATCATCGGCGAAGTCATGCCTGACGGAGAGATCAGCATTGTGGGTCTTGGCAACCATCCCTCCCGGGGCATGGACAAGGGTGGGGTGAACGACCTCGACTCTATCGTGCGCAGCGTGCAGCGGGCACTGGATCAGGCCGAACTGATGGCCGATTGTCAGGTGTCGTCTGTGTACATGTCGATTTCCGGCAAGCACATCGCCTGCCAGAACGAGCGCGGCATGGTGTCCATCAACGATGAAGAAGTGACTCAGGAAGACGTGGACAACGTCATCCACACGGCCCGCTCGGTGAAGATCCCCACGGAGCGCCGCATCCTGCACGTGTTGCCGCAGGAATACGCCATCGACGTGCAGGAAGGGATCCGCAGCCCCATCGGCATGTCTGGCATGCGTATGGAGGCCAAGGTGCATATCGTCACCTGCGCCAACGACATGGCCAAAAACATTACCAAGAGCGTCGAGCGCTGTGGTCTTAAGGTAGATGACCTGGTGTTTTCCGGTATCGCCTCGGCCGATGCAGTGCTGACCAATGATGAAAAAGACCTGGGCGTGTGCCTGGTGGATATCGGTGGTGGTACCACAGACATTACCGTGTACACCAATGGTGCTCTGCGTCACTGCGCCGTAGTACCTGTGGCCGGTAACCAGGTGACCAACGATATCGCCAAAATTTTCAGGACGCCGCTGTCACATGCCGAGCAAATCAAGGTGCAATACGCCAGTGCGCGCAGTGCCATGGTCAGCCGCGAAGACAGTATCGAAGTGCCCTCTGTGGGGGGCCGTCCGTCGCGCACCATGTCTCGCCATACCCTGGCTGAAGTGGTTGAGCCAAGATATCAGGAGCTGTTCGAGCTGGTACTTAAAGAGCTTCGCAGCGCTCGACTGGAAGATCAGATTGCCGCAGGCATAGTGCTCACCGGCGGTACCGCTTCAATCGAAGGTGCTGTCGATGTAGCCGAAGCTGTGTTCGGCATGCCGGTAAGGGTGGCGTCGCCCATGCCGGTCAAAGGTTTATACGAATATGTGGATCAGCCCATTTACTCCACCGGGGTGGGGCTGCTTCACTATGGCGCGCGTCGGGTGCTTGAGCGGCAATACGAGCGTCCGCAGCGTCAAGGGGTCACCAGTGTCTGGAATCGGGTCCAGAGCTGGTTTAAGGGTGAATTTTAACTAACGCAGGCAAACGGAGATTCAGACCATGTTTGAGATCATGGATACTCATTCTGACGAGGCGGTGATTAAAGTCATCGGCGTCGGTGGCGGCGGTGGCAACGCCGTTGAACATATGGTTAAGCACAATATTGAAGGTGTTGAGTTCGTGGCAACCAACACTGACGCACAGGCGCTGCGCAAGTCAGCTGCGGGTCAAACGATCCAACTGGGTCGTGATGTGACCAAGGGCCTGGGTGCCGGTGCCAATCCTGAGGTGGGCCGTGCGGCCGCCGAGGAAGACAAAGAAAGCATCCGCGCTGCTATCAAGGGCTCGGACATGATCTTTATCGCTGCCGGTATGGGCGGTGGTACAGGTACCGGTGCTGCGCCAGTGGTGGCCGAAGTGGCCCGCGAAGAAGGCATTCTCACTGTGGCCGTGGTGACCAAGCCATTCCCCTTCGAAGGAAAAAAGCGTATGGCCTATGCCGAACAGGGCATTGCAGAGCTTGCCAAGCACGTTGACTCCCTCATCACCATCCCCAACGAGAAGCTGCTCAAGGTATTGGGCCGTGGTACATCACTGCTGGATGCCTTCGCGGCTGCCAACAATGTGCTCTTGGGCGCTGTGCAGGGTATTGCCGAGCTCATCACCCGTCCAGGTTTGATTAACGTCGACTTCGCCGATGTGAAAACCGTTATGTCTGAAATGGGTAACGCCATGATGGGTACCGGTGTTGCCCGTGGTGAAGACCGCGCCGAAGAAGCTGCTGAAGCCGCTGTCGCCAGCCCATTGCTGGAAGACATCGACCTCGCCGGTGCCCGTGGCGTGCTGGTGAACATCACCGCCGGTATGGACATGACCATCGAAGAGTTCGAAACCGTGGGTAACCACGTGAAGGCCTACGCGTCAGACAACGCGACCGTGGTCGTGGGTGCCGTTATCGACCCAGAGATGAGCGATGAACTGCGTGTGACCGTGGTTGCCACCGGTATCGGCGCCGATAAGAAGCCTGATATCCAGCTGGTACCCAAGGTTCAGCCTCGTCCGGAGCCTGTGGTTGTTGAGCCAAAGGTTGAAACCTTTGTAGCCGAAGAGCCTGTATATCAGACTCAGCCAGCCGCACCCAAAGGTAATGCTGTACCATCAGCTGCACCTCAGGTAGCGACTGCACCGAAGAACGAGCTTGATTACCTGGATATTCCGGCTTTTCTGCGCAAGCAGGCTGACTGAGTAAAAAAACCGGTACAGACAGCAAAGTGGCAAAGTAGCTTATTTTTTGTGAAATGCCTGACTTGTGGTAGCATGTCTGACCAGCCGCACTCTTGGCTGTCGTTTTCGACTGCCTGAGTGACAGAGATTTGTTGAATGCAAAACGGGTAACTGAATGATTTTTCAAAGAACAGTTAAAGAAATGGTTAAGACCACCGGTGTTGGATTGCACTCCGGTAATAAGGTCACGCTTACCATTAAACCCGCGCCAATCAATACAGGGATAGTACTGATGCGTACCGACCTGAACCCCGCCGTGGCCATTCCAGCCTTGGCGAATATGGTTCGGGAAACGACCATGTGTACCGCTCTGGTAAATGATGAAGGTGTTCGCATTTCGACTATCGAGCACCTGTTTGCCGCCCTGGCAGGTCTCGGCATTGATAATGCCGTTATCGAAGTGGACGCGCCCGAAATCCCGATTATGGATGGCAGCGCCAGCCCCTTCGTATTCCTGCTGCAGAGTGCCGGTATTCAGGAGCAGTCAGCGCCCAAAAAATATCTGCGTATCAAGCGCACCGTACGTGTGGAAGACGGCGACAAGTGGGCGGAAATCCGTCCGTTCCAGGGCTTCAGAGTCAACTTTGCCATTGACTTTAATCACCCTGAGATTGCCCGCAGCCAACAGCATATGGTGATGGACTTTTCCTCTACTGCCTTTGTGAAAGATATCAGCCGTGCCCGTACTTTCGGGTTTATGCGCGATATTGAGTATCTGCGTGCCAACAATCTGGCGCTGGGTGGCAGCATGGAAAATGCCGTGGTGCTTGATGAATACCGCGTCCTCAACCCCGATGGCCTGCGTTATGAGGACGAGTTCGTTAAGCACAAGATCCTGGATGCATTTGGCGATCTCTATGTCGCCGGTCATGCCATCATAGGTGAGTTTTGTGCCTATAAGACCGGCCATGCCCTGAACAACCAATTGGTCAGGGCAGTGCTTGCCGCTCAGGATGCCTGGGAATTGGTGAGCTTTGACAAAGAAGCTGACGCACCTGTCAGTTTTGCCATGCCCGGCAATGCAGTGTTTGCCTGAGCATGATAAGTTAACTTCATGACTGCCTGTGACGGCTGGCCAATGCAGCCAGCCGTTTCAGTTTCTGGCCCAGACTGCCTTCGGTATGTTCTGCCAGCGCTTCGAGATGTGCCGCTGCTGTTTCACTGAGTTGATTGGTGTTCACTGTGGCTTTTGGCCGATAGTGTGCCAGCGCCGGGTTGACTTTAACGTCAATAGCGGTGAGCATTGGGAGCGTTTCGGCCTGCAGTTGTTTCAGTAGCATAGGCTTTTGAAAGTTGATGCGGGCGGCCCATGCGGCCGTTGCCGTTTCTATAACGAGAGTACCGTGGCGGAGATTGGCTACCTTGAGTTGCTCCGCGACCGGACCTGATACCATCTGTTTCACGACTTGATCCAGATTGTTGAGCAGCTCCGCCTTTTCGGCGATATCCGGCAGAGTGCCGGTCGTGTGCATGAGCGCAGCGAGGTCCTGAGGTAACTTTTTCATTCAATAAGAAGATGGCTGATTGAAGCTATGAGTGTAACAGTTTTTATTCAAGGCCGCAGCGGTGTAACCCGTTGGCAGCCCGGTAAACGATGGTTGCTGCTTCCGGTATTGTTGCTGGCCACAGGCGCAGGTCTGTATCAGCACAACAGTGCCCGTTTTGAAAGCCAGCAGGCCAGTGTCGACAATGAACGCCAGGCGCGTGAAAGCCAAAAGCGCGAAGTGCTTGAGCTGAAAAATGCGACCGAATCCCAACTCGCAACTCTGACCGCCTACGTAGGCCGCATGCAGGCGAAGATTACTCGCCTGGAAGCTTTGGGTCAGCAGGTTGCTCAAAATTACAAGCTTGAAGATCAATTCGACTTCTCCGCCGAAGCCGGCGTGGGTGGCTCGAGCGATCTCGGCTCTGCTATCGAACTCAACCAGCTTATTGAAGACATGAATAAGCTGGCACTCAGAATTGATAACAATGACGCTCAGCTGGCACTACTTGAAACCGTGGCAGCCAATCTCCATATAGATGAAGAACGTTATGTATCAGGGCGCCCTGTCAGCAAAGGCTATCTCTCGTCGCCCTACGGTTTACGCAATGACCCTTTCACCGGCCGAAGAACCATGCATAAAGGCATTGACTTCGCCGGCACAGAGGGGGCCGATGTTATCGCCACCGCAGGTGGTGTAGTGACATGGGCCGGAGACATGTTCGGTTATGGCCAACTGGTGGAAGTAGATCATGGCAATGGTCTGCGTACCCGCTACGGCCACAATAAAACTTTGTCAGTAGCTGTAGGTGATGTAGTCGCCAAGGGTGAAAAAATTGCCACCATGGGCAGTACCGGCCGTTCTACCGGTCCCCATGTTCACTACGAAGTGTTGCGGTCGGGTCAGCAGATTGACCCACAGAAATATGTCTACCGCAAGGCAGGTTAACAACTTTGGCTGTGAGACTCGTCCAGGGACTTGGCCTTCATTGAGATAAGTAATCAGATGTTTGGTAATTTACTGACAAAAATTTTTGGTAGCCGTAACGACCGCACCCTGAAACAACTGGGCAAGGTCGTAGTAAAAATTAACGCATTGGAAGCGGAATACGAGAAGCTTTCCGATGAGGAACTCAAGGCCAAAACGGCCGAGTTCAAGGCCCGCCTCGAAAAGGGCGACACTCTCAATGAGCTGATGGCTGAAGCCTTTGCCACTGTTCGTGAAGCATCCAAACGCGTATTTGAGATGCGCCACTTCGACGTGCAGCTGATGGGCGGTATGGTGCTGGACAGTAACCGCATCGCCGAGATGCGCACCGGTGAAGGTAAAACTCTGACCGCCACACTGCCTGCTTACCTCAATGCCCTGACCGGTAAAGGGGTGCACGTGATCACGGTGAACGACTATCTGGCTCGCCGCGACGCAGAGAACAACCGCCCACTGTTTGAATTCCTCGGTATGTCTGTCGGTGTAAACGTGGCTGGTTTGAGCCACGCCGACAAAAAAGCCGCCTACGATGCCGATATCACTTACGGCACCAACAACGAATTTGGTTTTGACTACCTGCGCGACAACATGGCGTTTTCGCCAAACGATCGCGTCCAGCGTCCACTGCACTATGCCCTGATTGACGAAGTGGACTCCATTCTTATCGATGAAGCCCGTACGCCACTGATCATCTCCGGCGCCGCTGAAGACAGCTCTGAACTTTACATGCGGGTCAATAAACTGATCCCAAGCCTTATCCGTCAGGAAAAGGAAGACAGCGAAGAGTTCGTGGGTGAGGGTGACTACTCCATCGATGAGAAGGCCCGTCAGGTGCACATGACCGAGCGCGGTCAGGAAAAGGTTGAGCAACTGCTGACCGAAGCTGGCCTGCTTGCCGAAGGTGACTCCCTGTATTCAGCAGCGAATATTTCCTTGCTGCACCATGTTAACGCGGCCCTGCGTGCCCATACCCTGTTCGAAAAGGACGTGGATTATGTGGTGCAAAATAATGAAGTGGTTATCGTGGATGAGCACACCGGTCGTACCATGCCGGGCCGTCGCTGGTCTGAAGGTCTGCACCAGGCGGTTGAAGCCAAAGAAGGCGTGCGCATTCAGAACGAAAACCAGACGCTCGCCTCCATTACCTTTCAGAACTACTTCCGTTTGTACGAGAAGCTTGCCGGTATGACGGGTACTGCCGATACCGAAGCGTTCGAATTCCAGCACATTTATGGTTTGGATACCGTGGTGGTGCCAACCAACCGCCCTATGGTGCGTAAAGATATGCCGGATCTGGTATACCTCACTGCCCGTGAAAAATACCAGGCCATCATCACCGACATCAAAGATTGCCGTGAGCGCGGTCAGCCTGTGCTGGTGGGTACCGTTTCCATTGAGCAGTCAGAGCTGCTGTCGCGTTTGCTGAACCAGGATAAAATCCCCCATCAGGTACTGAACGCCAAATTCCACGAGAAAGAGGCGGAAATTGTGGCCCAGGCGGGTCGCAGTGGTGCCGTGACCGTGGCTACCAACATGGCCGGTCGTGGTACTGACATTGTGCTGGGTGGCAACTGGAAGTCAGAAATTGAGGCGTTGGAAAACCCAACTGAAGCCGACATCGCCAACATCCGCGCCGATTGGGAAGTTCGCCATAACGCCGTGGTTGAAGCCGGTGGTCTGCACATTCTGGGTACCGAGCGCCACGAATCTCGCCGTATCGACAACCAGCTGCGTGGTCGCTCAGGTCGTCAGGGCGATCCGGGTTCATCTCGCTTCTATCTGTCGATGGAAGACAACCTGATGCGCATCTTCGCGTCTGAGCGCGTTGCCAACATGATGAAGAAGCTGGGCATGGAAGAGGGCGAAGCCATTGAGCACCCATGGGTGACCCGTGCCATTGAAAACGCTCAGCGTAAAGTAGAAGCACGTAACTTCGATATCCGTAAGCAACTGCTCGAGTTTGATGACGTAGCCAACGACCAGCGTCAGGTTGTTTACGCCCAGCGTAACGAGCTGATGGATGCCGAAAGCATCGAAGATACGATCAAGAACATCCAGGCCGATGTGGTTGACGGCGTAATCAGCCAATATATTCCACCTCAGTCAGTGGAAGAACTGTGGGATGTGCCGGGTCTGGAAGATCGCCTTGCCAAAGAGTTTGGTCTGCAATTGCCTGTGCAGGAATGGTTGGATAAAGAAGACGACCTGCACGAAGAGACCCTGCGTGAGCGTATCGTGGATACCTGGCGCCAGGCGTACGATGCCAAAGAGCAAATGGTGGGCACGCCGGTACTTCGCCAGTTCGAAAAAGCCGTGAT